>JAHHRS010000003.1 GCA_020025675.1 Oscillospiraceae bacterium
GTTTCGCTTTCAGCAGTTTCGCTTTCAGCAGTTTCGCTTAAGGCGTCAGTCTCTGACTGGCCGGGCTCTGCGTTTTCATCCAGCGGAAGGGCTCTATCATCATTTTCCTTTTCTGTGCCGTCAAGCACAGTACCACTGCCGCCGAAAGCACTGAACTGAGTTCCGGCAAAAGCGGTCTCGTCATACTGAAGATTTGCTAAAAAGTTAAGTGTAACACCGTCTTCAACTATGATGGGATTCTGCTGGAGGAATGCACCTTCAACATCTGCATCGGCAACGATTGCAACAGTACCGTTAACAATCTTGGTGTTTCTCTGAACATCCATGCAATAGGGATGACCGGAGAAAGAACCGTCCTGATTTTTCTCGCCCTTTCCTACAATAAAGCTAAGAGTGTGTCCATTAAGGTCAAGGGTCATATTTTTGGTTTTGAGTACAACGGAAGATACCTCAATATTTTTCACAAATTTAATGGTATCTCCCTTAACGGAAGCCTTGATAGCAGCTTCCAGAGTGTCAAACTGCTTGTCGCCTATAACAGCAACAGTGGTCTCTTTAAGCTTATTATCCTTGGTTTCTTTTTTCTCGGCAGGAGCCTTTTCATCACTGCCGTTTTCAGGCTCTTCAAAAATACTGATGTCTGCATTCTGACCGATAATGACGTCAGCATTGCCGGATTCAGAGGGAGTAACTTCCGGTTCGGAGGGGGTAACTTCCGGTTCGGAGGGGGTAACTTCCGGTTCTGGAGCTACGACATCAACATCTGGGTCAAAGTCACTGATGTTAAAGCCATTCTCAGAAGCGGAAGCAGAAACCGCCATGAAGCTTGCGCACATGGCAACCAGCAGTATAACTGCCAAGAATTTCTTCATTTTCATAATGCTTCTCCTTTTTCCTTTATTCTAAACTAAATTTATTTATTCAGCGTTGCTGAAGCCTGCCTGTGGCAATGCCTCAGCAGGCAGCGTATCCGCTGTCCATGATTAATGTACCACGAATGTTTTCAAATTGCAAGAGTTCTTAAGACATTTTAATATATTTTTGTTAAGAATTTTTACCGCTTTGTAATTTTTGCGATAATCCATAGTAATCTTTGAAGTAATTAAGCAAAATTTTGGTTTCATCTTCCCTTGTAAGTCAGCTTTTTCTGTTACTTTCTCTATTAATTTCGTATTTTTTAAGAATTCTTAATAATTGTCCTTCTGATAAAAGCTTAATATTTAAAGAGCCTTATTATTTAATCTGTAATTAAAGGGCCTGATAGAGGTCTGCCGCCGCTGGAAAAAGCTTACATCGGAAACAAAAGGCCTGTAGGCATTACCCTTCCCCATCACCGCCCCGATTTTGTAATATTTTAATTTGCTTACCATATTAATATGTAAACGGTTTTAATTTCTCTATGCCCTTGTGCATTTTTCATATAAGTACAATTCCGTTTTTTCCAATAGTTAGGGTATTTTCATTACATTTAACCCTTATATGCATAACTTTTCACCGTTTTTTTGTTCTTTTGTGTAATATTATTAAAAGCTGACTATTTTATTATAGCATTTATAGTTTTAATTTGTGCATTTTGCATATTATTGCTGTTTTCATATTCACAATTTTGGCATTTTATATGAATTTGGTTATTTTGCATTAAATCTTTGATTTTCACCCTTGTTTTAAATATACTTATAGTGTAAAATACACAAACAGGAAATAAAATATTAGTTAAGGAGCGAAACGTATATGGACAAAATTTTATATCTCGCACCGATACTTGCCGCCGCAGCTCTGCTTTTTGCCTTTTACAAGGCTCATTATGTGAAGAAAGCTGCTCCCGGAACTGAGCATATGCAGGAAATAGCTTCTGCCATTGCTGAGGGTGCAAGCGCATTTTTGCAGTCAGAATATAAAATTCTGGCTATTTTCATTGCTGCACTTTTCGTTTTGATAGGCTTCTTCATTGACTGGGGAACATCGGTTTGCTTTCTTATAGGCGCCGTCTTTTCAATGCTTGCCGGATTTTTCGGCATGAAGGTTGCAACCCGTGCCAATGTGCGCACAGCCAAT
Organism: Oscillospiraceae bacterium; assembly: GCA_020025675.1. GTDB lineage: Bacteria > Bacillota > Clostridia > Oscillospirales > Oscillospiraceae > Limivicinus. The sequence goes on from JAHHRS010000003.1 coordinate 2,056, forward strand.
GCCGCCAGAGAGCAGGGCATGAACAAAGCCCTTTCCGTTGCCTTTGCCGGCGGCTCCGTTATGGGAATGTGCGTTGTGGGTCTTGGTCTTTTGGGCTGCAGTCTTATTTACATAATTACGGGTAATTACAATATACTCTTCGGCTTCTCTCTGGGTGCTTCCTCAATCGCCCTTTTCGCCCGTGTAGGCGGCGGAATATACACCAAGGCCGCTGACGTAGGAGCTGACCTTGTGGGTAAGGTTGAGGCAGGAATTCCTGAGGACGACCCCAGAAACCCCGCAGTTATTGCCGATAACGTAGGTGATAACGTAGGTGACGTTGCAGGAATGGGCGCTGACCTTTTTGAAAGCTATGTTGGCGCTCTGGTTTCCGCTCTCACCCTTGGCGTTTCCGTTGCGGGTCTTTTCACAGGGGCAGGTGCAATTTATCCTCTTATAATTGCCGCCGTCGGAATATTTGCCTCCATAGTTGCCACCTTCTTTGTAAGAGGCAAAGAGAATTCAAACCCCCATACCGCACTTAAAATGGGCTCTTACATCTCTGCGGCTCTGGTAGCTTTAGGTTCTCTGCCTCTGAGCTACTATATGCTTGGAAGCTTCACCTATGCAGTCCCCATTATATCCGGTATAATTGTGGGTCTTATAATTGGATTTATGACCGAGGTTTACACCTCTGAGGACTACAATTCCGTTAAGCGCATTGCAAATCAGTCTGAAACCGGCTCCGCCACCACCATAATAAGCGGCGTTGCAGTTGGTATGAAGAGCACATGGGTTCCCATACTGCTTGTGTGCGTTGGCATTTATGTGTCCTATACTGCGGCAAATAATCTTTACGGCATAGCTCTTGCCGCTGTGGGTATGCTGTCCACCACCGGAATTACCGTTGCCGTTGACGCTTACGGGCCTATCGCCGATAACTCCGGCGGAATTGCGGAAATGGCAGGTCTTGAACCAAAGGTCAGAAATATAACCGACAAGCTGGACGCTGTGGGTAATACCACCGCCGCCATGGGTAAAGGCTTTGCCATAGGCTCCGCCGCTCTTACGGCCCTTGCCCTTTTCGTGTCATACGCTACTGAGGTTAAGCTTGACAGCATAGACATTTTAAGCCCCCGTGTGGTTATCGGCCTTCTGATAGGCGGTATGCTGCCCTTTGCCTTCTCCGCTCTCACCATGGAGTCTGTTTCAAAGGCTGCATATAAGATGATAGCGGAAGTACGCCGTCAGTTCCGTGAAATCCCCGGAATTCTTGAGGGCAGCGGAAAGCCGGATTATTCCTCCTGCGTTTCCATTTCCACCAAAGCCGCACTTCACGAAATGATAATCCCCGGCATCATGGCTGTTGCAGCTCCCCTGCTGGTAGGCATTATCTTCGGCCCTGCCGCTCTGGGCGGACTTCTGGCAGGCTCTCTTGTTACCGGTGTTCTCCTTGCCATCTACATGTCCAATGCAGGCGGCGCATGGGATAACGCAAAGAAATACATAGAGGGCGGACATAACGGCGGTAAAGGTTCCGATGCTCATAAAGCCGCTGTTGTAGGTGATACGGTAGGTGACCCCTTCAAAGATACCTCCGGCCCCTCTCTTAACATCCTTATAAAGCTTATGACCGTTGTGGCACTGGTTTTTGCACCTCTGTTTGTGAAAATAGGCGGTCTGCTCTGATTTTAAAATTTAATGTTGTATAAAGCAACGCTTTCATCTCCTACACACCCGTCAGTTTTTTCCGACGGGTGTGTTTTATATACCTTATTATAATAGGAAGAACAGACTTAACAGACAGCTAACAGCACTTTAACTAATAAAATTCTAAATTTTTCCTAATAAACTTGAAATCCAACGGAAAATTTATTATTATGTATAGCAGTATTAATATCAGAGGTCAAATGAACAAATGAAAAAAACTTTAAAAATCATTTCTTTAGCTATTTGCATAGTGCTGTGTGCAGTAATGCTTACGCTGAGGGTAAGAGCAGTGCCGGAAAGCCCGGTAATAAGCGAAACCTCCCCGGAGCCGCCCTCAGATACACGGCCTGTTGAGACCCCGCCTGTTGAAACCCCCAAACCCACTCCTCCGCCGGAGCCGGAGTATTTCACTCTTTCTTTTGTAGGTGACAACACTTTAAACTCCGCTCCCAAATTTCTGCAAAGCCAGCAGGGCTACGCTAAAACCATGAACGGTGATTATGCCTATCCCTATTCTAACACAGTTGATTATTTTCGGGACGATGATATGACATTTGCCAATCTTGAATGTAATTTCTCCGACCAGGATTTACAGTCTATTGAGTGGTTTTACTTCCGCACCCCTACCGAATGGGCAAATATTCTTGTTGAGGGGGATGTGGACTTTGTCACAACCGCCAATAATCACATGATGGACTTCGGGCAGAAAGGCGCAGACAGTACATACGCAACCCTTGATGAGTACGGCATCGCCTACGGCAAAGAGGGGGAAGGAACGATTTTTGAGACTGAGAGCGGACTTAAAATCGGTATCTACTGCGACTACAATAAGTATAAACCCGACAAAAACAAGTGCGTAGCCGAAATAAAGAAGCTCCGTGAGCAGGGCGCAGAGTATATAATGTGCGCTTTCCACTGGGGTAAGGACGAGCTGTTCTACACTCCCACCGATTTTATGGTGGAGCTTGCCCGTGCCTGTGTTGATGCCGGAGCGGATTTAGTTTACGGAAGTCACACCCATTGTCTCCAGCCAATAGAGGAATATAACGGCGGACTTATTCTGTACTCAATGGGTAACTGGTCTTTCGGCGGTCATACCGCTCCTTCAGATCCTGACACAGCCATAGTAAAGGTGAAGGTCAAGCGGGACTCTGACGGTACAATCTCAAATGAAGGCTATGAAATAATCCCCTGCTGCATAAGTTCCGACATTGAAGGCGCTCAGAAGCTGTGGGAGGCAAAGCAGAAGGGTGGAAACCCCACCAGCTTCTATAATAATTACTGCCCTACTCCCTATCCTGAGGACAGTGAAGGCTACGCCAGAGTAATGGCAAAGCTGGGCGGAACCTATGAAGGGCCTGACGGTAAAACCGACTACGGCTGGGTAGCCACAGGCGGACAAAGCGGCTGACAGCAGCAGATAAACTTAACAGATTACCAAATCAGAACCGGCTGAGACTAAACTCTGCCGGTTCTTTTAAACATTGGCTTTTATTTCTTGATTTTAATATTAAAGCTATTTATAATATAGTAGTCATCACTACCAGAGGTAATAAAATGAAAAAGAAATTAAAAATAATAGAGAGCGCAGTCCTTCCCCTATTGATTGTGGCGCTGGTTTTTGTGTCCTCAATGCGGCTGAGACTTCCGGATACTCAGCCTGAAAGTCCGGCAGTAAGTGAAGAGCCTGTTACGGAAAGTCCAGAGCCAACTCCATCACCCACACCAACACCAACACCCACACCCACACCTACCCCGCCCCCGGAACCGGAGCCGGAAATCTTTACATTATCGGTAATAGGAGACTGTACCCTCACCTCTCATCAGAATTTAGCCCCCACAAGTCCCTATTCCTACGCAGGGCGCATGGGTGAGGATTACTCATATCCCTTTTCCAATACGGTGGATTATTTTAAGAATGATGATTTTACAATTTCAAATCTTGAGTGTACTTTCACCGATGAGCAGCTTTATTCTCCCCAGACTTTTTATTTTCGTACCCCCACCGCCTACGCAAACATTCTCACTGAGGGGGGCGTTGACTTTGTGACCACTGCAAACAATCACATGATGGATTTTTACGAAAAAGGCAGGGACAGCACCTACGCAACCCTTGAAGAATATAATATCCCCTACGGCAAGGAGGGCGAGGGTCAGCTTTTCACCACGGAAAGCGGCCTTGTGCTTGGGATATACTGCGACTTTAACGGATATATCCCCAATACCGAGAAGTGCGTTGAGGCTATCAAATCTCTCAAAGAGCAGGGCGCCGAGTATATAATCTGTGCCTTTCACTGGGGCGAGGAGCTGAAATACCGTCCCAACAGCAACCAGATAAATCTGGCTCACGCCTGTATAGATGCAGGCGCCGACCTTATCTACGGCAGCCACACCCACTGTCTCCAGCCCATTGAGGAATACGGGGACGGTCTTATCCTCTATTCCATGGGCAACTGGTCATTCGGCGGCAACACCACCCCCTCAGACCCGGATACCGCCATTGTTCAGGTGCGGGTAAAGCGGGATCCTGACGGCACGATTTCAAGAGATGGCTATGATATAATCCCCTGCTGTATAAGCTCCCTTATTGATGAGGCGGCGGTAAAGGCTCAGTCCTATAACGACTATAAGCCCACCCCCTACCCTGAGGGTTCAGAGCTTTATGAGCGGGCAATGAGTAAGATAACAGGCGAATATCAGGGGCCTGACGGTAATGCGGACTACTCCCAGTGGCACGAAAGCTGGGGCTAAGGAGGAGTATATGAAAATAACATGGCTGGGACATTCCTGTTTCACTTTGGAAAGCGAAGGATATAAGATAATTACTGACCCGTTTAAGTGTGTTCGGGGCTTTAGTGATGTGAGCGGAGAGGTGAACGGAATTTACTGCTCCCACTTTCACTTTGACCATGCCTATACCGATGAGCTTAGGCTGATTGAGGGCATGGAAAATCCCTTTAAAATTACGGAAGTTCAGACAAAGCACGACTCTAAGGGCGGTACTTTGCGTGGAGACAATACAGTAAGAGTGTTTGAAGCTGAGGGCATACGGGTTTGTCATCTGGGCGATTTAGGCCACCAGCTGACAGAAGAGCAAAAGGCCGCCATCGGCTCTCCAGATGTTCTGCTTATACCTGTGGGCGGAGTTTTTACCATTGACCCCAAAACCGCAAAGAAAGTTGCCGAAAGTCTAAACCCCAAGGTCATAATTCCCATGCACTACCGTCTGGGAAAATACGGCTTTGAGGAGACAGCGGAGCTAAAGGAATTCACTTCCCTTTACCCCAATGAATTTGTAAAAGAGGCTGAAAGCAGCTCTTTCACCCCCTCACAGAGTATGGAAAAGCAGGTTCTGATTTTAAAAGCTCCATGAAATAAAAAACCGACTGATTTCAGTCGGTTTTTCTTATTTTATATTGTTTCTTATTTTATATTGTACAGTCTCTTTCCGTTTTCCATGCTGAGGCGTGCGGCCTCTTGGGGGGTAATGCCTTTAACTTCTGCGATTTTTTCAACTATATATTTCAGATTACCTGAGTTGTTCCGCTTTCCACGCATAGGTACAGGGCTAAGATAAGGGCTGTCAGTCTCGATAACAAAGCGGTCAAGAGGGCAAACTTCCAGCGCCTCAATGTTTTTTCTGGCATTTTTGTAGGTTATCGGACCGTCAAAGCCCAGATACCAGCCCCGCTTTAAAAGCTCTTTTGCCATTTCTGCGCTGCCTGAATAGCAGTGCAGAACCCCTCTGAGCTGAGGGTAATCGGAAATTATTTCCATGCAGTCACCGTGAGCCTCCCTGTCATGGACTATGATCGGCTTATTAAGCTCCAGAGCCAGCTCAATCTGGCGGCGGAAAAGGGCTTTCTGCTCCGCCTTATGGCTGTCGTCCCAGTAGTAATCAAGGCCGACCTCTCCGACAGCCACGCATTTTTCGTGCTTTGCAATCTCCGAAAGCTCCTCGAAAGCCTCATCTGTGGCGCTCTCCCATTCCTCCGGATGCCAGCCGGCGGCAAAATATACTTCCCTGTATTTTTCCGCAAGTTGCATTGCGGTTTTGCTTGTATTTAAATCCACTCCGGGGTTCACAATCAATTCAACGCCTTGCTGAAAAAGCTCCGGCAGAAGCTCATATCTGTCATTATCAAAAGCCTCATCGTCATAATGGGCGTGGGTATCAAAATACATTCTTTTCAGCTCCTTTTTTCCTATTATAGTATAGCTTGTATCTAATAGCAAGGAAAAGCGAGCGGCTTAACAGCCGCCCGCCTTAATAAAGGGAGATGAAAAAAGGGGGGATAGAATGATTTAATGTCTAATCTAAGTGTTTACTTAATTTCAAGCCTTCTGGTTGGAGGAGCAACCTCAACCTTCTTGGGCATTACAAGGGTGAGAATTCCGTCATTGTAGCTGGCCTCAATTCTGTCAATGTCAATTCCGGACACATCGAAGCTGCGGCTGAATGAACCGCAGAAACGCTCCTGCTTAATATAGTTGCGCTTTTGCTCATTTTTCTCATCCTTTCTCAGGGCAGAAATGGTGAGGCAGTCATTTTCTATGTTAAGCTCAATGTCCTCCTTCTTAATGCCGGGAAGTTCGGCTTCCAGAATAAAGGCATCGCCCTTATCCTCAACATCGGTACGGAATGTAGAAACTGCGTTAGCGTTATTAAACAGTTGATGCTCCATCTCTTCCATTGCGCGGAAGGGGTCAAAAGAAGTTACTCTGCGAATATTGTGGTTAAAAGGTATAAGTTCAAACATTTTATTTTACCTCCATTTTATTATATGCTTTAATTATTACTTTGAACGAGCTTTCATATCTCTCGCTTCGTTCTGTATATAAGATACTGCACAAATGTTAAGAAATATACCTGTTTTTATGAACGAACTGTTAACGTTAGCACTCTTGCTGTGAGAGTGCTAATTTTATCCAGATTGAATTAAAAAGCAGCTCCCCTCAAAAGGGGAGCCTGTACACATCGATTTTCAAAGCCTCCCCTTCCAATGGGCGGCTTTACTCTGATTGCCGCATAAAAAACGGAGGGCGCATTTTGCGCCCTCCAAGACAAAACTTCAGAGAGGATTTAATTAAAGAACTTTAGAGAGGAATTCTTTAAGTCTGGGATTTTCGGGAGACTTAAATATATCTTCAGGGCTGCCCTGCTCCAGAAGCTTTCCGTCAGCCATAAATATAACACGGTTGCCCACTTCCCTTGCAAAGCCCATTTCGTGAGTAACAACTACCATAGTCATGCCCTCAGCTGCAAGACCTTTCATAACGTCCAGAACCTCGCCCACCATTTCAGGGTCAAGAGCGGAAGTAGGCTCATCAAAGAGCATAACGTCAGGCTCCATCATAAGGGCACGGACGATTGCAACACGCTGCTTCTGTCCGCCGGAGAGCTGAATGGGGTAAGCCCCTGCTCTGTCCTCAAGCCCAACCTTGGCCAGCAGCTCCAAAGCCATTTTTTCCGCCTGCTCCTTAGGCATTTTCTTAACCTCCATGGGAGCCAGAATCATGTTCTGCATAATGGTCATATGTGGAAACAGGTTAAAATGCTGGAACACCATGCCCATCTTCTGACGGTGCATGTCTATATCAAGCTTAACCATTTTGCCGCTCTCTTCGTTTTTTACCTTTTTCTTGGTAATATCCACGCCCTCAAAAATGATGCTGCCGCTGTCGGGTCTTTCCAGAAGGTTGAGGGAGCGGAGCAAGGTGGATTTACCGGAGCCAGAGGGTCCGATAAGTACAACCACATCTCCTCTGTTTATGCTAAGGCTAACGTCATCAAGAGCCTTGATTTCCCCCTTATTGTAATATTTCTTTACGTTTTTTACTTCAATAAGTTTATCTGACATCGCCACGGCTCATCTTCCTTTCAAAATGTTCTATTATCTTTGAGGTGGGGAAAGTAAGGCAGAAATACAGTACAGTAGCTATAATCAGTGCCTCGCCCATACGGAAAGTTGCCCCCTTGACCGCGTTGACCGTAGCCATAATGTCCTGCACACCTATGGTAAAGCAGATAGCGGACTCTTTTATAATAGTAACAAATTCGTTTGCGATAGCAGGGAGAATGTTCTTGATTGCCTGAGGCAGGATAACAAATCTCATGGTTTTCCACTGGGAAAGGCCAAGAGAACGGGAAGCCTCAGTCTGTCCAAGGTCAATGGACTGAATTCCCGAACGGATGATTTCGGAAAGGTATGCGCCGGAGTTGAGAGCCAGAGCCACAACCGCAGGGAAGAAACGGTCGAACCTGATAAAGCCGAAAAGCTTGAATCCGGGCAGAACCTTAACTCCGTCAAAAACGATGTAGAATATAATGAATATCTGAACCACCATAGGGGTAGCACGGACAATCTCCACATAGGCTGTTGAAATGGCCTTTAGTATTTTTGACCGTCCCATGCGGCACAAGGTGAGGATAAGCGCAAGAACAAAACCGAAAATAACGGTAAGTGCTGAGAGTGAAACGGTGCAGACAACACCCTCTAAAAACATTTTCCAGTATTTGAGAGCCATCTGGAATCCCTGTACTGTAAGCATTAGCCAAACTCCTTTATATTTTTATAACAATATAATAGCATACCAAATACCGGTACACAAGGAAAACCCCTCCGTTTTCTCGGAGGGTTTTTTCCTGTTAAAATCAGCCTTCTTTGTCTTCAAGCAGGCCCAAGTAGGTCTCGCCCTGAGCCAAAGCGTTGGCATCCTCAATAAACTGAGCGAAGGAACCGTCATCGGCAGCTGCCTTTAAAGCCATGTTAACGCCTGCAAGGAGAGCTGCGTTGCCCTTCTGAACGCCCACTACATTGCCCTCTGCTTCCTCGTAGGGAACTTCCATTGCAACATGGAGCTGGGGGTAGTTCTTTGCATAGCTTTCAGCAACAATGGTCTCAACATATGCGCCGTCCAGCTTGCCGGAAACCAGCTCTGCAATAATATCGGTAACCTTTACCAGAGAAACTACATCAGCGTCGGCGCTGAACTGGTTTGCAAGGTCAAGCTGAATGGAACCGTTCTGAGCGGCGATGGAAAGCCCCGCCTTGTTTAGATCCTCAATAGTCTTAAATTCATCTGCCTTATCCTTAACGGTGACAAAGCACTGCTTGCCCTCGTAGTAAACATCGGAGAAGTCCATTGCGGTGGCACGCTCAGGCTTGGGGCTGATGCCTGCCATGCCGATGTCCACGTTGCCTGCCATAAGCTCGTTTATGATACCGTCAAAGTCCATAGGGATAATTTCAAGCTCCAGACCAAGATAATCAGCGATGTACTGAGCAAGAGCAATGTCAAAACCTGCAAGAGAGGGATTGCCGTCCTTATCGATAGCGTAGAACTCGTAGGGAGCGAAGTCAGGGCTGGTGCCCATGGTGAGCTTGCCGGGGACTACGGTAGTGATAGCAGCTTTGATTTCGTCAAGGCTTGCAGTGGAAAAGTCGATTTCTGCAGGTTCTTCTGAATTCTCTGCGGCGGGAGACTCAGCGGGAGTCTGGGGAGCTTTCTCTCCGCATGCTGCCAGAGAGAACATCATTACAAGTGAAAGTACAAGACTTAATATTTTAACTGTCTTTTTCATTTTCTTTTCCTCCGAAAAGTTAATTTTTATTTTGTGATTGTGATAATATCACCCGGTATCTCTTTTGTCAATAGCATTTTTGAAAAAATATACGGAATTTTTGAGATTTTTTCGATATTATTCATTTTGTATGCGTTTATTCAAAAAATAATGAATAGGAATGAATATTTTCATCCCTATTCATTTCAATATTCACTTTTTTCTGCCTATAAGGGAGAATATGCCGAACACTATAAGGTCGGCGGCAACAATGCTTGCCCCCGTAGGGGTTTCCATAAAATAGGAGGCAATAAGCCCCAGCATAAAGCAAAATACGGAAATGGCGGCAGAGCAGAGCACAACGCTCTTAAAGCTTCTGCATACCCGCATGGCGGAAAGTGCAGGGAAGATTATAAGGGAAGAAATGAGCAGTGCGCCCATCATTCTCATACCCAGTACAACCGTTACAGCGGTAAGCACTGCAATAAGTGTATTGTACAGCTCGGTTTTGGTTCCGGTGGCTTTGGAAAAGCTCTCGTCAAAGGTGACGGCAAAAATTCGTGGGTAAAAGATAATGAAAAGACACAGTACAGCCAGAGAAAGCAGGACGGAAAGCACTGCGTCAGATGAGCTGAGAGACAGGATACTTCCGAACATGTAGCTTGAAATCTCCGTATTCATACCCGTTGTAACAGAGACGCTTATAACGCCTATGGCAAGGGAGGAGGATGAGATTATAGCTATTGCGGCATCCCCTTTAATTTTGCTGTTCTGGCTGAGGCGGAGCAGAAACACGGCGGCGATTATTACCGTGGGAATAGCCACCCCAAGGGGCGCCAGATTCAGAGATGCTGCAATAGCCAGCGCACCGAAGCCCACATGGGAAAGGCCGTCCCCTATCATGGAGTAGCGTTTGAGTACCAGAGACACACCCAGAAGAGCGGCGCACAGGCTGACTAAAATTCCTACCACGGCGGCACGCTGAATAAAGCTGTAAGAAAACATATTTATAAGTTCACTCATGCTCTGCCTCCCAAAAAGCGCCTTGCAAGGTCGCTCTCTTTATATTCCGCCCCTGTGCCGAAAAACAGCTGTCTGTGACCCAGATGCAGAATGTGGGTTGCGTAGCGGACAGCCTCGTGAATGTCGTGGGAAACCATTATAACGGTTATATTGTCGCAAAGATTAACAAGCTTAATAAGGTTATACATTTCCCCTGTTGCAATGGGGTCAAGGCCTGTCACAGGCTCGTCTAAAAGCAGAAGCTTTTTAGTTGCACACAAGGCCCGTGCCAAGAGCACACGCTGCTGCTGACCGCCGGAAAGGCTCTGATAGCTCTTGTCCTTAATGTCCTCAATACCCATGCGCTCCATGTTTTCCATGGCCTTTTTCTTATCATCCTTATTGTACCAGCGCCGCTTTCCCAGGGAGTTGAGACAGCCGGAGAGAACAACTTCATATACGCTTGCAGGAAAATCCCTCTGCATGGCAGTCTGCTGGGGAAGATAGCCGATTTCAGTGCTTTTAAGCCCTTCACCGAAAATAATTTTTCCGCTTTCAGGGCTTTTAAGCCCCAAAAGACCTTTTATAAGGGTGGATTTACCCGAACCGTTCTCCCCCACAACGCAGAGATAGCTGCCTGCGCTGAGAGTAAAATCAACATCGCTTAAAACCTGCCGACCTTCATAGGCAAAGCTCAGGTTTTCACATTTAAGTATAGCCATCAGGAAAGGGCCTCCTTAACAGTTAAAACATTTTGCCGCATAAGCTCCAGATAGCTTATGCCCTCATCAAGCTCCCGCCTTGTAACATTGTGGCAGGAGTGGAAGAGCAGCTTTTTACAGCCTGTCTCCTCGCAGATTATATCTGCCATTTTCTCGTTTGAAAACTCTATATGCAGAACGGCGGGAACATGGTTTTCCCGAACCATATCTATTAAAAACGCAACGGTCTTTGCAGATGGCTCCGCATCGTCGGCGCAGCCGGGAAAAGCGGCGTAATAGTCAAGGCCGTATTCCTCCACAAAATAGCGCACGGGAAAGCGGTCGGCAAAAATCAGAGTGTCACTCCTGCCGTTTTCCACTGCCTGCTTAAACTCACGGTCAAGCTCTAATAGCTTTTGGGAATAGTCCCTGTAATTTTGCAGGTAGTAATCAGCCCCCGCAGGGTCAAGCTCCGTCAGTTTCAGGCAGATTTCTCTGCAAATCTTATCTGCGTTCACAGGTGAGCACCACACATGCTCGTCAAATTCCTCATGGTGGTGTTCGTTCTCGTGCTCCTGCTCATGTTCAGGCTCTTCTTGGTGCTCATGGGTGTGTTCTTCTTGGTGCTCATGCCGGTGTTCCCGCTCATGTGCGGGGCTTATCTGCATACCCTCTTTGTGTTCCTCTTCCAGAGCATCCACGCAGTCAAGCATGGTAATCTTGTTTATTTCCCTGTCCTGACCCTCCATGACAGTTTCAAGCCACGCTTCGGACTCTCCTCCGGCGCAGACCAGCAAATCACAGTTTTCGATTCTTATAATGTCCTGGGGTGTAGGCTCAAAGCTGTGAGACTCCGCTCCCGGGGGTACAAGCATGGTCACTTTAACCCGCTCTCCCCCTATGACTCTTGTAAAATCAAAGGAGGGAAAACCGGTGGTAATAACCGAAAGCCCCTGCCCGGAACTTTCATATGGGCCGCCCCCGCAGGCTGTAAGACTGAGACAAACAGCAAAAACTATTAAAATAATAAGGCTTCTTCTCATAAGCGCCTCCAATCCAATTTATATGATACTCCAAAACCCCATATGGGTCAAGAAAAAGCCGATTGACACAGGGCTTTTGCGGAAATATAATATAAAGATAGGCTTAAAATTCACAGGAAAGGACTTGTTTACATGAATATATGCGTTTACGGTGCTTCCTCCGAAAAGTTGGAGCGGAAATATTATGAGGCGGCTGAGGAACTGGGCCGTGAAATTGCCGAAAAGGGTCACAATCTCATATTCGGCGGGGGCAGAGAAGGGCTTATGGGCTCATGTGCCAAGGCTGCGTTTCACGCAGGCGCCCATATTACAGGTATTGCCCCCGGATTTTTCGATATACCGGGAGTGCTGTTTAAAAGCTGCGGTCAGTTCATCCTCACCGACACCATGGCTGAGCGGAAGGCTCTCATGGAGGAAAAAGCCGACGGTTTTATTCTCATGCCCGGCGGCATAGGCAGTTTTGAGGAATTTTTTGAAACTCTTACCTTAAAGCAGTTAGGTCAGCTCAATAAACCCATAGTCATTTTAAACACCGACGGCTACTATGAGCCAATGCTCAATATGCTGAGAGCCACAGCAGAACAGAAGTTTATGAGTGAAAGCTGCATGGAGCTTTTTAAAGTTGCCCCAACCGCTTCGGAAGCTCTGGAAAAGCTCACGGAAAAGGATGAGCTTCAGGGGTCAGTCCGCTCCTTAGAGGACTATAACAAATAAGTTGAATTGTATAAAAAAATCTGTTATTATATTCAACTAAAGAAATAAAAATCGGAGAGGGCTGATAAAAATGAAAAACAATAGCTGGGCTATTCCATTTGCCGCCGCTTCTGCGGGTTCACCGCTGCAGGGCGCAGGTTACGGCCCGCTGCTTACGGAAGCTCTTGCCCTTCACGGAGTGAAAACAAGAGCTGAGGCGGAAGTTTTTCTCTCCTCCGGAGCTGACCTTCTCCATGACCCCATGCTGATGCTGGATATGGACAAAGCCGCAGAGCGTATTCACCGCGCTGTAAAAAACGGTGAATGTACCGCCGTTTTCGGAGACTATGACGCAGACGGAATAACTTCCACCTGTATAATGGTTGATTACCTTAGAAGTAAAGGGCTGACCTGTATTCCCTACATCCCCGACAGACTGCGTGACGGCTACGGCCTTAACAAAACGGCTCTGCGCCTGCTGAGAGACAAAGGCGTAGAGCTTTTAATAAGTGTGGACTGCGGCATTTCCGCCATAGAAGAGGTGGATTATGCCCGCTCTATCGGCATGGATGTTATAATAACCGATCACCACGAATGCCGCAGAGACGGTGTTGTTCCCAATGCCGTGGCAGTTATAGACTGCAAGCGGTCGGGGGATAATTATCCTAACAAGAATTTAGCCGGTGTAGGTGTGGCATTAAAAGTTATCTGCGCCTGTGAAGGTGACTGGGAAAGGGTAATAGAACACTATTGTGACTATGTGGCGGTAGGCACCGTGGCAGACGTTATGCCTTTGGTGGGCGAAAACCGCTGTCTTGTATGCAAAGGTCTTGATAAGCTGAATTATGACCCCAATCCCGGTTTTGCCTCTCTGATAACCGCCTCCGGCATAAAGCCCAGTGCCGAAATCGGAGCGGGAGATATAGGCTTTCGCATAGGCCCCAGAATAAATGCCGCCGGCAGAATGTATCAGGCTGACCTTGCAAGAGAGCTGTTCATGTGCATTGACCGCAGCAGATCAGCCGCCCTTGCGGAAAGACTGTGTCTTTTAAATCAGGAGCGGAAAAACGTTCAGGACAGCATAACCGCTCAGGCATTTGAAATGCTTGAAGGTCAAAGCCCTGACGCCCCCATAGTCCTCAGCTGTGAGGGCTGGCAGCAGGGTGTTATAGGCATAGTGGCCTCAAAGGTAGCGGAAAAATTCGGTCTGCCTGCGGTTATGATAAGCATGGACGGGGAAAACGGCAAAGGCTCATGCCGCAGTTACGGGGACTTTAATCTTTATGAGGCTCTTTCCGCCTGTTCTTCCTATCTCACCGGCTTCGGCGGTCACGCCAAAGCCGCCGGTCTTACAATCAAGCGGGAAAATGTGGGCCCCTTCAGGGATGCAATGGCAAAGTATTATAAAGAGAAAAATCCCATGCGTCCCCCAAGCACCATTTGCGACATGTTCATATGCCGCCCTTCCGCTCTCAGCGTCAGAAATGTTGATGAGCTGAAGCTTCTCGAACCCTGCGGTGAGGGCAATGAAAGACCCCTTATGTGTATGCTGGATTTGAGAGTTGACGACTTTTCAAATACCAACGGCGGCCACCTGAGACTCAGGCTCAGTTACGGCAGCTTCCGTATAGACGGAATATTTTTTAATCATATCTCAACCGACTTTAATCTGCACCACGGTGACTATATAGACCTTGCGTTCAACCCTGAAATAAACAGGTATATGGGTACAACTTCCGTACAGTTAAATGTAACTTCCCTGAGAAAGCATGAGCCTCTGGAACTTTGCCGTGAGATTCTGAAAGGAAACGGGGGTGCCGCCCGTGCCGCCGCCAGATATTGCCCGGAGCGGCGGGATTTTGCCAGAATATGGACATACTTCGGCCCTGACTTTACTCTGGGCGGCAGCGCAGAGGAAATAATATCCCAGTGTCCATGCGGCATGGCCCCGGAAAAATTCTGCATCTGCATTATGGCATTTTTGGAAACGGGACTTTTAAAAAGCCCCGACGGTGGGATTTTCCATGCAAGCCCTGCCAAAATTGAGGGCAAAGCCGATTTGGAAGGCAGTCATATAATGCAGACATTGAGGGCAATATTAGAAATCAGGTGAAGCCTAATGACAGACAATACAGAAAACATAAAAGAAAAAGAGAAATCTTTAAATACGGAATCCACGGTAAATGTAATACCTGACCACGAAATTCTCGACCCGGACAAAATGTACGAGGAGCTGGAAGATAAGATAAAGAACAGCTGTCACGGCATGGACTTAGGCAGGATCAGAGCCGCATATGAGATGGCGAGAACGGCACATTTAGGTCAAAAGCGGAAGGACGGTTCCCCGTATGTTACCCACTGCGTAGCGGCGGCGGATATTTCCGTGGATATGGGTCTTGATGAGGACTCCATAATTGCAGCTCTTCTGCACGATGTTATCGAAGATACTTCTCTCACCCACTCCGACATTGCAAAGCAGTTCGGAACTGCGGTTGCGGATATAGTAGAGGGTGTCACCAAGCTGACACGGGTTCAGTATACCAGCAAAGAGGACGAGCAGATGGAAAATCTGCGGAAGATGCTTATGGCAATGGCCAAGGACATCAGAGTTATCCTCATAAAAATTGCAGACCGGCTCCACAATATGCGCACCATGGACTACCAGACCCCTGCAAAGCAGCGTGCCAAGTCCCTTGAAACCATGGAGATTTACGCTCCCATTGCCCACCGTCTGGGAATGCAGAAGGCAAAGTGGGAGCTTGAAGACCTGTCTCTTCAATACCTTGACCCCGAAGGCTATAGGGAAATAACCGAGGCGCTGGCAAAGAAAATGCCCACTCTTGAAAAATTCATGGAGAGCATGAAGCAGAAGATAGAAAAGCGCCTTGAGGCTGAAGGCTGTAAAGCCTCCATATTCTACCGCATAAAGCATGTTTACAGTATTTATCGGAAAATGTACTCTCAGAAGCTGAGTATAAACGGCATTTTTGACCTGTGCGCTTTCCGTGTAATTGTTGATACAATACCTGAATGCTACAATGTTTTGGGAATAATCCACGACATGTTCAAGCCCGTTCCCGGCCGCTTTAAGGACTATATTTCCACCCCCAAGCCCAACATGTACCAAAGTGTACACACCACTGTTATAGGCTCGGAGGGTATTCCCTTTGAGGTGCAGATACGCACATGGGATATGCACCACACAGCGGAATACGGTATAGCCGCCCACTGGAAATATAAGATGAAAGACGGGGGAAATTCCGTTAAAACAGGAGACGAGGATAAGTTTGCATGGATACGCAGACTTCTGGAAAGCCAGCAGGAGTCCGATGCGCAGGACTTTTTCCATAATCTTAAAATCGACATGTTTGCCGATGAGGTGTTCGTCTTTTCCCCAAAAGGTGACGTCATAAATCTTCCCGCCGGCGCAACTCCCATAGATTTTGCCTATTCCATACACTCGGATGTGGGAAACCACATGATAGGTGCCAAGGTAAACGGCAGAATAGTTAACTATGACTATAAGCTCCAGAACGGAGACATTGTGGAAATCCGCACCTCAAACTCCGCTCCCGGCCCAAGCCGTGACTGGCTGAATGTGGCAAAGAGCGGCTCTGCCAGAACCAAAATAAAGCAGTGGTATAAAAAAGAGCGGCGTGATGACAACATTTTGCGGGGCAGTGAAATGCTCTGTGACGAGCTGAAGCACTTAGGGATCAGCGCTGATGATGTGCTGTGCGAGGAAATAATGGCCCCTGTATTAAAGCGCCTGTCCTTTGCCACAAGAGAGGACCTTTACGCCGCCATAGGTTACGGCGGTGTTACCGTGGGGCGTGTTGCAAACAGGCTGAAAGATGAATTAAAGAACCTGAAGCCCGACCCCAAAAAATCTGTTCTTGATAAGGTTTCTCAGGCCGCCGAGCGGAGAGAGCAGAACGCCAAGAAAGAAAAGAAAGGCATTCACGGAGTTCTGGTTGAAGGTCTGGACAACTGCCTTGTAAAGTTTTCCCGCTGCTGTACTCCCGTTCCGGGGGACGATATTGTGGGCTTTATTACCCGGGGTCAGGGCGTGTCAATCCACCGTCGTGACTGCGAAAACTATCAGAAACGCATGGGCGATCCCGGTACTGACGGCCGCTGGGTAAGGGTTGACTGGGCAAGGCAGATAACGGACAGCTATGTTACCACCGTTATTATTAACGCAAAAGACCGTTCAGGTCTTGTAATGGATATAGCCACTGTCTTCAACTCCCTTAACGCCAAGGTCAGAACCCTCTCCTCCAAGGATACCGGCGGCGGTCAGGCATGTACCATTGTAAGCCTCGAAGTTAAGAACACAGGAGAATTAAAGTATATTATGAACCGTCTCTCCTCCATACCCGGTGTGTTCTCAGTGGAGAGAAACGGCAGATAAGGAGAATAGCAGACTATGAGAGCTGTTTTAACCCGTGTCAATTCCGCTTCCGTGGAAATTGATGGCAGAATAGCAGGTGAAATTTCAAAAGGCTTTCTTGTCCTTCTGGGCGTACACGAAGATGACGGAGAGAAAGAGGCAGTTAAAATTGCGGATAAAATCTGCGGCCTTAGGATTTTTACCGATGAAAACGGCAAGATGAATTTAAATCCCGAAGATGCAGGGGCGGAGCTTCTTATTGTGAGCCAGTTTACCCTGTATGCCGACTGTAAATCCCGCCGCCCCGGCTTTTCAAAAGCCGCAAAACCCGAAACCGCCATACCCCTTTACGAGCTTGTTATATCTCAGTGCCGCAATCGTGGCTTTAAAGTGGAAACCGGTCAATTCGGTGCAAAAATGCTGGTTAAGTCTGAAAATGACGGACCGGTGACTATAATTTTAGATACAAAGGAGCTGTAAGCATGCTAATTAAAACCATACCCGTAGGACAGTATGAGACAAACTGTTACATCGTTACAAACGAGAATAATCTTCAGAGCGTGGTTATTGATCCGGGTGATGAAGGAAATGCCATTCTTGACTACCTTGAGGACAACAAGCTGAAAGCACAGGCAGTTCTTATTACCCACGGTCACTTTGACCATGTAGGTGCCGTAAACTATATCTGCGAGGAGCTGAACATTCCTGTTTACATCAGTAAAAAAGATGATGCGGCTTTTTCATCCGACCCCATGGCAAAAATGTTCGGCTACACTATGCCTGAGTACGGAAAGCACTATGATGACGGCGATGAGCTGGAGCTTGCAGGCATGAAATTTAAAATTATTGCCACCCCCGGTCACACTCCCGGCGGTGTGAGCATAGTTTGTGAAAATGCCCTTTTCTGTGGTGACACTCTCTTTAAGGGAAGCTGCGGCAGAACCGATATGCCCGGCGGAGATATTGATGCTGAACTTCGCTCTTTAAAGAAGCTGTGCCTTCTGCCCGGTGATTACGAGGTATATCCCGGTCACATGGATTCCAGCACTCTTGAGCGTGAAAGGAACTTCAATTACTACTGCCGCATGGCAATGGAAAAATATTAAGCTTATCCATAAATTGAGCTAAAGCGCTTGCGCCGTAAATGGCGTAAGCGCTTTTAAATATATTGGCAATTATTTTAGCAGACTTGTTAATTTATTTTTTCTTTATGCGTAATGCTGTAATAATGCCGCAATTTCTGTTAAATTAAGTACTTTTTTAAGTTTATTGACAGTATACAAAATAAATAATAGCTGTTATAATGAAAACATATTAAAAGACTGTTCGGAGGTGTAATTATCTTGCAAAACCCCACCCTTGTTATTATGGCAGCCGGTATGGGCAGCCGTTTCGGCGGTTTAAAGCAGATTGCCGCCGTGGACGATAATGGCCACGCAATTATAGACTTTTCCCTCTATGACGCATATAAAGCAGGTTTCAGAAATGTTGCATTCATTATAAAGCACGAAATAGAGGAGGATTTCAAAGAAGCGGTAGGCCGCCGCATGGAGAAATACTTCCATGTAGACTACATTTATCAGCAGCTTGATAATCTCCCTGAGGGCTATCATGTACCTGAGGGCAGAGTTAAGCCTTGGGGTACTGCCCACGCTGTTTTGTCCTGCAAAGGCACTGTCAAAGGGCCTTTCGCCGTCATCAACGCCGATGACTACTACGGCCCCGGAGCTTACACCGCAATTTACGATTATCTCAGTCAGGATCGGGCAGACAATGAGCACGCAATGGTTGCGTATAAGCTCATAAACACCGTCACCGAACACGGCACGGTTGCCCGCGGTATCTGTCAGGTTGAAAACGGTCTGCTTTCAGACGTTGTGGAGCACACCAAAATTAAAAAGGTGGGCGAAAACGGTGCCTACACGGAAGATGACGGGAAAACATGGACAGATGTTTCGGGACAGGTTCCCGTATCCATGAACCTGTGGGGCTTTCAGAATTCCATGCTGGACGAGATTGAGGCCCGTTTCCCCCGCTGGCTTGACGAAAATCTGCCTGTAAACCCCATTAAATGTGAATACTTTCTGCCCTTTGTGGCAAACTCCCTTATTAAGGAGAATAAAGCCACTGTTAAAGTCCTTAACTGCCACGAAACATGGTACGGCATAACATACAGAGAGGACATGGAGAGTGTTGTAAACCATATTAAGGATATGAAAGCTCAGGGCGTATATCCTGAGAATCTGCTTGACTGAGAGGTAATATTATGAAAGTTCTTGTTACCGGCGGTGCCGGATATATCGGAAGCCATACCTGCGTTGAGCTTTTAAATAAAGGTATGGACGTAGTTGTTGTGGATAACCTTGTAAACTCCAGCAAAAAATCTCTGGAAAGAGTGGAGCAGATAACCGGTAAGAAGGTCACTTTTTATGAAAATGACGTTCGTGACCGTGAGGCTCTCAACCGCATTTTTGATGCTCATCCCGACATTAACTGCGCCATCCACTTTGCAGGCTTAAAGGCTGTTGGCGAGAGCGTGAGAATGCCCCTTGAGTATTACGACAATAACCTCTTTTCCACTGTGGTTCTGTGCGAGACTATGAGAGACCACGGCGTTAAAAATATCGTTTTCTCCTCCTCCGCCACCGTTTACAACGGCGAAAACGAAATGCCCCTTAGAGAAAGCTCCGTAACCGGCATGTGCACCAACCCCTACGGCTGGACTAAATACATGTCCGAGCAGATTATGAGAGACACCGCATTTTCTGATAAGGACTGGTCAATCGTCCTTCTGCGCTACTTTAACCCCATCGGTGCTCACTCCTCCGGCCTTATAGGTGAAGACCCCAGAGGTATTCCCAATAACCTTATGCCGTACATTTCTCAGGTTGCCGTCGGCAGACTTGACCACCTGAATGTCTTCGGTGATGATTACGACACCCACGACGGCACAGGTGTTCGGGACTATATACATGTTGTTGACCTTGCCAAAGGCCACGTTGCAGCCATTGAGTACATGCAGGAGCATAAGGGCGAGCATGTGTTTAACCTTGGCACCGGCAACGGTTACAGCGTTCTGGATATGGTAAATGCCTTCCAGCGTGTGACCGGCATTAAGATTCCCTATGAGATTGCCCCCCGCCGCGCCGGCGACCTTGCAACTGTCTATGCAAGTCCCGACAAGAGTGCCGAGGTGCTGCACTGGAAAGCCCAGTACAATCTGGATGATATGTGCAGAGACACTTGGAACTGGCAGTCCAAAAACCCTATGGGCTACGCTGAAAACTAAACTGAACAGCAAACTCCCTCAGAGCGAAATTTTTAGCTTTGAGGGAGTTTTTATTATACTTTCTAGTTTGTGTATGCCGCCAGTATAAGAGCTGCCCCCACACTCATGGCCAAAATTTAGGCTGAGAAAACCAATTTAAAAGTAAAGCTTTAGTTTTTTTAAGGCAGCTTTCCCCTTAGATTTTTAAAATTTTTTATGATTATAAAAAATCTCTTGCCCGTAAGCTTTCTTTACTGTATCATAATTACAGTTTGATTTTTTGGAAGTGACTGCATGATTTTTTACCTTGCGCCTATGGAAGGGCTTACAGGCTATGTGTTCAGAAATATATTAAACAGGCGCTTTCCCGGCGTTGCAAAATATTTTTCCCCCTTTATTTCCCCTGACGGTTCGGGAAAATTCAAGTCCGGCTCAATGCGTGACATTCTGCCGGAAAACAATCCTGATCTGGAGCTTGTGCCCCAGGTTCTGTGCAACACTCCGGAGCAGTTTATAGCCGCTTCAAAGATTTTTGGAGATATGGGATACAGGGAAGTCAATTTAAATGCGGGCTGTCCCTCAGGAACGGTTGTTTCGAAGCACAAAGGCGCCGGAATGCTGGCAGATACTAAGGGTCTTGATAATTTTCTGGAAGAAATTTTTTCACACACCCAGCTTAAAATTTCCGTAAAAACCAGACTTGGCGTTGATACCTCAGACAATTTTCCCGAAATACTGGAAATTTACAACAAATACCCGATTTATGAGCTGACTGTCCACGCCCGAAACAGAGCAGGACAGTATAAAAGTCCGGTAGACCTGCCGGCGTTCAGGTACGCCTTGGAGCACAGCAAAAATCCCGTTTGCTATAACGGAAACATATTTTCATCTGCCGAGCTGAATGAATTAAATAAGACTGCGCCCTGTGATAAGGTAATGCTTGGCCGTGGAGTTTGTGCAAATCCTGCACTTGTACGGCAGTTAAAGGGCGGTAAAAGCCTTGAAAAAGAAGAGCTTAGGGATTTTTTAAATGAGCTGTCCTCAGGACTTCTTGCCTCAGGCCTTGGGGAGCATTTTACTCTTGCAAGACTTAAAGAGCTGTGGTATTACATGCAGGATATGTTTCCGGGCGGTGAAAGGAAAATAAAAATGATTAAGCGGGCAAAATATCTTTCTGATTATAACGAAGCATTAAATGCTTTGTTTTCCGAAAATTATTTTACTGCAAGCTCTAAATTCAGAGGATGAAAAAGGTTTTTTATTATAATTTATTCTATCCTTTTCTCTCAGGATTTAGATTTAAGTCGGATGGTAAAAGAGTATAATAATTATAAAGACACCCACGGTAAAGTCCTGCTGTTTTTAAAGGGTTCTGCCGTAAGTGTTGCTAAAAGTAATAAGGTGAGTTAAAATACAATTTGGTGATAAAGTGGAAATTAAAATATTATATAAAGACAAAAGACTTTTGCTGTGCCTTAAACCTGCGGGAGTTCTCTCCGAAAGTCCGGGTATGCCGGAGCTTTTAAAGCAGCAGATAGGCGGTGAAATTTTTCCCGTACACAGACTTGACAGGGCTGTGGGGGGAATAATGCTGTACGGGCGGACAAAGGACGCTGCGGGAAAGCTCTCAGCCCTTGTTTCAAACCGTGGGGTAAAGAAAACTTATTTAGCCCTTATTCAGGGTGTCCCTAATGAAAAAGAGGGTGTTTTCAAAGACCTGCTTTTTAAAGACAGCGCAAAAAACAAAAGCTATGTAGTGAAAAGGCCCCGAAAGGGCGTCAAGGAGGCAGAACTGAGCTATCGGGTATTGAGAACCGACGGTAAAAAAAGCCTTGTGGAAATTCAGCTGCTTACAGGCCGTTCACATCAGATAAGAGTACAGTTTGCATCAAGAAAAATGCCCCTTTTAGGCGATGTAAAATACGGCAGCACATATAAAGACTGTCCCCTCGCCCTCTGGTCTGAATCTCTCAGCTTCATAGACCCCTTTACCAAAAAAGCCATGGACTTTGAAGCCCTGCCCCCGCAGGAATACCCATGGACTGAATTTATTGAATTTAAGGAGAATTAAAATGGCACATATATATTCATCTGCCGCCCAGCTTATAGGGAACACTCCCCTGCTGGAGCTTGGAAACATTGAAAAGGAGCTTGGCTTAAAGGCTAAACTCATTGCAAAGCTTGAATATTTAAATCCTGCCGGTTCTGTCAAGGACAGAGTGGCAAAATATATGCTTGACGAGGCGGAGAAGTCAGGACTTTTGAAAAAAGACAGCGTTATTATAGAGCCTACCTCAGGAAATACCGGAATAGGCCTTGCCTCTGTATGCGCCGCCCGTGGCTACAGGCTGATTATAGTAATGCCCGACAGTATGTCCGTAGAGCGTCAGAAAATCATGAAAGCATACGGTGCAGAGCTGGTTCTCTCCCCCGGTGCTCAGGGCATGAGCGGTGCTATCGAAAAGGCAGAGGAATTAAAAAGCTCAATTCCTAACTCAATAATTGCCGGCCAGTTTACAAATCCCGCAAACCCCAAGGCCCACTATGAAACAACCGGCCCGGAAATCTGGCGGGACACCGATGGTAATGTGGCAGCTTTCGTTGCAGGCGTTGGAACAGGCGGCACTGTAACAGGTACAGGCAGATATTTAAAACAGCAGGATAAAAACATCCGCATAGTTGCCGTTGAGCCTGCAAGCTCCGCTCTTTTATCGGGAAAAAGTGCCGGAAAGCACGGTATTCAGGGGATAGGTGCAAACTTTATTCCCGAAATTCTGGACAGGGAGATTTATGACGAGGTTATGCCTGTTTCAGATGAGGACGCATTTTCCGCCGCCAGACTTGTAGGTAAAAAGGAAGGGGTTCTGGTGGGCATAAGCTCAGGCGCCGCTTTGACCGCTGCCATAGCCCTTGCAAAGCGCCCCCAATTTGAGGGGAAAAACATTGTGGTTTTGCTGCCCGATACAGGAGACAGATACCTTTCAACCGAACTGTTTTAAAAAAATATAAAAAGGCCGGAAAAATTTTGTCACAATTTTTCCGGTCATTCGTTTATAAGGTGAAAGGGGTGAGCACTTCGGATAAGGACATACTGGAAAGCCTGTACAGGCGCTATTACGCCGGAGCGCTTATCTACATGAGCGGTCTGTGCGGCGATTTAAGTCTGGCGGAGGATATAGTGTCGGAGGCCTTTGTGAAAGCCTTTGTATGCCTGCCGAAAGACAGCCCCTCTTTTAAATTCTGGCTCTATCGGGTCTGCCGCAATCTGTGGCTTGACCACCTGCGGCGGCAGAAGCGGCACTGCTCCGATGAAGCACTGGAATTTATTCCTGCGGAGGAAATGCCCGAAAGCCTGCTTTTAAAGGACGAGGGGCGGAAAGCCCTGTGGGCGGCAATCGGGAAATTAAAGGCGCAGGACAGAGAGCTTATACTTCTCCATTATTTTTCATCCCTAAGCATTATGGAAGCCGCCAAATGTCTCCGCATAAGTTACAGCGCCGCAAGGCAGAGAATATGCAGACTCAGAGAAGATTTACGAAAGGAACTGGAGGAACAGGGATATGGACTTTAAATCAGCCTTTAATAACTACATATCCGGCAGCGCCGCCGATGAGGAGCGGCAGCTTGTGGAAAGTGAAATTGAAAAGAACAGGCTCATAAACCAATATCTGGACGGTGAAATTCTGCCCTCGCCGGAATTGGGCGAACTGGAGGACATGAAAAAACTCAGGCACAGAATGCGCCGCCGCAGCGCAGGCATAGTCACAGTGTCAATTCTCCTGTGCGCCGCTCTCTTTCTGGGCATTTTCTACGGAATAGTTCCCGCCCTTGAGAAAAGCTACTGGGATCCGGCGGAAAGGGAGCTGGGAATTCCATATACAAGCGATTTAGATATGACCCTTTCAGCCTATGCGGAGCTTTTCTGTCCATACATCACCATAAATCATGCCGCGGTGTCCCGCCGTGGCTTTGCAAGCTATGACATTTCCGTTTCCTATTGGAACTCAGTCCGTGGCGGAGATCTGAGCTATGCAAACCTGACTATGGATAAGGGTCAGCTTAGTCTCCCCAGAGGATTTATGAATTTCTGCCCCTTAAATATTTTTGAAAATGCCTGTTTTCCGAAATATCCCATGTATACAGAGTCAAAAGAGTATTATTATAATTCCTTCAGCACTCTCCCCGACTATCTCACCATAGATGCCGCCGTCAGCTTTACTGAGGATTTAAGCATAGATGAGCTTATAAAGCTTAACGAAAAGCTTCAGGAAAAGAACGCCTATCTGGTCTGGGTGGGGGTCAGAAGCTGTGACGAAAGCCTGCAAATAACCCCTCTGGTTGGAATGAGCCCCTTTAGCGGCGGAACTATTCGTGAAATTCAAAACGAAGAATACCCATACCTTGAAATTAAAGGTAGCGAGCTGAACGCAGAAAATATAGAGAAGCATTTTAAATCTCTGCTGAAATTTTCAAAGGACAGACAGCTTATGAACCGCAGTCTGCCTTACAGTCCCTTCCCTGAATATTACGACAATGTTTTAAGCTATGTGGAGGAAAACGGAGTCAAAAGCTACGGCGCATACATTTCCGCTCCCCCCTCTGTTATGAAAGAGCTTTTGGACAGCGGCCTTGCCAGCCAGATATGGCCTCAGGACGTGTGGATACACATATAAATGTATAGAACGCAAATGCGGCACAGTTTTGTTACTGTGCCGCAAGCAATATAACAGAATATGAAATCAAAACTAAGTCCCTACGGTTATCTATGTACTAAGCGTATGCACTGTCCATCCATGAAGCAATGCTGTCTGCCTCAAGCCCCAGCCCCTTTGAAATGAAAGCAGCTGCTTCATTTATATTCATACCGATGAGACGCTCAAAATTGGTGGTGCCTTCATCAAGCTGAAAATCTATTCTGCGGTTTTCAATATAACCGCAGTCATAGCACATATACATATCAATCTTTCTGTGGCTGTCCATATACATTTCATGTCCGCACCGAGGGCACTTCATAAAAACTACCTCCAATTACCAATAGCTGAACAGGTCTTTTTAAATTTACAAGTATTTGTTATTATTTTAACTATTGCTGTCAGTATAGCACTCTGTTAATGCTTTGTCAATCCATTATATGCGAGTTATTCATAAATTTTCATGCAAAGTTCAGATTTACAGAAAAAATGTTTTTACCGCTAATTAGATTTTAATTTTCCTGCCCTTTAGTGCCTCTAAGCTGCAAAATCTCTGGACAATCCCCTGACGGCGGTTTATACTTATAGAAAAAAAGGAGTGTAATAATGCGTTATATTGAGTTAACATGCAACACCCCCGCAGACGAGATTGAGCAGCGCTGTGAGCGTATGACAGAGCTTGGAGCTGAGGGATTTGTAATAGAGAGCGAGGAAGATTTCAAAAACTTTCTTGAGGAAAATCATCAATACTGGGACTATGTGGATGAGGAACTGGAAAATCAGTTTGCAGGCGTAAGCCGTATTAAATGCTACCTCTGCGATGATGAGGCAGGAAGAGAAGTTTTTAAAAACATTCTGGC
The DNA here is from genome assembly GCA_020025675.1 of Oscillospiraceae bacterium. GTDB lineage: Bacteria > Bacillota > Clostridia > Oscillospirales > Oscillospiraceae > Limivicinus. The sequence continues at coordinate 27,960 of JAHHRS010000003.1, forward strand.
AGCTTTCCCCGAAACTGAGGCAAGCTACGTGCAGGACAGCGACTGGGAAAACAACTGGAGAGAATACTATAAGCCCATAGAGACAGGCAAAAAGCTTGTTGTAGTACCTGAATGGGAGGAAATTCCCGCCGACGGCAGAACTCCCCTGCGCCTTGACCCAGGCCTTATTTTCGGCACAGGCAGCCACCCCACCACTAAAATGTGTCTGGAAGAGCTGGAAAATTATGCAGGCAAAGGGGTAAAAGTTTTAGACCTTGGCTGCGGCAGCGGCATTTTAGGCATTGCCTCTCTGGTTTTAGGCTCTGATTTCTGCCTTGGCTGTGACATTGACCCTAAAGCCCCCGATGTTGTGATGCAGAATGCCGCTTTAAACGGCATAGGCGGGGACAGACTAAAAGCTGTTGCAGGGGACATTGTAACAGATGATGCTCTCAGAGACTCTTTCGGCGAGGGCTACGATCTGGTACTTTCAAACATTGTGTCCGATGTTATAATAAATCTTGCCCCCTACGTCCCCCGATTCATTAAGCCCGACGGGGTTTATATCTCCTCCGGTATAATTGAAGGCCGTGAAAATGAGGTGCAGGCCGCCATTGAGAAGGCAGGCTTTAAGATAATCGACCACAGAATAATGGACGAGTGGCACTGCTTTGTGGCAAAGCCCGTAATGAAATAAGATGAAAGCGCTCCGAAAACGGAGCGCTTGAGACTGTCGAAAAACTCCTTCGGAGGTTTTCGACAAAGAGCTGCGGTCTGAACAGCGCATAATTTGTTCGCCTTTGGCGAACAAATTCCACACTATCAGACCGAGAAGTATTTTTTCCAAGGTACACGCCCTTGGAAAAAATGAATTTAATTTTCTTTGCCGCTGCGGCGGCAAACTCTGCGAGGCTCTTTTGAAAAGCTGAAGCGCTCCGAAAACGGAGCGCTTTTTTAGTGAACTTTTTTATAAATTTATTTCTCTTTGTAAACCTCGTTTGTGTCCATAAGCACCACGTCAACCTCAAAGGTTTCTCCCTCACGCCAGATTTTAAATGTCATGCTGTCGCCCACACCAAGTGCGCTCTTAATCACATTCACATCTTCGGTAGTTTTAACCGCCTGACCGTTAACCTCAAGCAGGATGTCACCGGGCTTTATGCCCTTCTTCTCAGCGTCTGAACCTTTGCTGACGGCAGAAATATAAAGTCCGTCCGGCAATTCGTAATGCTCAGCCGCATTTTCAGGTATGGCACCCACAGTAATACCGATAGAGGGTCTGCCCTTCACCTCGCCGTAGGTGCAAAGAGAGTCCACAACTTCTTTAACGGTGTTTGAAGGAATTGCAAAGCCTATGCCCTCAATGCTGGAAAAGGAAGACATCATCTTCATATTGGTTATACCTATAACCTGACCGTACATGTTAAACAGTGCGCCGCCGGAGTTACCCTCATTTATGGCAGTGTTGGTCTGGAGAAGATTCATGCTGTGGCCGTTATGGTTAATTCCACGCTCAATGGCGGAAATTATGCCGTCAGTCAAGGTACTTCTGAATGTTTCACCAAGGGGGTTTCCGATAGCCGCAACCTTGTCGCCCACTGAAAGCACCGAGCTGTCACCGAAGCTTGCGGGAGTGAGTCCCTGAGCTTCAATCTTTAAAACGGCTATATCGCTTATAACATCTGCACCCACAAGCTTTGCGTCGTAAACGCTGTCATCGCCCAAAGTAACGGTGGCGCTGTCACAGCCGTCAATAACGTGGGTATTGGTGAGAATAAGGCCGTCGCTTGAAAGCACCACGCCTGTTCCCCAGTTATATCCGTTCATGTCTTTGGTATAACCGGAAATCGCAACTATACTGGGAGAACTCTTTTTGTAAAGTTCCTTCAGGTCCAGCTCTTCCTCATCCTCAGCCATAATCTGAAGGCTGAAGTCCTTCGGAAGCTCAGCTCTGGGAATATTTATCTCCGTTACATCACGCTGGACATTATTATAGAAGTTACTGAAAAAATCCTGCCAGTCATCCGGCAGTTCTTCCTTATCTCCGGGATTATTAAAAGGCTCAAAAGGTGCAAAGCCTTTGTCCGGCAAATTGGGAAGCATATCGGAGTTATCGTCTTTTCCGTTGGAAAAAGCCACGGAAGTAGCTATTATAAGCACCAGCACCAGAACGGTAAGACCCGTTATTCTCAACGGAGTAAAGCCCTTTTTGCCGTCTTTCTTCTTTTTCGGCTCAGAGTCGGTTTGCTGTTCATCATATTTCAGAGGCCTGTACCAGTCCTCTGTCTTATACCATTTTTCATTGCTCATATATTTCCTGTCCTCTCCCGCCAGACGGCGGCTGCGACTTTTTTATTTTTCATCGGCCAGCGTAAGGGTAAACACAAATTCCGTCATTCCGTCCTCACTCTTAACGGCAATATCCTCATCATGGCTGTTTATAATGGTTTTAACCAGATATAGCCCCAGACCTACGCCGTCCTTATCCAGACTTCTGGATCTGTCGGACTTATGGAAACGGTCAAATATAAAGGGCAGATCCTCCGGCGGTATGGTTTCGCCGTAGTCCTTAATGGAGAAATATGCCTTGCCGTTATCCTTATATATGCGAAGGGTAAGACAGCTGTCGGGTTTTGCAAACTTTATTGCGTTATCAAGCAGGTTATATATAACCTGAGTAATTGCATCCCTGTCTGCTTTTACCATAATATGATTATCGGGAAGCTGGGGGTCAACATCCAGATTTTTCTTGTTTGCTCTGCTCTCAAAGCTCAAAAGGGTTTGCAGTGCAAGCTCGGTAAGGTCAAAGACTGTCCTTCTCGAAGTGTCGGAGGCCTTGCTCTTTGCCTGTGACAAACTGAGCATATCACGGACCAGACGGGAAAGCCGCCTTGTCTCGTCCCTTATTGAGCGCAGGTATTTTTCCTGCTCAGACGGTGGGATAGTGCCGTCCAGAATACCGTCGGCAAAGCCGGAAATGGTTGTCATAGGCGTTCTCAGCTCGTGGGAAACATTGGCTATAAATTCGCTTCTTCTTTTTTCAGCCTGTTCAAGAGAATCAGCCATTTTGTTAAATGAGTCTATAAGTGCCCCCATCTCATCGGCAGGATCGTCAGCCTGGCGGACTCTGACCGAAAAATCTCCCCGTGCAAACTTTCTGGAAGCGGCGGCGATCTCGTCTAAAGGTTTTGCCATGCGCTTTGAATAAACAAGAGTTGCAATAAGTGCGGCACAGAAAACCCCTATGGTGACTACGGTTGCAATGCCAAGGAAAGTAGACCATGCCCCCAGCATATTGTCAATAATATTCGTTACGAACACATAGCCGATCTTTTCCCCGCCTCTGCTTAATATAGGCTGAGCCACCACATAGCGTTCACGCTTGAACATACCCTCCATATCGCTCATTATGTCCAGCATTCCGCTTTTATCAAGATCTTCAACAATACTTTCAGGTACCTGAACTCCCAAGCTCTCACCGTTGGGGCTTTTGTCGGTGCATACCACATAGCCATCTGTGTCGGTAATAAAAATTTGATTTCCCGTAGAATTTGCAATAGAGCTTATGGACATACCGAGAACCCAGCTTGAAAGAGAGTCTGACTGAGAGATAGCCGAGGCAGTACGGGATACCTCACGGGCGCTGCTCATCATATTGCTTCTGTATTCGCTTATAATATAGTTCCTGCCTATTCCCACAAAGGAGAAGGCAACTACGAGAAAGCACACAGAAACCATAATGGCGGTGGCTACAAAGTTTCTAAGGTAAATGCTTTTCATTCAGTATTACTCAACAAGCTCAAACTTATAGCCCACGCCCCATACAGTTTTAAGGCTCCACTTATCGCTGACCCCTTCAAGCTTTTCTCTCAGGCGCTTAACATGAACGTCCACCGTGCGGGAGTCCCCGAAGTAGTCAAAGCCCCAAACTTCATCCAAAAGCTGGTTTCTGGTAAATACCCGGTTGGGGGAAGACGCCAAATGATACAGCAGCTCCATTTCTTTAGGCGGAGTATCAATTTTTTTCCCGTCCACGGTAAGCTCGTAGGAATCAAGGTTTATGATAAGCTTATCGAAGCTCAGCTTCTTTTCCACCGGTGCGTCTGCGTCGGTTCTGCGCATAACGGCATGGACTCTGGCTATAAGCTCCTTCACATCAAAGGGCTTTGTTATATAGTCGTCGGCACCCATCTCAAGGCCGTTAATCTTGTCCTCTGTTTCGCCTTTTGCCGTAAGCATGATTATAGGCGTAGAGGATTTCTTTCTTATATCACGGCATATCTTCCAGCCGTCTTTAATCGGAAGCATAATATCCAGCAGTACAACATCAGGCTGGAAAAGGTCAAACATGGACTCAGCCTTCCCTCCGTCTGAGGAAATCATTACCTCGAATCCGTCCTTGCCCAGATACAGTCTTAAAAGCTCTGCTATATTACCGTCATCTTCAACAACAAGAGCGCGTTTGCTCATAATATTCGCTCCTTCTACAAAAGAATTTCACTATCTGTGTTGTATTTTATTATACATCACAGCTAAGAACAAAGGTTAAGAAAATGTAAAATACGAGGCTTAGAATTCCAGTTTCTGAAGCTGGATAAGGGTCAGAATATAGACCTTCAGAGCCTCTATAAGATAGTCCTCGCTTGCCCCCTCTTCCGCACCGTGAATGGGGCCTGCAAATGAAGGCATAGGTCTCTCCGGGTGCTCAGGGCCAAAGGAAACAGCATTGGGAAAATCTCTTGCATAAGTGCCGCCGCCGATGGTGTAAGGCTTTGCATTTTCTCCTGTAACATCGTTGTAGGAGTTAATGCATATCTGAACTGCGGGATTATCAAGGCTCATGTAGAAAGGTTCAGCCTCTCGGAGCATGGTGACCTCTGCTGTGTTCCCCGCCTTTTCCTGCATCTGTGAAACAAGCTTTGCGCCGTTTGTGTTGGTGGGGAAACGGCTGTCGATACTCTGGAAAATGTGTCCGTCCTCAACGCCGATAACACCGCCCACTATGGTAAGGGGCTCAAAAATGCCGTCATCGGCCGCAACGCCCAGCTTTGCGCCTGTCCAGTCGTCATGGAGAAGCTTTAGGAAAGAGAGAAACTTCTCTTCATTTTCATCACCCACTTTATTTTCCAGCAGGTAATCCACCATAACGCCGATTGCGTTTCTTGTGCCTTCCGGCAAAGAGGCGTGACCGCCTATGCCTTTTGCCTCCAGACTCCACAAGCCCTTTTCAAGCTCCACAGCCTGAACGTCTTTGGTGGAAGAGAGCTTTTCAGCCTTCACCTTTGCTCTCACCTTGTCCGGAATAACGTTTGCGGCAACACCGCCCTTAATATCAACTATATTACCCATAGCCGTATTAGATACTATCCTGCCCTGAAAAATACCTTTTTCACCGTTGCAGAGGGGAAAGTTTGCGTCGGGGCTGAAGCAGAACAGAGGTGCAGGATAGTTATTGAGATAGTGCTCCACATCCAGCATGCCTGTCTCCTCGTTAACACCAAGCAAAGCTCTCACCGGATATTTAAGGGGAATATTGTGCTCTTTCAGATACTTCAAAGCATAAAGGCACAAAACAGAGGGGCCTTTGTCGTCCATAACGCCGCGGCCTATTATCCAGCCGTCCTTGCGGCGCATTTTAAAGGGGTCGGCTTTCCAGCCCTCACCTGCGGGTACAACATCAAGGTGGGTAATGGTTGCAATATATTTGTCGGTATTCTCGCCCAGAAGAGCGTATCCGATTTTACCCTCGCAGTTATAACCCTCAAGACCCAGCTCATCAATTATTTTGAGAGCCTCATCAAGAGCCTTTGCGGGGCCTATGCCGAAGGGAGCGCCGTTTACGGGTTCACCCTCAACGCTGTCTATAGCCACAAGACGGGAAATGTCTCTGAATATATTTTCATAATTTTCTTCACAGAATTTATCAATATCGTGACGAAGCTGTTCGTTCATATAAATATCCTCCCTGTATTACTTCTTAGTATATGCGTAAAATATATCATTTTTCTCATTTTATTTCAAGCTCTCAGGAAATTAAAGCTAAAAAACCACATATTTTTTTATCATCTGCTTTGCCCCGATTTTCCAAATAGACAAAGCCGAGAGCATAAAAAAGGACAGGCTTTACGCCTGTCACAAATAAATCATTTTTCCGGTCTTTTTCCGGCCTTAAAGTCTTTTTCGGTGCCGTTTAGAAGCCGCTTTATATTGTCTCTGTGCTTTAAGATAACAATGGTGGGAACTGTAACTCCCAAAATGAGTTTAGGCACACCCACCGGCATAACAATGCTGTAAATAATAATGCTTACCGCTGCACAAATGGAGCCCAGAGACACCTTTCTGGTGCAGACTGCAATAATTATAAACACGCTGAGAGCTATTGCGGCTATCTTCCAGCTTATGGCAAATGCCGCCGCCAGACCAACCGAAACACCTTTTCCCCCCTTAAAGCCATAGTAAACAGGGAAACAGTGTCCGATAGTGCTTGCAATACCGCCGACGGCAAGGCCTGTGTCGCCCAGTAAAAGCCAGCCGATGTACATGGAAAGAGCAGCCTTTCCCACATCTCCCGCAAGAGTAAGGAAACCTGCGCTCCATCCGAAAACTCTGGCCATATTGGTAGCTCCGGCATTACCGCTGCCTTTCTCCCGAACATCTCCGCCCATAACGGACTTTGACATTATAATAGACATACTCAGCGATCCCAGCAGGTAGCTTCCGACAATAACAAGAATATATTTTATAATTTCCATAGTCCGCCTCTAATCACAGTATTGGGCTCATTATATAATTCCCTGCCGCTGCTTTCAAGGCATACAACGCACAATTTAAAGATTATTAATAGTTAAGATTTTATCTTAAACAAATTCCAGGGGAAAATTTTAGGAGGTTTTTCGTAAAAAGACATATATTCCCCTGTTTTAGGATGGGTAAAGCCTATTTCCGAGGAAAAGAGGGCAAGCTCACAGCCGTCGTTTAACAGGCTGTATTTTCTCTCACCCATAAGGGGGAAGCCGTGAGAGGAAAACTGACAGCGAATCTGGTGGGTACGGCCTGTAACAAGCTCCACCTCCACAAGGCTCATGCCCTCATTTCTGTCTAAAGTCCTGAAATTCAAAATTGCCTCTCTTGTGTCTTTGCTTTGGCTCTCTGTCACGAAAGACATTTTTCTTGCCTTGTCTCTGTACATATAATCACGCATCTGGCCTTTATCCTCTGTTATTCCGTGGACGGCGGCAAGGTAGATTTTCTTGAAGCTTCCGTCCCGTATCTGACGTGAAAGCTCAGAGGCGGCTGAATGATTACACCCCAGCACCATAAGCCCGCCCACCACTCTGTCCAGCCTGTGAACGGTTCTTATATCCGCATTTTTATCGCCCAGTTCTTCTCTCAGCATATCGGGAAGTCCGCCGGGTTCATCGGTGGACAGAACTCTGGGGGGCTTTATGCACACTATAATATCCCTGTCTCTGTAAATTATTTTCATAAAAACACCTTAGAAATTAAAGGACGGTCAGAAACCGTCCTTTAATTTTTACACTTATAATTATTACGTTAGTTTAATTACGCCGAAGGTCAGAGCCGTCATAATAGTGGCGGCAATGCAGACACCCAGCATTATACTGGGGGCGGCCTGCCGTACACGCATGTTCAAGATTGCAGCCACAAGAGCGCCTGTCCATGCCCCTGTACCGGGCAGAGGAATGGCAACAAAAATAACAAGACCCAGCGGCCCGTATTTTTTTACAGTCTCCCCTTTAAGCTGAGCTTTGTCTTCAAGCCTTGTTATGAAGTTGTTCAGCTTATCAAAATGCCGCCTGAGCCATGCAAAAATGCGCTCAATATAAACAATAATAAACGGAACCGGAATCATATTTCCGATAAGAGCCGCCGCAAGAGCCAATGGATAATCAAGTCCCTGAGCTATACCGTAGGGAAGCCCAAGGCGAAGCTCCACCACGGGAGCCATGGAAATAAACAGAGTGCTTAGAAATTTACCGACCACGGTTTCGGTTAACCATTCAATCATAATTTAACTCCGAATCAATTTTTTCCACAGAATTATAACATAATTTTTTATTATTTTCAAGAATGTTAAGTCTTAACAATTTCTTAATTTTTACTGCTTTTCAGAGCTTTTCAAGGAGATATTCTCCGAATTCCGCCGCCGTAGCGCCGTTTGGGTGACCGGTCACTGTAACTCTTCCCTCACTCTTGCACTCTCTCAGAGCCTTTGAAAGTCTGTCTGCCTTACAGGGCTTTCCAACATGGCGCAAAAGCATTTCCGCCGCCTTCAATATGCTCTCCGGGTTTGCGTAAGCACCCTCGCCCCTCTGAACCTTTCTGGGGGCTGAGCCGTGGATAGCCTCAAACATTGCGTATCTGTCCCCTATGTTTGCGCTGCCCGCAGTACCCACGCCGCCCTGAATCTGAGCTGCTTCGTCGGTAATTATATCGCCGTAAAGGTTTGGCAGCAAAAACACCTGAAGCTTTGAGCGAATGTCCTCATTCAAGAGATTTGCACACATTATGTCTATGTAGTAGTCCTCAACCCTGATTTCAGGGTACTTCTCCCCTACCTCATGGGCTATACTTGTAAACATTCCGTCGGTCTTTTTCATAATGTTTGCCTTTGTAACTATGGCAACGCTGTTTTTGCCGTTTGCTCTGGCATAGTCAAAGGCGGCTCTTGCAATGCGCCGTGTTCCTCCGTCGGTAGTTACCTTAAAGTCCATGGAGAGCTTATGGGGCAGCTCAATTCCACGGCTTCCCAGAGTGTATTCCCCCTCGGTATTTTCCCTGAAAAAGCACCAGTCTATACCCTTTTCGGGGATAGATACAGGCCGCACATTTGCGTATAAGTCCAACTCTCTTCTCAGGCACACATTAGCACTCTCAATATTGCCCCCCTTGGGAGTGGTGGTGGGGCCTTTTAAAAGCACGTGGCATTTTTTAATCTCCTCAAGGACAGAGTGGGGAACTGCCTGATTTAAGGCAAGGCGGTTTTCTATGGTAAGTCCCTGAATTTTCCGAAGCTCCACCCTTCCCGATGCTATATCATCCTTTAAAAGCTTACTGAGCACCTTTTCCGCAACAGACATTATGACAGGGCCTATGCCGTCCCCCTCAATAAGACCGATTGTAAGCTTTGGAATGGAATTAAAATCGGTTTTTTCTGCCGCCCTTTCCATTCTCTCCTGACGCTCTAACTGTTCTTTCAGCAGAGTTTTAAAATGCTCCGCCGCCTCTTCTATAAATTTATCCATTATTTCCCGCTCTCCCTTGTGTAGTTAAGTAATCCACCTGCTTTAAGAATGGCAATCTGACGCTCAGTAAAGGAGCAGACAAGGGGAATATTCCCGCTCTGGCTGTGAAGGCTCACTTCTCCCTTTTCCAGCCCCTCCAAAACTCCGCTGATACTCAGCTTTTCACCCTGTTTGAGTCTGTCGTAATCCTCAGGATTTTTAAAGCATAGAGGCAGAATTCCGGCATTTATAAGGTTTGCGGCATGAATTCTGGCAAAGCTCTTTGCAACCACAGCCCTAACCCCCAGATACAGGGGAACTAATGCCGCATGTTCTCTGGATGAGCCCTGACCGTAGTTTGAACCGCCGACTAAAATGGTCTGTCCTGCTTTTTCAGCTCTCTCCGAAAAGCTCTTGTCGCAGACTGCAAAGCAGAATTGGGAGAGTTTGGGAATATTGGAGCGGTAGGGCAGGATTTTTGCCCCTGCGGGCATAATGTGGTCGGTGGTTATATTGTCCCCCAGCTTTAAGGTAAGCTCACCCTCTATACTGTCTGTGAGAGCTTTACCCTCCGGAATGGGCTTAATATTGGGGCCTCGCAGAACCTCCAGAGTTTTTGCGCTCTCAGGGTCGGCAGGAGGTAAAACACCGCTGTCGTCCACTTTAAAGCTCTCCGGCATTGTGATTTCCGGCATCTCCATTCCCAAAGCTCTGGGGTCGGTAATTTCCCCCGTAATAGCAGAGGCAACGGCAGTTTCAGGAGATACAAGGTAAATTTCAGCATCTGCCGTGCCGCTTCTGCCCTCGAAGTTACGGTTAAATGTACGCAGGCTTACGCCGCCGGAGTTGGGGGCAAATCCCATTCCTATACATGGTCCGCAGGCACATTCCAGAAGTCTCGCCCCTGCAAGAATGAAATCATTTAAAGCTCCGCACTCCGAGAGCATACTGAGCACCTGTCTTGAACCGGGGGAAACGGACATGCTGACCTTAGGAGCAACGGACTTGCCCTTAATAATGGCGGCGGCTTTTAGCATGTCGTAAAGAGAGGAGTTTGTGCATGAGCCTATGCAGACCTGATCCACCTTCATTCCCTTTAAGCTCTCCACCGTCACCACATTATCGGGCATATGGGGGCAGGCAATAAGGGGTTTAAGCTGTGAAAGGTCAATTTTTATAACTCTCTCATACTTTGCATCCCCGTCTGCAAATACAGGGGTGTAGTCCTCTTCCCTGCCCTGAGCCTTCAAAAATGCTCTTGTAATCTCATCTGAGGGGAAAACGGAAGCGGTAGCCCCCAGTTCTGCGCCCATGTTTGTAATTGTGGCACGCTCGGGAACGGAAAGACTCTTTACACCTTCTCCGCCCCACTCTATAATGCGCCCGACGCCGCCCTTTACCGACAGTATGCGGAGAATTTCAAGGCTTACGTCCTTGGCGCTTACAAAGGGCTGAAGCTTCCCCGAAAGCTCCACCTTTATTACTTTAGGCACAGTGATATAATACGCACCTCCGCCCATTGCAGCTGCCACGTCAAGACCGCCTGCTCCCATAGCCAGCATACCTAATCCCCCTGCTGTGGGGGTATGGCTGTCAGAGCCTAAAAGTGTTTTGCCGGGAACGCCGAAGCGCTCCAGATGGACCTGATGGCAGATACCGTTGCCGGGACGGGAAAAGTAAATGCCGTGCTTGCGGCACACGGACTGAATATATCTGTGGTCATCGGCATTTTCAAAGCCGGACTGCAAGGTATTGTGGTCAATGTAGGCAAGGGATTTTTCGGTTTTTACACGGTCAATACCCATAGCCTCAAATTCAAGATATGCCATAGTTCCCGTTGCGTCCTGTGTTAAGGTCTGGTCTATCCTTAAAGCGGCCTCCGCCCCCTCTTCCATGCTTCCGCCCACAAGGTGGGCTTTTATGATTTTTTCAGCTATATTAAGTCCCATTTTTATTTCTCCATTTCCGTCATGCTGTCCTTTGCATTCTGCACATGCAGTCTGGAAAGTCTCTCGGCTTCTTTGCTGTCATGTTTCTGTAAGGCTTCAAGAATTGCCTCATGCTCATGGAGGGAATTTACCGCCCTGCTGTGCCTTGAGACTGAAACCTGCCTGAATTTGGTTATTTTTCGGTGCAGAGTGCTGAGAATGTTGTAAAACACCCGACTGCCTGAGGCTTTATATAAAAGATCGTGGAATTCAGAGTCCAGATTTCTGATTTTATCTGCGTTGTCAGTGTGATTTTTACTTATATAAAAGCTTTGCAAATCCAGAATTTCCCCCATTTTGTCAAGCTCTTCTTGGCTTATCCGCTCTGCCGCTCTCCCTGCGGCCATGCTTTCAACATTGAGGCGTATATCGTACATGTCCAGAGTGTCATCCAGAGATATTCCCAGAACCACGGAACCTCTTGGCCCCTCCTCCAGCAGCTGTTCCTGCTGTAATCTCCTGACTGCCTCACGAATGGGAGTGCGGCTCACGCCCAGTTCATTTGAAAGCCTTATTTCGCTGAGCACTTCTCCCCGCTTATATTTGCCGGTCAGAATATCCTGCTGGAGCTGTTCAAACACTCCGTCGGCTATTGATACGCTTTTATGCTCGTTCATGCTTTATTCCTCTCTCCTGTCCCGTGGCTTCAAAACTCCGCCGGACAGCTCCAAAACCTTGTTTTCAAGCTCGGCATCCGATATGGAGGCGGTTCTGCCGTCCTCATACTGCTCATCCACCCAGACTTTTAATTTTTCAACTATCATATCGTGCTTTTGAAGCCTTTTGTCCCCGCCCAGCGGGTAATGCTGATTGAGCCAGCATGCAATTCCCGCAAGGCCGGAATTTTTATTAACGCTTACCTTTGCAGGGCGGTCAAGAAGTTTTTCGGTATTAAATATATTGTAAATTTCCTCATCTTTTAAAAGCCCGTCGGCATGAATTCCCGCTCTTGTCTCGTTAAATTTACTGCCTACAAAGGGGGTCATAGGCGGAATTTCATAGCCTATTTCCTCTTTAAAATATCGGGCTATCTTGGTAATCGCCCTTGTATCCATTCCGTCAAGAGAGCCTCTGAGAGAGGCATATTCAAAAACCATTGCCTCAAGAGGTACGTTCCCTGTCCGCTCGCCTATGCCCAAAAGGGAGCAGTTAACCCCCGATGCGCCGTAAAGCCATGCTGTGGCGGCATTTGCAACGGATTTATAAAAATCGTTGTGGCCGTGCCACTCAAGATACTGGCTGCTGACTCCCGAATAGTGCTGTAAGCCGTATATTATGCCCGCAACGCTTCTGGGAAGAGCCACCTCCGTATAGGGGACACCGTAGCCCATAGTGTCACATGCTCTTATTCTAACCGGAATTTTTGCCTCCTCCGAAAGCTTCATAAGCTCATTTACAAAGGGCACAACAAAGCCGTAAAAATCGGCCCTTGTAATGTCCTCCAGATGACAGCGGGGCACAACGCCTGCATAGAATGCGTCCTTCACGGCGGCAAGATAATGCTCCATAGCCTCCCGCCTTGTCATTTTAAGCTTTTTAAAAATATGGTAATCAGAGCAGGAAACAAGCATACCCGTTTCCCTTATTCCAAGCTCTTTGACAAGCTTAAAATCCTCACGGCTTGCCCTTATCCATGTGGTTATTTCAGGAAATTTAAGTCCCAGCTCACGACAGCGCTCAATGGCCTCTCTGTCCTTTTTGCTGTATATGAAGAATTCTGTCTGCCTTATTCTGCCGTAGGGGCCGCCGAGCTCTGATAACAGCTTAAACAGTTCAACTATCTGCTCCACCGTGTAGGGATTTACGGACTGCTGTCCGTCTCTGAAAGAGGTATCGGTTATCCATATCTCTTCCGGCATGTTCATAGGAACTCTTCGGTGGTTAAAGGACAGCTTGGGAACTTCGTCATAATTATATATCTCTCTGAAAAGTTTAGGCTCTTTTACGTCCTGTAAGGAAAAACGGTAGTCGTTTTCCTCTAAAAGATTGGTTTTGGGTGACAGCTCAAGCATTTTTACCGCTCCTTTCGGCTGTTAGATAGTCTCTCGCCCTTGTATTTCTGTATAACTGTATACAGTTATACCACTGTTTTTTACTTATGTCTATATTAAAAATTTGCACAGTTTAATCTGATAAAGCAACATTTATATTTCCATATCTGTTTTATTTGCAAAAAGGCTCACCGAAACTACATAGTTTCAGTGAGCTTTTTATCTTTAAATATCGTTTCTGGGTTTTTCGCTCATATGCCAGAACCCAAGTTCAAGCTTTGAGCACTGTCGGAAAATCTCCATGCAGTGGGTAAGCCGCTCTTGGGGAAGATCCCGGCAGACCTTGTTTCCAAAGCTTATCCACTTATTGCATATACTGTCATAGTCAAGGGCTGTATAGTCCCTTACCAGAGGCCAGTATACTGTATCCTTCACTCCGGGGCTTCTCTTTAAAAGCTCCCGAAAGATCCACGCATAGCTTAAAGTACAGGGAAGTGCCGCCATCATTGTCTCTGGTATCCCCTCCTGAGCATGCTCCAGCATATAGTCTGTATACTCCCTGTTTTCCTCTCTCTGGGGAAGCTTTTCAACAACATTATCATTAAGTCCGTAGCGCTCCAGATACTTTAGCCTTGTGGAGCCTTCTCCCTCATTTACGAAAGCCAGAAATGAATAGAAATTTCTGAGGGAATCAAAATCACGGGAATTTAAAATACCCAGGGCAAAAACCTTTGCATAATACATTAGGTATATACTGTCATCCACTATGTAGCCTTTAAAACATTCCTCATCCAGTTTTCCGCTTTCAAGCTCAACCAGAAATTTTGAATTTAAGCACTCCTGCCATATAGGCATACTGTCCTCAATGCACTTTTCAACAAATCCCATTATCTTGTTCCTCCCTTTGCAATTTCAGCCAATCTTTTTAAAGGCAATGCCATGATTATAAGTCCTGTAAGTATTCCCTCCGGTATTCTGCCCGACAGATGTATTGCAAGGCTGTAACCCCATGCGCTCCAGCCCTCCCATGCATACTGACCGAAGAAGATAACGCCGCTGAGTACCTGAGCGGTAAAGCGAAGCAGAACGGCAAGGCTGATGGCAAGTATTAGTTTTCCCTTTTTTTCGTAACCGAATATTCCCGCATATCCGAAGCAGGAAAATATCACCATATGTTCAAGGAAAAACTCTGCCCAGTGAACCACAGCCCAGCCCGGTACAAGGAAGTTGCTCACAGCGCCGCAGACAAAGCCCGATATTATGGCAAGCCTGTAATCGTAAACTATGGCAAGCAGCATAAGGGGCACCCATGAGCCCATACTCATGTTAGCCCCTGTGGGCAGGGGTATGCTGATACAGGTCAAAATGCACGTCATGGCAATAGCGATTGCGCCCAGAGCCAGAGATTTTGCGTTAAAGCGGAATTTTCGGCAAAGCCAAATGCTGATTCCCAGATAAATAACCGTAAAAGCGGCAGCAAATATATTTGTTATCATCCTCTGAATTCCTCCGTAATCGCAAAAACACCGTTCATGGTCATAGTTTTTAAATCGGCCTGAATGCCGGCGCCTCCGCTGCAGTCAATGCCTGCGATTGATAATGCTGTTTTCATTGTTCTTTCCTCCTGCATTATTTTTATTAAGCGACAGGAGGTGGTGCCCCCGACCTGCCGCTGTATTAAATTTTATTTTGAAGCAAAACTCCAAAATAGCCAAAATCCGAATAATCCGTCATATAACAGTGGGAAACATCTCTAAGCTCCTTCTGCTTTTTTCTGACAGATCATAAAATTCCGCCCCATTGGGCTTACTGCAAGTGTCTTATTGATGTTAAGTTCTCGCAGATGAATGTATCTCCTCCGCTCATCAATATGGTCTGCCATTACGGACAAACCGCCCCAGAGGAGAATGTTGGTGCAGTAATTTACTGCTGCATAATTTACAATGTTATGTATAAGCAGTTTTTTTAACTTGATTTTTCCTTTTTCTAATCTCCTTTCAGTTTTCTGAATTTAGTTTAAGCAGCAGGGTTTGTCTTTACTGCTTTAAATTGAAAAACGGGAGCCACCAGATTTGGTGTCTCCCGCAATGTCTCATAATAAGTATCCCTACGTTGGCATTATCCAAATCAGGTAATCGGTCTAAGGTCAAACCTTACTCTCAGCCTGTAACACAAGCTCCCGTTGTATTCAATTCTTATGATGTTATACACCTTCTGGCAAAAACTGTCAAGAGGCTTGAGCCGCCGATGGCCCGTTTGCGTGTATCCCGCTTTTCCTGAGATATTTTCCAAACACCAGCAGGAATACAACCGTTGACTGAATGCCGCCTATAACATCTACAACAGGTTCCGTGTAGAATGACTGGCGGGCTGAGAAAAGATTTGCAAAAATAAAGGCAAAAACCACAAAGGCAATTTTTCTGAATGCAGAGAGATAAAGTGCGGTTTTTACTTTGCCCAGGGCGGTAAGTGCGTCCACAAATACATATTGGAGTGCCAAAGGTACAATAGCAAGAGTAAATACCTTTATGCCCCAAACAGCCGCCTTTGCGGTGTTTGCATCATTTGTAAAGAATTTTACAAAGCTGTCCGCAAACAGCTGAGAAACAATGAACATAATGCTGTTAAATATAACAGCCATAATTGCTGCATACTTTACCGTATTTTTTACCCTTACAGCCTGATCTGCCCCGTAGTTAAAGCTTATTATAGGCTGTACTCCGCCGGAAATACCGAAAAGAGGGCCTGTAATGAGCAGCAGGTAGCTTTGAGTTATGGTGTAGGCAGAAATCAGCATATCGCCCTCTGCTCCGCCGTAGTGCTGTAAAATCATGTTTACGGCAATTATTATAACGCTGTCTGTTGCAAGAATTATAAAGGGAGAAATACCCATTACAATTATTTTAAGCATCATGTGCAGGTCGTAATTTCCGAAGGATATTCTTACCCCCACCTTTTTGCCGAAGAGGAACAGCACGGCATACAGACATGAAAGCATCTGAGAAATAACGGTTGCAAATGCGGCTCCGCCTACTCCCCAGCCAAGGCCAGGCACAAACACAGCGTCAAGAATTATATTGCAGACAGCTCCTATAAGTACCGTAAACATGGCATTTACGGAAAATCCCTGACAGGATATAAAGAAATTAAGTCCAAGGGCCAGCAGGGCAAAAAATGTACCCAGAGTATATATCGTAAGATAAGTATCTGCAAATTCATACGTGGCATCGCTGCCGCCGAAAAGATAAATCATTTCCCGCTTATTTAAGAGCAGTACCACCGTAAGGGTAACGGAAAATACAAGGAGCAAAAGGAAGCTGTTTGAAAGTATTTTCTTTGCCCTCTCCCTGTCCCCGTGGCCCATGCAGGTTGCCATCATAACCGAGCCGCCTATACCCACAAGATTTCCGAAGGATGAAAGAAGGGTGGTTATAGGCCCGCAGACACCGACCCCCGCCAGTGCAGTATTTCCCACCAGAGGAATGTGGCCTATAAACATACGGTCTATTATGCCGTAAAGCACGTTTACCAGCTGGGCCAGCATTGCGGGCAGAGTTAATTTAAAAACAAGTGACAAAACAGAGTCGTTGCGAAGATCGTTTCCCTTTCCCATTTTGAACACGTCCTATCTTCAAAAAATCAGCGCTCCGGGGAAAAAAGTTCAATTTCATTTCATCCCTTCAGCGCCGATATATTATAGTAGCCCTTACATTAAAAATCTATGGAAAACTTTAATAGATTTTAAGCATATTATGCCCCCGTTTCTGGGCTAATCGCTCATAAAATCCATGTTTGCCTCATGAGGGCAAAAAAAGTGAGCGGTATTTTCCGCTCACTCTTTTAATTATATCATATTAAACTTTTCCCCGTCAACTTTAAACCGCCGCTAAAGCTGATTTTCCCCGTTCTATACCAAATCGCATGTACTTTTTTATAAAAAATGTGAATTGAGTTTTGCAGCTGTAAGTGCTATATTATAGACACAAGGAAGAATATCAAAAAAATGGACAACTGAATAAAGTTCCCACATATTGGGAAGGGCAGGACGGGTCTTCAACCCACTCCCGCTGAACGGTTTTGTGTGTGCCGTCAAGGGAGTAATCTGAGATGATGTAAATAGAAGGCCGCGTTCAATTTAAGAAAGCGAGGTAACCAATGATGTTGGATATTAAAAGTTCACAGAAATAACCCTTGGTCGGCGGAAAAGATACAGTGCCGGTCAAGGGTTATTTCTTTTCTCTAAAAAAACAAGGCCCCTTATAACCGTAAAAAAGCTTATGATAAATTATATCTTATAAGCCTCCGGTTAAAGCCGCCCAACAAATTTATCATACCACAGTTTGCTGAACTGAGTCAATAATTAAATAGATTAACGGCTGTTTTTCTCTCTTATGTACTATTTTGATAAGCTTTTTTCATAAATGATTGCCGATTGAAATTATTAAAGTAAGGTGTTATCATATAATCACAAAGAAGAAATACCAGGTTACTTTAAAAGTACGGCATCGATAATTTGGCAATCAGCTTTAGTCATCAATGTGATAAAACTTGCTACCAGCAGTTTCAGCAATGGGTTCAGGCCGAAAGATCGGATAAAAGTCCAGTGTAAAACGGTAGATGAGCATGTATCAGTGTCTTGATAAAAGCGGCTACCGATGAATTTTTGCAAAGGGACTCAGGCCGAAAGATCGGATAAAAGTTCATGCGGAATGTGGGTAGAGAGGCTTTAGTCAATTTGATTAAATGCTAAGCCATGTAATTGTGACGGAGGACTCAGGCCGAAAGATCGGATAACAGTCCATGCCGGGAAAACGGTTGGGGAGCTTATGTCGGGGTGATGATATAAGACGGTACCGTTTCTCAGTTGACCGAACTTTTCAAAGTATTTGGCATAACTTCCGGTTCCCTTGAAAAAGGAACCCGGGGCGGGCTTTCAGTATTCTTCCGATTATATAAATTTCTGAGAAACGTAAGGAATATTGGGAATAGAATTGATACGGAGGCAATTCTGAGACGAGTAAAAAAAATGAGAGCCGCGTCCAATCTGCAGAAAGAGAGGTAACCAATGATGTTAGATACTAAGACTTCACAGATTTAACCCTTGATCGGAGAAAGGTTTAAAATGCCGGTCAAGGGTTATTTCTTTTTTATAAGCTTCAGCTAAATGGTTTTATATGTATTTTCCGCAGCCCTTGGGCTGCTTTTTTTGTGGATTTTTTAATTAACTAAAATACGGATTGTACTTTTTTCTATAAAATGATATAGTATATACAGAATACAGGTTAGGAGAGCTATAATGAAAAGTACAGTTTTCGGCAGCAAAAAGAAAAACTCCGAAAAGCATGGCGGCAGGATATTTTCTGCGGCAGTTATTGTATTTCTCGCCCTGTTTCTTGCACTTACCCTCTCTGTAAAAGTTCGCTCTGATGCTTCCCGCATATCGGCGGAAGCTCCCCTTTCTCAGCAGCAGCCCGCTGAGGACGCAGCCCAAGCTCAGGAGCAGGAGAAAGCCCCGTCGGAAGAGCAGCAGCGTGAGCAAAAAGAAAGTCGGAAAGCCCAATATAAAAAAGCCCTTTTGGATTGGGCTGTAAACCCTTCCTCTGACGGGGGCCATTCCCACGTCATAGGTCTCAGCCCCGACGGTAAAGTGATAACCGCAGGTCTGGATAATTTCGGTCAGCTGCAGACTGAAGAGTGGAGTGATATAGCGGCTGTATCTTCCGGAGCATGGCACAGCGTGGGTTTAAAATCCGACGGCACGGTGACAGCAGTGGGAAACAATCAGTACGGTCAGTGTGATGTGTCCGACTGGAGAGATATAGTTCAAATATCCGCATTTGCCGATACTACCGTTGGGGTAAAATCCGACGGGACGGTGGTTTCCGTGGGTAAAGAAACAAACCACTCCGGATACGCCACCGGTCAGCATGAAGTTTCCCGGTGGAACGATATAGTTCAGGCAGCCGCAGGCCAGTTTCACACTCTGGGTCTGAAAAGAGACGGTACCGTAGTTGCCGCAGGCCAGAACCATTACGGACAGTGCGACGTGGGGGGCTGGACGGACATTATACAGGTAGCGGCAGGCTATGACTATTCTCTGGCTTTAAAATCCGACGGTACGGTGCTTTCCGCAGGCTACAACGAGTGCGGTCAGTGTGATGTTTCCGATTGGACAGACATCGTTGCAATATACGCAGGCTTTCAGCACAGCGTAGGTCTTAAAGCAGACGGAACAGTTGTGGCTGCGGGCTGGAACGACAGGGGCGAGCTGAATGTGGGTGACTGGAATAATATCGTAGCTGTAAGCGTAGGCCCCTATTTTACAGCGGGATTTCAAGCTGACGGGACTGTTCTTTATACCGGCAGTTATGAAGACGGCATGAATGTCATGGACTCATGGCATAATATTTCCCTTCCGATAATGCCTCCTGAAATAATCTCCGAATTTCAGGAGCTTAAATAGTAAGTTAAATAAAAAATAGCTAAAAGAAAGGTGGATACAGTATTGAAATACTTAATGTCCGGCAATGAGGCCATTGCACGGGGAGCCTATGAGGCCGGTGTAAAGGTCTGCTCTGCCTATCCCGGAACGCCAAGCACTGAGATTTTTGAAAATCTGCCCCTTTATAAAGACTCGCTATACTGCGAGTGGGCGCCTAACGAAAAGGTGGCAACCGAAATGGCCTACGGTGCCAGCATCGGCGGTGTCCGCAGTCTCTGCGCCATGAAGCATGTAGGTCTTAACGTGGCGGCAGACCCGGTTTTTACAGCTGCCTATAACGGTGTTACCGGTGGATTTGTCATCGTAACCGCAGACGACCCCAGTATGCACTCCTCTCAGAATGAGCAGGATAACCGCTATTATGCAAAAGCCGCAAAGCTGTGCCTGATTGAGCCTTCCGACTCTCAGGAGTGTGTGGACTTTATGAAGTACGCCTATGACATCTCCGAAAATTTCGATATTCCAGTGCTTTTCAGAACCACAACCAGAGTTTCTCACTCCAAGAGTCTGGTTGAATTCGGTGAAAGAGTGGAAAAAGAGGTGCCGGAGTATAAGCGCAATGTCCGAAAGAACGTTTCTACTCCCGCAAACGCATATGCAAACCACCAAAAGGTGGAAGAGCATATGAAGGCTCTTGAGGTATATTCAAACAGCTGTCCTTTAAATAAAATGGAGCTTAAAGGCAATAAGGTGGGCGTTATCACCGCCTCCATAGCCTACCAGTACGCAAAGGACGCTTTTCCTGAGGACACATCATTTTTAAAGCTTGGTTTAACATGGCCTCTCCCTATGGATTTAATAAAGGAGTTTGCCTCCAAGGTGGAAAAGCTGTACATAATTGAGGAGCTTGAGCCTTTTATGGAGACGGAAATAAAGGCCGCTGGAATTTCGTGCGTAGGTAAAGAGCTGACAGGCAATATGTATGAGCTGAACCCTCAGCTTTTAAAGGAGCGTATCTTCGGTCAGAAGCCCGAAACCGTAAAGCCCGCTGTTGAGCCTGTTTCCCGTCCCCCTGCTCTCTGCCCCGGCTGTCCTCACAGAGGTTTTTTCTACACCGTTTCCAAACACAAAAACTATGTGGTTACCGGCGATATAGGCTGTTACACTCTGGGTGCCGCACCTCCCCTTTCCGCTCTTGACAGCTGCGTATGTATGGGCGGCGGTTTTTCCGTGGGCATGGGTCTTTCAAAGGCTCTGGAGCTTTCGGGACAGAAGAACAAAAAGTTTCTCGGCGTTGTGGGTGACTCCACCTTCTTCCACTCCGGTATGACAGGAGCGGCTGAAATTATTTACAACAAGGGCAATATGGTGCCTGTGGTTCTGGATAACTCCATTACCGGCATGACAGGTCATCAGGATAACCCCGGCAGCGGCTACACCTTGCAGGGTGAGATTGCAGAAGCCATTAAAATTGAGGACGTTTTGAAGTCCATGGGCTACAGGAACATCTTTATTGCCGACCCATGGGATTTAAAGGCAATGGAAGAAGCCGTAACAAAGGCTCTGGATTCCGAAGAGCCTTCCGCCGTCATATCCCGCCGTCCCTGCCTGCTCATTAAGCGCATAAAGCACGATACCGGACTTTGTGAGGTAGACAGAGATAAGTGCATAGGATGCAGGAAGTGCATTTCCGTGGGCTGTCCCGCCCTTATGATGAAGGACGGCAAATCCTCCATAGATCCTAACCAGTGTGTAGGCTGCACAGTCTGTGCTCAGGTCTGCCCGGTTAAGGCTATCAGCAGAAAGGAGTGCTGAAAATGAATACCAAAAGCGCACTTTTAGTAGGCGTAGGCGGTCAGGGCGCAATCCTGACTGCGAAAATTCTTGTAAACGGCCTTATGAAAATGGGCTACGACGTTAAAATGTCCGAGGTTCACGGCATGAGCCAGCGAGGCGGCAGCGTAACCACTCAGGTGCATTGGGGCGAAAAGGTCTATTCTCCCGTTATAGGCAAAGGCGCCGCCGATATTATGATAGCTTTTGAGAAAATGGAAGCGGTAAGATATGCGGAGTTTTTAAAGCCGGAGGGCATTGCTGTTATAAATGATTACGCAATTCCGTCATCCACCGTTGCAGCAGGTCTTTGTGAGTACCCTGAGGGCTGTCTGGAGGCTATGGAAAGTAATTTCAAATGCCACAGCCTGAACGCCGCAGAGATAGCAATGGAGCTTGGAAACTCAAAGTGCATGAATGTGGTGCTTTTCGGTGCCATGACCGCCGCTCTTGATTTCGGGGATATTGATTGGGAAGAAATTATTCGTGATACCGTACCCGAAAAATTCCTTGAGCTGAATCTTAAAGCCTATGAGGCAGGAAGAAACGCAGTGCTTAAAAAATAACAGGATAAAAAATTACCGCTCCGAAAACGGAGCGGTATTTTTATCTCATTTTTGACTGTCCATTCCCGCTTTTTTTATAACCCGTCTCAAAAGAGGTACGGAAACGCAGGTGGCTATTGCTTCTGATATTGGGAAGCACAGCCATACAAGGTCAAGCTTCCCTGTAAGGCTGAAAAGCCATGCAATAGGCAGCAGCGCCGCAATCTGGCGTATAACTGATATAATAAGGCTGTACACGCCTTTGCCGAATGCCTGACAGCCTGATGAACAGACTATATTTACCCCCACAAACACAAAGGATGTACTTATTATTCTGAATGCGGGAACACCGATAGACATCATATAATCGCTGGCATCATACATTCTGAGAAGAATATTGGGCATGGTCTGCATAATAATCAGACCTACAACTAAAATTCCCGTTGCATAAAGGATACCGTACTTAATGGTTTGGTGTATACGTTCCGGCTTATTTGCCCCGTAGTTATAGGCAATTATGGGCACTATTGCATTATTAAGCCCAAAAACGGGCATAAATACAAAACTTTGCAGTTTACCGTAAACTCCGAAAACAGCCACAGCAGTAGAAGAAAAGTTCTTTAATATCAAATCCATAAGAAACATTGTGAGCGAAATAATAGATGACATGGCAATGGAGGGCACACTCACCCTGCACATATCAGCTAACATTATGCCGTCAGGTTTAAAGTCCTTATAGCTGAGGCTCACTTCGGGATTTTTCTTCAAATTGAGGAAAAAGCCCATTGCGGCTGCAAAGAACTGGCCGCCCACAGTTGCAACAGCAGCGCCGGCGACTCCCATTTTCGGGAAACCTAAAAGGCCGAAAATCAAAATAGGGTCAAAAACTATATTAAACACCGCTCCGCTGAGCTGGGTATACATGGAGTACTTAGCTCTGCCTGTGGACTGCAAAAAGCGCTCAAAGCTTATTTGCACAAAAACACCGATTGAAAGGCACAGCACTATCCGCAGGTAGGTAACGCCGTAGTTTAAAATTTCCTGATTGTCTGTCTGGGCACGCATATAAGGCTCTACGGCAAAAATTCCCGCAATCAGGAATATAAGATAGCTCAGTCCCTGCAATAAAAGGCCGTTCTTTGCCACTGAATTTGCTCTTTTCCGGTCTCCGCAGCCCAAAGCTTTAGACAGGTTTGCATTTATACCAACTCCGTTACCCACGGCAAAAGCTATAATAAGGTTTTGCATCGGGAAAGCCATGGATACGGCAGTAAGGGCATTCTCGCTTAGCTGAGCCACAAATACACCGTCAACAACATTATAAAGTGCCTGCACCAGCATGGAAATCATAATAGGAATTCCCATATCCAGCAGCAGGGTTTTAACGGGCATTTCGCCCATTTTATTTGACACATCCAATCTTTGCGCCATATTATCCCTCTTTTTCACATAATTCAACACTACGTATTTTAACACAAATTCAGGAAATTAGCAACAAAAGGGCGTGTTAAAAACACGCCCCTTCTGCCTAAGGAAAAATAAATTTAAAAATCAGCTCAAAAAGCCCTCTATTATCATGTTTTCAGCTTCCTGCTCGGTAAGTCCAAGGCTGCGCAGCTTCAAAATCTGCTCCCCTGCTATCTTACCGATAGCGGCCTCATGTATAAGGGCCGCGTCATTGTGGTGGGCTCTCAGTCTGGGAGCCGCATCCACTATGGCGTCCCCGTCAATTATGGAGTCGCACTCGGAATGGCCGCTGCATCTTGCAGAGCCTGTAATTGTAGAGGTATAGGTTTGCCGTGATTTACCTCTTGCAACAGAACGGGAAATAATATCGGCGCTTGAATCCTCACCTTTGAGTTCCACGTCAAAATATGTATCGGCAGTCTGCTCCCCCTCGGTCAAAAGTCTCTCTCTTACAAGAAGCTTGCCGCGGGCTTCGATAGTGCCGGTGGTCTTTCTGTCTGCTCTGTCAACGCCGCCTATCTGGGAGGTATCCATTTCAAGGAAAGCGCCCTCTCCTATATACACCTCGGTAACAGGGTCAATACTGCGTATGCCTTCGCCGTTTCCTGTTCCTACATGCTTTTCAATGTATTTGACGGTGGAATTCTTTCCCAGATAAAAGCGGTGTATGCCGTTGTGGCGCACAGCTTCGTGAGAATCTGTATGTACACCGCAGCCGGCAACAATGGTGCATTCAGCACCCTCGCCAATATAGAAATCGTTATATACAAGGTCATCCATGCTCTTAGTAACACAGGTGGGAATATAAACAGTCTCACCCTTGCTGCCTTCCTTTACATGGACTGTAATTCCGGGCTTGCCCTCTTTATTTTCTATTTTAATATTCTCATTTACCTGCCGTCCCACGCAGCTTCCGTCCTCACGGATGCTGTATGCGGAATTCATGTATTTTTCTTTAAATACGGCTATTCTTCTCAGTATATCCTTTGTTATTTCATTCACTGAAAACCGCCTCCCCTCTGTCGCAGGCAGCAACCTCCTGCTCCATTGCCTTAAAACGCATGGATTTGAGCATTTCCTCTCTGGGGCCTCTGTCCTGAATTTTGCCGTTTGCAACCAGCACTATCTCGTCTGCGATACGAAGTATACGCTCCTGATGTGAGATTATGATAAGGGTGTTCTTTTTTTCCTGATGCATACGGTGGAAAACTTCTATCAGGTTTTTAAAGCTCCACAGGTCAATGCCGGCCTCCGGTTCATCGAATATGGCTATCTTAGAGTCACGGGCAATGACAGTTGCAATTTCTATTCTCTTAATCTCTCCGCCTGAAAGGGTGGCATTAACCTCACGGTCAATGTACTCCTTGGCGCAAAGACCTACCTCGCCCAGTATCTCGCACAGCTCTGCGTCTTTAAGCTCTCTGCCCGCCGCAACCTCTACAAGGCGGCGCACGGTTATGCCCTTAAAGCGCACAGGCTGCTGGAAAGCAAAGCTCAGACCCATCTGAGCACGCTCAGTTACGTCCTTATCGCTTATATCTTCTCCGTCCAAAATTATTCTGCCGGAAAGGGGCTTCTCTATACCGGCTATTATCTTGGCCAGGGTGGTTTTACCGCCGCCGTTGGGACCTGTAATAACTACCAGCTTGCCGTCCGGTATATCCAGATCCAGTCCCTTTAAAAGCTGTCTTCCGTCAGGGGAATTCCAGCTGATGTGTTCAAGACACAGCATTTTCATGTCTCCTCTATATCTGTATTATAAACGCCTTTTTCCCGCTGTGGTTTTCACAGCGGGAAAAGAAGATTATTTGACTTTTATCATTGCCCGCATGGCATTCAGAACCGCCAGCAGCATAACACCAACGTCTCCGAATATTGCTATCCACATGTTGGCAATACCCAAGGCTCCAAGAATAAGGATAAGCATTTTTACGCCAAGGGCAAAAACAAGGTTTTCTTTGGCAATGGTCATAGTTCTGCGGCAGATTTTAAGAGCTGCGGGAAGTTTCAGCGGGTCATCGTCCATAAGCACAATGTCAGAAGACTCTATGGCAGCATCTGAACCCATAACGCCCATTGCAATCCCAACGTTTGAGCGCATAAGAGCCGGTGCGTCGTTTATGCCGTCCCCCACGAATGCACATATATTGCCCCCGTCAATAAGTTCCTGAAGCTTTGAAAGCTTTTCGTCAGGCATAAGCTCATAACGGACATTATCTATGCCGAGCTTTCCGGCAACATTTACGGCAATCTCTTTCTTGTCACCGCTGAGCATAAAGATGTTTTTTATTTTAAGTGCCTTAAGCCCGTCAATGGCTTTACGGGAATTGGCCTTCAGCTTATCATTAACGACGATGTGGCCTAAGTACTCACTGCCCTTTGAAATATGGATAATACTGCCGTTTAGGTGGCAGTCATGCCATTTTGCACCCGCCTTATCCATAAGTCCGGAATTACCCACATAGAAAAGCTCACCGTCTATAACCGCTTTAACCCCTAAACCTGCAAGCTCCTGAGCATCCGCCACTCTGTCTTTGTCTATGTGTCCGCCGTGGGCGGCAACAATGGATTCAGCTATGGGGTGGTTTGAAAAGCTTTCAGCAGCAGCGGCAATATCTAAAAGCTCAGCCTCGGTCAGCTTATCGGAGTGAATAGCCTCAACAGCAAAGCTGCCCTCTGTAAGAGTGCCTGTTTTGTCGAAAATAAAGCTGTCAACTTTTGAAAGGCTTTCTATTGCAGATGCACCCTTAATGAGAATTCCCTGCTTGGATGCGCCGCCCATACCTGCGAAAAAGCTAAGGGGTATAGATACCACCAAAGCACAGGGACAGGAAACCATAAGGAAAATAAGGGCTCTCTCTATCCATGTCTCCCAAGGCTGTGAAAACAGAAGGGGCGGCAGGAAAGCCAGAAACAGTGCGCTGAAAACCACAACCGGTGTGTACCAGCGGGCAAATCGGCTTATAAAGCTTTCAACCTTTGCTTTCTTCTCGGCGGCATTTTCCACAAGCTCCAGAATTTTTGCGGCTGTACTTTCATAATACCCGCTTTCTGCCTGAATTTCAATAACTCCGCTCTGATTTACCGAACCGCTCACCGCTCTGTCACCCACCTTTAAATCAATCGGCAGGCTCTCACCGGTAAGTGCAGAGGCGTTAATTGTAGTATGCCCCGAAATTACCGTTCCGTCAAGAGGTATTTTTTCTCCGGGTCTCACAATAAGCCTTTCTCCGGGTGTAATTTCCTCAGGGCTTACGGTAAATTCCTCTCCGTTTCTTATGACGGTGGCAGTATCGGGTCTTATATCCATTAGAGCGGAAATTGATTTGCGGCTCTTACCTACGGCTAAACTCTGGAAGAATTCGCCTATCTGGTAAAAAATCATAACTCCGGCAGCTTCCGGGTACTCCCTCAGGGCAAATGCCCCCAGAGTTGCAATGGACATAAGGAATTTTTCATCAAACAGCTGTCCGTTTATTATTTTGCGCACAGCTCCAATAAGCACATCATAGCCCGCCGCAAGGTAGGCCGCTGTGAAAATTACAAATTTCCACAGCTCTGAAACAGGCAGCACAGCACCTAAAAGTGCCAGAACGGCGGCGGCTATAATGCGGTAAAGCTCTCTTTTCTGTCTTTTGCTCATACAGACCTCTTAAAATTCAATGCTGCAGTCAGGTTCTATCTTCTTTACTGTCTTTTTAATGTTTTTAATTATTTCAGGGAAATTCTCTTCTTCTGCTTCAACAGAAAGCCTCTGAGCTATAAAGTTAAGGCTGGCATTCTCAACACCGGAAATTTTCCTGACGCCCTCCTCAATAAGAGCGGCGCAATGAGCACAGTCAAGGTTCTCTACTTTAAATACTTTTTTCATTTTTTTATTCCCTTTCTTCAATAATATGTTCATAGCCCTGAGCGACTATGGTTCTGACATGGTTATCCAGAAGATAGTAATAAACATTCTTCCCTTCCTGACGGTTTCCCACAAGCTTGGCATTTCGCAGAATTCTCAGCTGATGGGAAATTGCGGACTGCTCCATACCCAGAAGCTCCGCTATGGCGCATACGCACATCTCAGACTCAAACAGGGCAAAGAGTATTTTCATTCTGGTTGTGTCCCCGAAAATTTTGTAAAGGTCTGCAAGGTCGCATATAAGCTCGTCTTTAGGCATTTCTCCTTTTACTTTTTTAAGCAATGCGGCATGGTCGTGAGTCCCGCATTTTTCTTTACAGTCTATGGCCTCTCGGTCCTGCATTTTATATGAGCCTCCATTCATATGTTTATCTGTTCATATGATAAACCGTTCATATGTTTTTGTCAATAACTTTCTGAATTTTTTTCTCTTTACTCACCGTCGTATATTTTGGGTACAAAAAGCCCTCTCTATCGGTTTACCGATAAAGAGGGCGCATATCAAACTATGGATTTTTTAAATTTACATAAGCGGTGCAATGGCTTTCATCACAACGCCGGCAGCTTTTACGGAGAATTTTTCCTTCTTCACCGTTTCCGGTGTGACGGTGCGGCATTTTTCCTCCGTCTGCAAAAAGTCCGCCTTTATATCCGGTATGCAGGAAGCCTCATACATATAAGCGGCGCACTCGAAATGGTGATAAAGGCTTCTGTAATCAAGGTTAATAGTACCGACTACCGCTTCCCTGTCGTCGGCCACAAAGACCTTTGCATGGACAAAGCCGGGGGAATACTCATAGATTTTTACTCCTGACTCCAGAAGAGACTTGTAATGGGTCTTAGCCAAGGCATATGGCAGTTTTTTATCAGGTATCCCCGGTAAAATAAGCCTTACATCCACTCCCCGCTCGGCGGCAAATTTTATTGCCGTCTCCATTTCTCCGTCCAAAATAAGATAAGGCGTCATGATATAGATATAATCCCTTGCTCTGTTAAGCAAATCCAGATACAGCCACTCACCTACCCGCTCATTATCCAGCGGGCAGTCACCGTAAGGTATGACATAGCCCGGAGCATCGGGGATAAAATGCGGCGCTGTGCTGAGATAGCGCCCGTAGTTCTCCGGCTCTTTCTCGCTTACGTTCCACATCTGCAAAAACATAAGGGTAAAGCTCTTTGCGGCCTCGCCTTCCACCATTACGGCGGTATCTTTCCAGTGCCCGAAACGCTCTTTAACATTTATATACTCGTCAGCAAGATTAATGCCGCCGGTAAAAGCAACTTTTCCGTCCACCACAAGAATTTTTCTGTGGTCACGGTAATTATAGTGGGTAGACACAAAAGGAGTAAGGGGTGCAAAAATCTTGCACTTAATATTAAGCTCCTCCAGACGTTTTGCATAGTCGTGGGGCAGGCGGGTAAATTCGCATGTTCCGTCGTACATCATGCGGACCTCTACCCCCTGAGCGGCCTTTTCTGCCAGAATTTCCAGAACCTTTCCCCACATAAGCCCTTCATCAATAATGAAGTACTCCAGAAATATAAACTTTTCGGCCTTTTTAAGTTGGATTAAAAGTTCGGCAAACTTATCCTCTCCGCTGGGAAAATACTTAACCGCCGTTTTATCAAATACCGGGTGACAGCCGCCTCTTTTAAGATACCTTGCAAGACCTGCGGCCTCAGGCGCTTCGGTTTTGAACCTATCAAAAACTTCCTTATTCTGCTCAAGCATGTGGCTGCTGTCGTTGCTTACCTGCGCAAAGCGGTCTCTCAGGATTCTGTGCCCCAAATTGCTGTGGGTATAGAGGAAGAGAAGAGCACCGAACACAGGCAAAACCATAATCAGCGCCAGCCAGCTCAGCTTTGCCGTTGGGTCGTGGCTGCTGTTAAAAAGGTACAGCACCATAATTGCGGTGAATACAGCCTCGGCAACATAGTAGTAGGGCAGAATGCCTCTTGCATAGAAAAACAAGCCGAAAAGTATGGCTACCTGTATCAAAAGCAGCAGAATTATAAGTCCCGTGCGGCTGAACACAATACGCAGCAAGCCTTTTTTACTTTTTTTAAGCAGTCTTATTCCGGCGCTGTCCTGTTCTATATATCCGTCAGTTGCCTTCATCAGTCCTCACCCTCTCAGTTCAAGCAGGCACTGGCTAAATCCGTAGCGCTGAGCCAGAGCTTTTGCTCTTTCCCGTCCGGCAGTACCTTTTTTCCCGGTTTTTCTGGCTCTTATCATAATATTTTTGGGTGAATGTTCAAAGTCTATAAACTCTATCATATCCACCTTATATCCCATATCCTCTAAAATATCGGCTCTGATGGCATCGGTAAGCAGAGCGGACATCCGCTCTTTAATTATGCCGTGCTTTAAAAACACGTCCAGCTCCCCGCCTTTTTTAATGGTTGAGTTAATTTCATGCTGACAGCACGGAACTGAAAAAATATACTCTGCTCCGTGGTCAACGGCGTAGTTTAGGGCGTAGTCGGTTGCCGTATTGCAGGCATGGAGGGTAACAACCATATCTATTTTTTCGTCGTACAGCTTATCACGGCTCACGTCTGCTTTCACAAAGCTAAGGCCGGTATAACCGTACTTTTCGGCAATTTTCCGGCAGTTTTCCACCACATCGGCTTTAAGGTCATAGCCTATAATTTTAACGTCCATGCCCCTTTTTACGGAGAAATAGTAGTAGATAATAAAGGTAAGATAAGATTTTCCGCAGCCGAAGTCCAGAATAGTTATGCTCTTTCTGTTGCTTTGCTTAAATTCATGGTCTATAAGCTCAATAAAACGGTTTATCTGCTTATATTTATCATATTTTGACCTTACTATTTTATAATCTGAGGTAAAAACACCAAGGTCCACAAGAGCGGGTATCTCCTCGCCCTCAGCTAAAATATACTCCTTTTCACGGTTGTGACTCTGGGCTTGGCAGCATTTGCACTCATTTTCAGAGCCGCCGGTCTTTTTATATCCGCCCTTTTGTTTAAGGCAGTACTGAGCATTTTCAGAACCGGCGGATATAAGGACCTGACGGAAATTTCCGTCCAGCTCCTTTCCGAAAACCTCCATCAGCGCTTCCGCGCTGAGATTTTCATGGTAGGCTTTATTATCCTTAAAGCGCTCCACCTGATAAAGGCGCTGATTTTTAAGCATCACAGGTCTTATTATAACCTTGCTCACGCCTTTTTTGTCAAGGGGCTGGCTTAACACCGCTTTCTGCAAATCGGGCAGGGCGGAAAGCATATCCCTATATAATCTTGAATTTTCCATATCACTCACCGAACATTTTTTTAAGTCTCAGGGATGCGGCTTTCAGCTC
Source organism: Oscillospiraceae bacterium (assembly GCA_020025675.1). GTDB lineage: Bacteria > Bacillota > Clostridia > Oscillospirales > Oscillospiraceae > Limivicinus. Next base: position 58,683 of record JAHHRS010000003.1, read on the forward strand.
GTTTTTACTGTATGAATTGTTTTCGTCACCAAGCACGGCTGCAATAGCTTCCTTTGAATTTAAGCCTTCCACCATCCGGTCAACCAGCATAGCCTCGGCAGAAACGGTGTGCTCAACCTTGTTGAAAACATAGTCCGGCTGAATTTCCACCACAACGGCATATTCGCCCTTATCGTAATTGCCCTTATTAAGAAGCTGTTCCCTGACCTCTTCCGGAGTTCCCCTAAAGCTCATCTCATGGAGCTTTGTCATATCGTTGCACAGGCAGAGCTGTACATTTGCATTTTCGTCTATGAAGAAATTCACAAGCTCCATAATTCGCTTCGGGGACTCATAGAGAGCGAAAGTACGGGTATCGCCTCTGCGCATTTTTTCAAGAAGCTTTCTCCTCTCGGAGTTTTCTCTGGGAAAGAAGCCGTAGAACAAAAAGCTTGAAAGGTCAAAGCCTGAAATTGCCAGTGCGTTAACGGCGGCGCAGCAGCCCGGAACTCCCACAACCTTTATTCCCTCTGCAACGGCGGCTTTAATAAGCTCGTTACCGGGGTCTGAAATGCAGGGGGTGCCGGCATCTGTAATTACAGCTACGCTCTTACCCGCTTTAAGTTCATTTATAAAATAATTTGCCTTACCGTATTCATTAAACTTATGGTTTGAGACAAGGCGGTTTTTAATTTCCAGCTTATTTAAAAGCACCATAGAGCGTCTCGTATCCTCAGCGGCAATCATATCGGCCTGACTGAGTATCTGCATCCCTCTGGGAGACATGTCCCTTGAGTTGCCGATAGGTGTAGCCACAATATAAAGCGTTCCGTATCCCTTTAATTCTTCCATTTTCTCACCTCATCATTTTCTGCCAACAATTATAACTTATCCAACTTCTCTTTACAAGTGATATTAAACACTGTACAGGAAAAAGCGCCTCCCGTTTAAGGGAAGCGCTTTAAACAATCATCAGTCATTCATATCGTCCATCCACTCAATGATTTTTTCCTTGTCCACTCCCAGACCGTTGGATAGAAAGACGGCAAGCTCGTTAAAGTTGAGAGACTTCATATGTTCAAAATTTGTGACATTGTCCTTATCCTTTTCAGAATCATTGTCACGACCTTCAATATACCCGCAGTTGTAGCACATCTGTATGGCATATTTACGGTGTCCGTCCACATTCATCTCACTTCCGCAGCGAGGGCATTTCATGATACAGACCTCCTATTATGTGTTTTCTTTCTTCATTTATATGTTAACCCCATAACTGAATATATGCAATATTAATTATTCATTTAACACTCTTTTGTTATAAAAACCTCCGTATTTGACCTGAAAGCCGTTTTACGGGCAAAAGATTTTAAGCCCTCAGGATAAAGGAAAGCCCCGGTATAACCGGGGCTTTAAATTCAAAACAAGAAACTTTTTAACGGAAATTTAACCGAAGAAAGAATTAATCTTCCTCTCCCTCATCACTTATAATGCCGTAGTCGCCGTTTCTACGCTTATAAACAACGGAAACCGCGTCGTTCTCGTCCATATTCTTAAAGACAAAGAACTCATGGCAAAGCAAATTCATTTGAAGGATTGCCTCCTGAGGAGACATAGGCTTAATAGAGAAATGCTTGCTGCGAACAATTTTAAACTCTCCGTCCTCCTGGTCCTCAGCACTCATATACTCCGGTACGGCCTCACGCTCCAATGCCCCCTCCCTAAGCTTTTTAGCAAGGCGGGTCTTGTTTCTGCGAATCTGGCGCTCAATTGCAGCAACGCCTGAGTCAATGGAAGCATACATATCATGTGTAAGCTCGCTTGCACGATAGTACATGCCGTTATTATGAATGGTTATCTCGGCCATGAACCTTCCTCTTTCGAGACTGAATGTGACAAAGGCCTCTGCCTCGGTCTTGAAAAACCGGTCAAGCTTGCCTATTTTTTTAATAGCGTACTCTCTCAGACTGACAGACGACTCCATTCTTTTCTCGGTAAAAGTGAACTTCATTTGTGCCAACTCCTTTCATCTGCTGTTTGCGCATACACAGGAGAAATTTATATCTCCTGTTGTCATTATAATATCACAATTCAGCTGAGAAAAGAAGTATTTTTTATAAAATGAATAATTCTTGTGCAAGCGCTACGAAGTTTTTCTGTTATTTTGTATAATTCTACAAAATTTGAAGTTTTCTTCAATTCAGTCAAAGTTTACCTTGCAGTTAGGAATACTGTCCCTTAGGTTTTTAATCTGTTCTTCAGTCAGAGGATTTCCGCTTAAATCCAGGGTTTTAAGACTGCTCATGTTCATAAGCGTCAAAACCGAGCTTACCTCATTATTGGCTAAGTTAAGGGTCTCAAGATTTGTGAGAGATAAGAGGGGACTTACATCTGTTATATTGTTTGACGCCAGATTCAAACTAACTATTTTTTCCTTACTGGGGCAGTTATAAAAGACCGAAACATCACTTAAATCGTTTGAAGAAAGGTCGATTGTCTCAAGGAAACTCAGGTTAGTCAGAGGCGAAAGATCGTAAACACCTAAACCGCTGAGTTTAAGTTCCTTTGCATTTCCCTCTACTATTTCTTTTCCGACTCTCACTGAATACACAAGTTCGGAATTTTTTATCACGCAGTTTGTAAGCTTGAGTTTAAGCTTATCCACAGCCTCTCCCGACAGTTCAGGATTATTTTCCAGTGAAAGGCCCACGAGAGATTTGAGTTCTTTTAATTCCTCCAGATTTTCGTCTTTCAGCCCTGTATTGTTAATTTTCAGATAGCGAAGATTTTTAAGCTTTGTAATTCCCGAATAGTCGGCAATAGGATTATCGGACAGATTGAGAACCAGGATATTTTCCATACTGCCAAGGGGTGAAGTTTCCGTCACCTTGTTTCCGGACACATCAATGCTTATAAGCTCTGTAAGACCCATAAGGGGCCGCAGATCACTTACCATATTATCGGAAACATTCAGTTCTTCAAGGCCCGGAATGTTCATTACAGCGTAGAGATCTGTTACCTGATTTCCGCTTATATTGAGTTTCTTTAATTTGGGGCAGTAACTTAGAGAACTGATATTTTTTATATTTTTTCCGCTTAGGTCAAGTTCTTCCGCATCGGATGCAAAGCTCACACCCGCTATGCTTATATTCTCCGCCTCTCCGTTCGGCTCTCCGCTCAGTATTGTGCAGTCCGGCAGGGCGAGAGAAAGCTGCTGCAGCTGCTCGGGGCTTATGTTTATTCCTTTTATACTCAAAAGGCTTAGATTTTTAAGCTCAAGAACCGTTGTAAGCTCCTTAACCGGATTTCCGTCCAGAATCAGAGCCTTTAAGCCCTTCAGCTTTGCAAGTGAAGATATGTCCTCTATGCTGTTCCCGCTCAGGTTAAGGCTTACAAGTGCGGTAAGCTTTGCAATGGGGCTTATATCACTTATGGAATTTCCTGACAACGACAGTCTTTCAAGATTTGTGAGCTTGCTCACTTGTGCTAAACTGCTGTCGTCAAGACCTGCATCGTTAAGTTTAAGACTCCTTGTTTTGGCATCGTATTTCTGACCTGCCACTGACATTTTGCCGCCGCTCAAAATCTCATTTCTCTGCTTTTGCAGACCGGCAATACGGCTGGCAAGGTTCTGGTCGGTTTCATGAGTCTTTTGCAAAACCTCTATGGCCTTATCTATGTTTCCCTGAGCCTCATAACAGTCTGCCATAAGAATAAGGCACTCGTCCCTGTTATCTATCTCAGCGGCTTTTCTGAGATAGCTTAACGCCGTATCGTAGTCTCCGAAGGCATAGCCTTCGGCAGCCTGAGCCATATATCGGTTATAGCTCCTGCGGTCTGAATTTAAAGCAATGGTTGACATCGCTATCACAAGGATTGCCGCTACTGCGGCGCATATAAAAATCAGATGCTTTTTATTCAGTTTAATTTTAGGCATTTCCGGCAGTTTGAAGGCTTCCTGTTTATAGGCTGTGTGATCTCCTCCGCTGCTGCCTCTGCTCCGCTTCACTGCACTGTGGAGAGCAGTGTGGGAACCGGAGTGTTTTCCTATGCTCATTAATTATTCTCCAGTTTCTTTTACTTCGCTTTCCCCAGATTTCTCATTCACGGGAGTTTCATTCACCTTATCGCATTGAGTTTCTGAAATGCTCTCTGCCTTCTGCTCCTGCAGGGCTTCCTCTGTGCTCTCCGCATCGGCCTTTCTTTTAGGCATCAGAATTTTGGGCGCTTTAATTTTAGGAAGTTTCACCTCTTCTTTTGTTTGCTCTTTCTTCATGGCAACGGAGGTAAACAAAAGAGAAATGTAAGTGCAGAGTATGGATATTTCCTGTAATCCCTCTACAAGGGAAATGGGATTTACGGTGTCCTTCAAAAGAGCGGCACCGGCAATTATTCTGTAAATAACAGGCACCGTAAAGAGCGGCACCAGTGGCCATTTGCTCTTAAAAACACCGAAGGCAACAGTAGTGTAGAAAACTGAACCCATAAGGCATAGGATTATGTCTATAAGCATTCTCCACCAAACATAGTCTACCGATCTGACAATAAAGAACACGGCCCCCAGCAATACGGGTATACTGGTAAGGCAAAAGAATTTTTTACCCAGAAAAAGCAGGCACACAAGAAACAGCAGGTTACTGAGAATCGGGAGCACTATCTGAGTAGTGGCAAAAAAGGCATTGCCCCAAAGCCCCCAGCAGCCTATAAATCTAAATGCCGCCGCAAGAATGGTAAATACCACTGCCACTCTTACAAAAATGCTTTCTTTCTCGATGTAGAATTTTGTCCGCTGATTGCTTAGTGTATTTTCATTCATTACTATCCCGGCTTTCATAAAAAATTTGCAGGGGTATTAAACTATCACATTTCAGCCCAACGGCCGTTTCTGAATATCTGAACCTGACTTCCGTCCTCGCACACACCAAATATGTTAAGGTCGGGAGCACCTATCATAAAGTCCTCATGGTTCATGGAGTCATTTACGCCAATTTCCCTTGCCTCTTCCGGGCTGTACTTCCAGAACTCCTTAAGGCAGCTTGAATACCCACGGCCCAGCGCAAGGTGGCAGGAGGCATTTTCATCGAACAGTGTGTTATAGAACAGAACACCGCTCTCTCTTATGGGGCTTTCCCAAGGCACTAAGGCGCACTCGCCCAGCATAGCGGCACCCTCGTCCATGCTCACCATGGTTTTAAGGGCTTCCTCGTTCTTTTCGGCCTTCACTTCCACAACTCTGCCTTTTTCAAACCTGACGGAGAAATTCTCTATAAGCATACCGTTATAGGAAAGGGGCATGGTGGAATAAACTATACCCTGGGCATCCCCTCTCATTGGAGTTGTGAATACCTCTTCTGAGGGTATATTTGCGTTAAAGCGGACATTATCGTGTCCGGGCAGTTCCTCGTCACCGCCGCAGAAGAGCATCTGTGGAATAAGACCCACGTTAAAATCGGTGCCGGTACTCTCACTCTTATAAATAAGTCTTGTAAGCTTCAGAGAGTTAAGCCAGTCACAGCGGCGGCGGAGATTTTCGTTGTGCTCTTTCCATGCCTCCATGGGAGCATCGCCGTCAGCTCTGGAGCATTTCAGAATAAGCTCCCACAGCTTCTCCATACCCTCTTCAGCGGACAGCTGAGGGAATACCTTCTTTGCCCATTTTTTGCCGGGTACAGCGGCAACACACCACTGGTAATGATTTTCCATTTTGTCGTTATAAGGCTTTGTTATCTCGTAACGTCTCTGCTGTGCCCTGGCCCATTTTGCGTTATCTATGCCGGTGAGTCCGTCCGGGTCATCGGAATCAAGGTAAACAGAGGCGGGCAGAGTTTCGGTTTTATATTTAAGCCTTTCTTCCTGCCACTTCAAAACTTCACTGAGCCTGTCTTCACTCTGGTAGTTAATATCCAGCTTTTCTGCGGGCATGAAGCGCCACTCAATATTCACAACGGATGCGCCCGCCTTGTAGCACTCCTCTACCAGCATTTGGACAAATTCCGTCTGTTCCGGCTCGGTGCGGATAACCACTTCCTGCCCCGGCATGATGTTAAGTCCGGTTTTTGCAATAAGCTCCGCATAATTTCTAAGCTTTTTTATATCCATGAATTAAACCTCTTACAATAAGTTTTTCAAAGTATTATACCATGTCGCTGCGTTCAGTGCAAGTGCGCTTCCGGTAATAAAAACAGGGTATGTGGGTACATTTGGTTATTGACATGTTGCCAACCTTCATTTACTATTATAAGTATGAAGTATTGGAGGAATGAATAATGTCTGAAAAAAGAAGTGAAAAATTTCAGGAAAGGTTAAGATACCGGATGCATAACTACTGTGATGCCGTGGAGCTGGCTCTTGCCATGGTTGTAGGTCTGGTGCTTATTTTGAATGCAGGAAAATATCTGGTTACCTTTTTGGGTTTTGCGGAAATCGAGTCAGATACCAGCTTATTTCAAAGCTTTCTGAAAAATATATTTAACCTTGTTGTAGGCATAGAGTTTATAAAAATGCTCTTAAAGCCCCATGCAAAAAACGTCATAGACGTGCTTATATTTCTTATAGCCCGTCACCTTATTATAGGTAACAGTTCTCCCATAGGAATGTTCCTTTGTGTTTTAAGTATAATTCTTCTTTACGGCTTCCTGTTTGTAATTAAATACATGCGTGCCAAAGACAGTGACTTTAAGAAGGCCATGGATACTCCCTTTGCGGAAGCACATGAAGCATACATTGATTTAAAAGAAAAACAGGATACCGGGAGCAAAAAATGAATTCTCTTCTTATCAGTAAAATGCTTTGGGGTAAGCTTCTCAACAGAGATTTTAAAATACAGGCCCTTTTAAGTTCGCCGTATGCCATCCCCCTTCTAAACTCATACAATGGGCTGGACACGGAAGTTTTGTATAAAAGCAGTATTCACGGTAAAGGTCATATAGAGCGTGTAATGCTTTTGGGCGCTCTGATTGCAAGAGCAGAAAAGCTTTCCCGCCATGAGACAAATCTTCTGCTTTTTGCCTGTTCCTACCACGATATAGGCAGAGTAAACGACCGCAGAGATGATTTGCACGGCAGGCGGTCTGCCCTTATGATAGATGAAAAGGGACTGTGGGAGCGCTTCGGTGAGGGTAATGAAGATGAGCTTCGGGCAGTTCAGGCCGCCATATGCACTCATTCTGTAAATGACAGCATGTTCGATGAGCTGGCAGAGGAGTTCGGAGTAAAAGAGGAGCTTATTCCCCTCTGCAAAACACTCTGCTTCTGCCTAAAAGATGCGGACAATCTGGACAGAGTCAGACTCCATGACCTTGACACCAAGTATCTTCGCTATGAAAGCAGCCGTAATCTTGTAAATACCGCAGAATACATATTCGAGGAATACAGCAAAAACGAAGATTTACAGCTTGACTAAAAAGGAGCATTTATGACCATAAGGCAGATAAATAATGATGCAGAGAAAAAAGCCATTGCACGCCGGCTTTTAGAAGCTCTTCAGGAGTGGTTCGGTCTTGAGGATTCAAGAGAGGAATATATTGAAGCTTGTCCGGAAAAGCCCTTTTTCTGCGCATATGAGAATGACGAGCCAATCGGTTTTTTATATCTGAAAGAAACAGGTAAAGATACCGTAGAGTTGGCTGTAATGGGGGTATTAAAAGAGCATCACAGAACCGGGGTCGGAAGAGAGCTGTTTCAGTGTGCAAAAGATTATTCCTGCGCCAAAGGCTATTCTTTCATGCAGGTTAAAACTGTGCAGATGGGAAGATATGAAAGCTATGATAAAACAAATCTCTTTTATATTTCCCTTGGCTTTAAAGAATTCGAAGTTTTCCCAACATTATGGGAACCATGGAACCCCTGCCAGATTTATATAATGGCATTGCAATAAAATATAAAAAGGCCCTTTACCAGCTGTTTATGCAGGAATAAGGGCTTTTTTGTTATTTTTTCTTTCCGTTGTATTTTTGCTGGACTCTCTACGACTTTCACTTGCCACTTGCTTTCCTGTTATCTCACTATCTTGCTATCTTCCTATCTTGCTATCTTCCTATCTTGCTAT
>JAHHRS010000030.1 GCA_020025675.1 Oscillospiraceae bacterium
TTTGCAGCTTTACCGTAGGAGTTACCGCTTCGGAAGAGACAAGAATAGCTCGGATAATGGATAGAGATAACATAAGCAGAGAATACGCAGAGATGCGTGTCAGAGCACAAAAGCCTATGAGCTACTTTGAAAAAAACTGTGATTATACCGTTTCTAATGACAGTTCCAAAGAAGATTTCATATATAATTTTAAAACACTGATTGAGGAGGCAAATAAAAATGGAAGAAAAAAATGACCTGAGAGAAAATCTGTTTTATGAGCAGAAAAACGGCTACGACCTTATAGATACCAAAGAGCGTCTGGCAGTTGAGGACTACAGCAGAAAATACATGGAGTTTTTAAACAATTCCCGTACTGAGCGTGAAGCTGTTACGAATGCCGTAAATGAGGCTGAAAGCCTTGGCTTTGTTGAGTACGTACCCGGTATGGAGTTAAAGCCCGGAATGAAAATATATAAAAATAACCGCGGCAAGGCTCTTATGCTGGCTGTTATCGGCAAAAAGTCTCTCTCTGAGGGCGCTGTTATTGCCGGTGCACATGTGGATGCTCCCCGCCTTGACTTAAAGCAGATACCCATGTATGAGTCTGACGAGATGTGCTACTTCAAGACTCACTACTACGGCGGCATAAAGAAGTATCAGTGGGTAACTATTCCTCTGGAACTCCACGGCGTTGTTACTCTTAAAAACGGTGAAACCGTAACTGTCGCTATCGGTCGTGAGCCCGGCGAACCTAAGTTCGTAATTACAGACCTGCTGCCTCATCTGGCCGCTGACCAGATGAAGAAGACTATGGCAGATGGAATTACAGGCGAAGGTCTTAATATTCTCATAGGCTCCACTCCTTATGCCGATGAGGGCAAGGACAGAGTCAAGCTTGCAATAATGAGTATTCTGAACGACATGTACGGCATTACAGAGGAGGACTTCCTCTCTGCAGAACTCACCGCAGTTCCCGGATTTGATGTATGCGAGATAGGACTGGACCGCTCACTTATCGGCGGCTACGGCCACGATGACAGGGTGTGTGCCTATGCTGAGCTGAAGGCTATATTTGATATAGAAAATCCTGAAAAGACCTGCGTATGTATTCTTGCTGATAAGGAAGAGATCGGCTCCATGGGCGTTTCAGGTATGCAGAGCACTGCATTTGAATGCTTTATGGAGGACCTTTGCGAGACTCAGGGCGTGGCTCTCCGCCACTGCTTTGAAAACAGCTTCTGCCTTTCCGCCGATGTCTGCAATGCCTACGATCCTCTCTACCCGGAAGTTTCCGAAAAGCGCAGTGAATCAAAGATAAACTACGGTATGGGCATCTGCAAATTCACCGGCTCTCGCGGTAAATCCGGCACCAGCGATGCTTCTGCCGAAATCGTTGCCTATCTTCGCCGGCTCTTTGCCGAAAACGGCGTTGTGTGGCAGATGGCAGAATTAGGAAAGGTGGATCAGGGCGGCGGCGGTACAATAGCCCAGTATATGGCAAACCGCAACATTGACACTATTGATGCAGGCGTTCCCGTGCTGAGCATGCACGCTCCTTTTGAAGTTGTCTCTAAATTTGACTGCTATATGACCTATAAAGGCGTTCTTGCAGCATATAAGGACAAATAATATAACTTTTACCGGCGCTTTTTAAGCGCCGGTTTTTTCACAGCCGAAAGGGTTAGAATAATCCTGAGGTGATACAGTGGAAGAAATTAAAGAATTAGGCGCAAGCCGAAAAGGTACTATACAATGCCTGACCATAGTAGGGCAGGTAGAGGGGCATCAGATTTTACCTGATGATGCTAAATCCACAAAATATGAACATGTGCTGCCCCTTATTGCAGCTGTTGAGGAAAGCCCGGAAATTGACGGATTGCTCATACTGTTAAATACTATGGGCGGAGATGTGGAGGCAGGACTTGCAATAGCCGAACTTATTGCCGGAATGAAAAAACCCACAGTTTCACTGGTGCTTGGCGGCGGTCATTCCATAGGCGTACCCCTTGCTGTGGCTGCAAAGCGAAGTATGATTGCCCCGTCTGCTGCCATGACCATACACCCGGTAAGAATTAACGGAGTAGTTATAGGTGTTCCCCAAACTTATAATTATTTTTCCAGAATTCAGGAGCGAATAGTAGGCTTTGTTACTGAGCATTCAAACATAAGCCGAAAAAATTTCCTGAAGCTTATGACAGCCACCGATGAGCTTGCAAACGACGTGGGCAGCGTAATATACGGTAAAGAGGCAGTTGAGAGCGGACTTATAGACCAAATAGGCACTCTGTCAGAGGCCCTTGACTATCTCCACGGAAAGACTACAAACAGCACATGCCAAAATAAGACGGAATAAAATTTAATATTTTTGAGCCGCACCGAATTTTTTGCCACGGTGCGGCTTTTTAGTCCCGTTAAATATAGTCGGGGCTAAAATGAGGTAATTTGTCGTACTTGTAATTAAAATAAAATTATGTTAGAATACAGGTTACGATTAACGTGGGGGTATACGCTGATGACCATATGGAACGCAATTGTTCTGGGCCTTGTTCATGGACTTACAGAATTTTTACCTGTTTCCAGCTCCGGACATCTTTCTGTAATTTCAAACCTTTTTGATGTGAAAAGCTCAGAAGGCGAATATATGTTTTTTACCGTGCTTTTGAATTTGGGCAGTCTTCTGGCTCTTGTCCTTCTTTATTGGCAGGACATTAAAAGAATGGCTATTGAGCTTCTGGCACTTGTTAATTTAGGGCCTATGGCAGGAGTAAACAGGGAGCGCTATCCGTCTGCAAGAATGTTTTTTATGCTGCTTGTGGCGATTGTTCCTCTGTTTTTCATACTTCCGCTGAGAAAAATGCTGTCAACTCTCTATTTCAACAACATTTTTATTGCTGTAGCACTTATACTTACAGGATGTATCCTCTTTGTATCTGATAAAATGAAAGAGGGAAACAAGGCCGGAGGCAGCATGACCGTTCTTGATGCGGTTATAATAGGACTTTGCCAGTGCGCTTCCGCAGTACCCGGTCTTTCAAGAACAGCCACTACTGTTACTGCCGGTATTGCGACCGGATTAAAAAGAACCTATGCGGTGAGATTTTCCTTCCTGCTTTCCATACCTGTTTTACTCGGAATGAATATTTTGAATCTGGTGGATGCAATTAAATTGGGATTTAATTTCAGTATTCTTCCTGCAGGGCTTGCAGGCATGTTAGCAGCAATGCTTGCGGGGATTGCAGCTATACTTACTGTGCGCTACACGGCACAGAAAGGAAAGCTGGGCGGATTTGCCTATTACTGCTGGGTTATGGGCGTACTGGCCATAATACTTACTCTGATATTCTGAACCTGGAAAGGATTCTATACATGGCACAAAGCAAAACAACAACTAAAAAAAAGAGCACGTCTGGAAAGGCTGACTCAGGCAGAAATACAGCTGCCGCACAGCCTGCTCCGCCTGCACCTCCCCATACCAGAGAGATAGGCGGGGTAGTCCTGCTGCTGCTGACGGCCTTTGTGGTTATAAGCTTTTTTAATACCGACGGGGCAGTTATTGCATTTATAGCTGACCTTTTTAAAGGTCTCCTTGGTTGGGGCTATTACCTGACAGCCCCGGTATTTCTTATAGCGGCGATATTGCTCTTCAGTCAGAAAGATAAGCCGGTAGCGCTGAGAGTTACGGCTTCAATGCTGCTGCCTATTGTGTTTGGAGCAATAGCCAGCCTGTTTTTCTATGACTCGATGCGTGATAATTTCCAATTTCAGGCGGCGGTAGTTGAACTCTTTTCTTCCGGTCAGGAACTAAAATCCGGCGGGGTTCTGGGAGGACTTGTGGGCGCCGGAATGGATATGGCATTCAGTATTTTCGGTGCGGTACCTATTCTGGGTATTAGCTTTGTTATTCTTCTTATAATAGCACTCAGGGGCAATCTTTCCGGACTGTTCAGCGGTTTTAAGACAAGGGAAAAGAAATACAAAGAGCCTAAAGTAAAAGCAGAGCCGGTTTTCGATGTGGCGGAGGCTCCTCAGATTGGGGAAAAGTCGGAAAGGCCGGAAAAGAAGCGGCGCAGAAAGGCTGACGATTTACAAAACACACCTAAAATACAGCGCTTCACTCAGGCTGACGTGATGATGGATGTTCCTCTGGGTGACGAGGAAGAAAGTCTCGGCTTTAATGATTTGGATTTTAAGGATACCTTTGATGAAATTATAAAAGAAAACGGCAAAAAGTCCAAGAAGAGAAGCGGGAAAGATACTAAGAAAGAAAAAACGCCTTTCCCCACAATGGAAGAGGCTGAAAATCTATCTGGTACGGAGCTTGAGCGAAGGTTTAAGTCCTTTCCGACGGCAGGACTTAGGGATATGCCGGAAGAAGACGAGGAAAAGCTTAAGCCTATCACAATGAGCGCAGAAATTACCGACCCTCCGAAAAGCAAAAAAATTAAAAAGGCCGAAGTGGAAGCTGAGGCAAGGAATGTGGCATCTGAAATTGCCGCAGCGCCTTCCTCTGACGGCTACAAATTTCCGCCTATCGAACTATTACGCAGCTCTTCAGCCGGTTCTGTGGATGCAAGAGAGGAAATCATGCTGAACCGTGATCGCCTTGAAAGTGCGATACGCAGTTTCGGCATAAGCGCCGCTATCGTGGGTGTTACCCGTGGACCCACAGTAACAAGATATGATGTGGAACTGGATCAGGGCGTAAAACTCTCTAAAATTACTAATTTGGCAGGGGATTTGGCGCTGGCACTTGGTGTTATAAATGTCCGTATTGCTCCTATCCCTGATAAAATTTCCACTGTTGGTATTGAAGTTCCGAATAAAATTGTAAGTACTGTCTTTCTCAGAGACGTTATTGACTCACCGAAATTTCAGAATGCTAAATCAAAGCTCAGCTTTGCAATAGGTAAGGATATAAGCGGCGAGTGCATTATAGGAAACATTGCCAAGCTTCCTCATATGCTTATTGCGGGTACTACCGGCTCCGGTAAATCCGTTTGCATGAACTCCCTTATACTTTCTCTGTTATATAAGGCCAGACCCGATGAGGTTAGACTTATAATGATAGACCCGAAGATGGTTGAGCTTGGCATATATAACGGCATACCTCATCTCCTTGTCCCTGTGGTTACAGACCCCAAAAAGGCGGCAGGCGCTCTCCAGTGGTCGGTGGTGGAAATGCTGAAACGTTACAGACTGTTTTCCGAGGTTGGTGTCCGTGACCTGACAAACTATAATAAGCACTGCACTGACAACGGAGAAGAGACTTTGCCGAGAGTAGTCATAGTTATAGATGAGCTTGCTGACCTTATGATGGCCGCTTCAAAAGAAGTTGAAGAGAGCATTTGCCGCGTGGCTCAGATGGGCCGTGCGGCCGGTATGCACCTTGTTATTGCAACTCAGCGTCCTTCAGCCGATGTTATAACCGGACTTATGAAAGCTAACATACCCTCAAGAATTGCTTTTGCGGTCTCCTCCGCTATGGAAAGCCGAATAATTCTGGATCAGACCGGAGCTGAAAAACTTATCGGTATGGGAGACATGCTTTTTGCACCTGTCGGCTGCGGAAAGCCTGTCAGAATTCAGGGCGCTTTTGTCTCCGACGAGGAGAGAGAAGAGGTTATACAGTTTATTAAAGACGGCAGTCCTCAAAGCTCTCAGAATGATGAAATAGAAGAGTTTATGAATAAGGCAGCTGAGGATAAAAATTCCGATTCAGGCAGCGGCTCTTCTTCAGACAGCGAGGCATTTTCCGAATATGACGAAATGCTCCCCCATGCTGTGGAGGTTATTCTGGAGACCGGCTCATGCTCTGTGTCCATGCTTCAGCGCCGTGTTAAGTTGGGATATTCAAGAGCGGCAAGAATTGTTGATCAGATGGAGGAACTGGGAATTGTGGGCCCGTATGAGGGGGCAAAGCCCAGACAGGTTCTGATTGACAGAGCCGGCTGGTACGATATTCAGAAAGAGCTTGGGCTGGTGAATGATGATGACATGTCACTTGCCGCCGAAATGAGCGTAAACTCAGACTACGATTAAAAAAAGGGCGCCCTGCGCCCTTTTTTCATAAAATGTTTAAACAAAATTAAAGAAACTATGGTATAAATGAAAATGAATTATTTTTCACCTGAAATGACTTTACAGCAGGTAAATCAAATAAGCATATTGGGCCTTGCTCATATAGGCGACGGTGTTTATGAGCTGTTAACAAGAACAATGCTTTGCGCTCAGGGACACTTTTCCGTGCGGGAGCTGCATAAACTTACTGTTTCATACGTTAATGCACCCGCTCAGGCCAAAGCTGTGAATAAAATAATGCCTGCATTAAATGATGATGAATTAAGCCTATATAAGCGCGGCAGAAATGCAAGAGTGAATTCTGTGCCTCAAAATGCGGATATAAGTGAGTATCACGCCGCAACAGGATTGGAGGCACTTTTCGGCTGGCTGTATTTACAGGGAAAGAGAGAGAGAATAAATGAGCTGTTTTCTCTTATAACGGAGGAGTGAAACCATGCCTCTTGATGCGATAACCACTTTCGCTCTTGCAGCGGAGCTTAATGAAGAACTGGAGGGCGGCCGCATAGACCGTGTGCAGCAGCCTGAAAAGGAAATACTTTTATTATCTCTCCGTTCCAAGGGGAAAAACCGCAGACTTCTGGTCTGCGGAGGTACAGGCGGAGCAAGAATGCATCTGACAGAAAACAATCTGGAAAATCCGGCTGAGCCGCCCATGTTTTGCATGCTTATGCGTAAGCACCTTGTGGGTGCAAAAATACTCTCCGTCACTCAGCCTGACATGGAGAGAATGATAGTTATTGAGCTTGATACTCACGACGAACTTGGTATAAACTCAAAAAAGAAGCTTATATGCGAGATGATAGGCCGCAGCTCCAATGTTATCCTTGTTGGGCAGGACGGGCGTATAATTGACTGCATGAGAAGAGCAGACTTTGCAGGAGAAAGCGGAAGAAGTATGCTTCCGGGCATGATTTACAGGCTTCCGCCAAAACAGGACAAAGTGAATTTTTTTGATGTAAGCGATGAAAATATAGACATGGAATGTGATAATGCAGACAGTACAATACCTGTCGATAAATGGCTGCTTAACCGCTTTTCCGGCCTTTCGCCTCTTATATGCCGTGAACTCAGCTATCGGGCGGGAGAGGATTATGCTGCTTTACCTTCTTATTTGAAGGGACTTAAAAATACGGTTGCCGGCGGAATTTTTGTCCCCAATATGCTTATTCGGGACGAAAAGCCGGTTGATTACAGCTTTATGCCTATAACCCAGTATGGTGACGGAAGCCGTTGCGTTCCCTATGAAGATTTTTCATCTCTGCTGGATGCTTTTTACTCAAAGCGTGATAAGGCTGAACAACAGCGCAGACGCAGCCGTGAACTTCAGCACGCTGTTAAAACAGCCCGTGACAGGATTGCGAGAAAACTTGCAGCCCAAAATCAGGAACTCATGCAGACAGAAAATATGGAGGACATCCGGAAAAAAGCGGAGCTTATTACCGCAAATATTTACAGAATAAAAAAAGGTGACAGGGTTTTAAACTGCGAAAACTATTATGAACCCCAGTGCCCTGCTATATCCATAGAGCTTGACCCCTTAAAAACACCTCAGCAAAATTCTGCTGCACTTTTTAAGCAGTACAATAAGCTTAAAGGCGCCAAGGAACATCTGAATGTGCTCATAACGCAGGGAGAGAGCCAGCTTGACTACTTGAACAGCGTTATGGAAGAACTGGAAAGAGCTGAGAGCGAGAGAGACATTTCCGATATACGGCAGGAACTTATCGAGACCGGATATTTGAGAAAAAAGAAACGCTCAAAGCCGGAGCGAATTAAAAAGCAGGCTCCTATGCGTTTCGTTTCAGATGATGGCTTTGAAATACTCGTTGGCAGGAGCAATGCTCAAAATGATGAGCTTACAACAAAGCTTGCCAGACGGACAGATATATGGCTTCATACACAGAAAGTTCACGGAAGCCATGTTATTATATCCTGTGAGGGACTTATGCCGCCTGAAAGTACTTTAATGCAGGCTGCATCACTTGCGGTATACTACTCTCAGGGGAGAGCCGGGGGCAAAACTCCGGTAGATTACACTATGGTAAAATTTGTGAGAAAGCCGTCAGGGTCTATGCCGGGAAAAGTTATATATACAGATTATAAAACGATTTTTTCGGAAGCTGACGAAAATCTGGCAGATAGATTAAAAAATAACAGCTAATTTTATATGGGGTGACTGTTGATTGAAACTTGACAAAAAAACATTTAAAATGATATTGTCCCTTGCGTTATGGGTGATGCTTTTTGCGTGGATAATATCTAATGCCGCAATGGTGTTTGGATTTATAAAAAGGGTTATGATAATAATGAGGCCGCTTTTTTTGGGTCTTGTTATAGCTTTTTTAATGAACATCATTTTGCGTCCGTTGGAAAGGCTTTGGAAAAAAACCGAACCTAAAAAAAGGGGTAAATCTCTCCATGCAAAACTAATGAGGCCCGTATGTATCGTTTTCAGTCTTATTATTATCTTTGGAGTTATCTTTGCTGTTATATTTATTGTGGTGCCTGAAATTTCAAGAACCGTAATGTCATTTGTAGATAAAATACCGGAGTATGCTGACAGAATAGAAAAGCAATGGAATCAGCTGTCAAGTGTACTTTCAGCACATGCTGTTAATTTCCCGGAGATAGATCTTGATGCCGATGAGATAGTAAAGAAAGTAACAAACTTTGCAGCAGAACGTGGGCCTAAGTTTTTGAGCTCCACTATCGGTTTTACTACTAACATTGTGTCGTCCGTAGCACAGCTTTTTATATCCATAGTTTTCTCCGTCTATATTCTTGGGCAGAAAGAGCACTTCGGGACATGGTCTAAGAAATTGCTTGCGGCAATGTTCAGTCCCAGCAGAGCAAATTCAGTCTATTCCTTCTTTGCACTTGTGAACAAGAACTTTACCAGCTTTGTAACCGGACAGTGTACCGAGGCTGTTATACTCGGCTCCTTATGCTTTCTTGGCATGATTATTTTTAAAATGCCCTATGCGCCGGTTATTTCCGTGCTTGTTGGTTTTATGTCCCTTATTCCCATATTCGGTGCATGGATAGCAACCATAGTAGGTGTGCTTTTAATAGCGTTAGACAGCCCTATGATGGCAGTTTGGTTTGTAGTGTTCATCCTTGTATTGCAGCAGCTTGAGGGTAACTTTATATATCCGAAAGTAGTTGGCAAGTCTGTTGGACTTCCGCCCCTGTTTGTGCTGCTTGCAGTGACCGTGGGAGGCAGTGCATTCGGAATTTTGGGAATGCTGGTAAGCGTTCCGACAATGTCTGTCATATACACAGTTGTTAATGCAGGTGTGGACCGGAAGCTTAAGGAAAAAGGCATAGAGGAAATTTACTGAAAAACAGAATAAATGTAATAACTCCCGTTTCTAAGTGAAACGGGAGTTATTACATTTATAAGCTTAACAAAAATGTCTGCGCTTTCCGTCCTCCGGGGGAACGTAACCGAACTGAATTTCGGGACGTATCTCTTTCAGACGTGCATGAATTTTATCCACATCTTCTTCCTTGTTAAAGATGAGATTTGCAAATTCCTTGCCGTCGTGGACAAGTATCAAACGATAATAGTAATAAGCAGGACTGTCGTCGGGCTGACATTCGCTGATACGGGTAAAAGCCCTGTCAATATACTCGTAAGGCACATAGTATTTTACACCCAGATCACGGTAGTAAAATGCCAGTTTCCCAAGGCTGACTCTGCCTATTTTTTCAGCTGAATTAAAATCATCCACATGTTCAGCGTCGCTGATTTTTTTCTTATCGACGCCTTTAAATTTTACTGATCCGAATCCGAACAAATATGTTTCCCTTCTTTCTGTTTAAAAAAGTCCATTTCATACCATTTTTGGGGAATTTTTTTACCTATTATAACAGCCGCAATACCGGCAAGAGTTCCGACTATAAGTCCGCCAAGAACATCTGAGGGGAAGTGTACTACAAGATAGATGCGGGAAACACCCATCAAAAATGCAAAAACCAGAGCAAGCCAGCTTGTTTTTTTATTACCCAACAGAAATACGGGTATCATAGATGCAAATGCAGCTGTGGTATGGCCGGAGGGAAAGCTCATATCGCTTTCATTGTGAGCACCCATGATTTGCCACAACGGGTAGAAAAAGCCCTGAGGATCGGAGTATGGACGGGGCCTTGCCACAAGGGGCTTTACAGCAAGATTAGTTATAAGTGCTCCCAAAGCCAGACCAATGACCATGGCGGTGCCAAAACGGCGGGTGGGCTTAAAAAATATTAAAATGAGTGACAGAATTATAAGGGCAATTCCACCATCGCCAAGGAAAGAAATAAATTCCATAACAGGCGTAAGAAAACCACCCATTAACTCATAAAGTTTGTGTATTGCGGCTGTGATACTCTGGTCAAAACCGGCAAAAACAGTGTTCAGCCACAGCGCTACGGCTGTAAGTTCCATAAAATACACCCTTTCATTATTTTTACTTCATAATAACATAGCCTTGCTCCTAAAGTCTACTATAAAAAACATGCTAAGGAAAAAATATGGAGCTTACAGCTACTCATATGTTGTGATTATTTTTTATCGGTGGTATAATAAAATGATATATTTTGATTTTTGGAGACAGTGATGGAAAAATTTAAGCTTGTATCCGATTACAGGCCCACAGGCGACCAGCCTCAGGCCATAGAAAGCTTAGCAGCCGGAATAGAAAACGGCATAGATGAACAGGTTTTACTGGGCGTTACAGGCTCAGGAAAAACCTTTACTATGGCAAATGTTATAGCTCGACTAAACAGACCTACATTGGTTTTGGCTCATAATAAAACTCTTGCCGCTCAACTTTGCAGTGAATTTCGGGAATTTTTCCCGGAAAATGCGGTAGAGTATTTTGTATCTTATTATGACTATTACCAGCCGGAGGCATACATTCCTCACACAGATACCTTTATAGAAAAGGACTGTTCCATAAATGACGAGATCGAGAGATTGCGCCACAGCGCAACCTCTGCCTTATTTGAGAGAAACGATGTCATAGTTGTTGCCTCTGTTTCCTGTATATACGGTCTCGGCGACCCGATTGATTATAAAAATATGGTCGTCTCTCTCCGCGTTGGTCAGACAAGAGATTTTGATGAGCTGTTATTAAAGCTTATTGAAATACGATATGAGAGAAATGATATTGCTTTTGAGAGAAATAAATTTCGAGTCCGTGGTGACGTACTGGAAATTTTTCCCGCATACTCCAGAGACAAAGCGTATAGAATAGAATTTTTTGGAGACGAGATTGAGCGGATTTGCGAAATAAATGCGTTAACAGGAGCTGTAACACGTTATGTAAACCATGTTGCCATTTATCCTGCCAGCCACTATGTGACTACAAAGGAAAAGCGGGCCGCAGCCATAGAGAGAATAAGAACGGAACTGGATGAACAGGTCAAACTTTTTGAGCAGCAGGGAAAACTTATAGAGGCTCAGAGAATAAAGCAGAGAACCGAGTACGATATTGAAATGATGCAGGAGCTTGGCTATTGCACAGGGATAGAGAATTATTCACGGGTAATTGCAGACAGACCACCGGGTAGCCCTCCAATGACATTGCTTGACTATTTTCCGGAAAACTTCCTTTTATTTGTTGATGAAAGCCATGTAACACTTCCTCAGTTAAAGGCAATGCAAAGGGGTGACAGAAGCCGCAAAGAAGCACTTGTCAACTTCGGTTTCCGCCTGCCCTCTGCATATGACAACAGGCCGCTGACCTTTGAGGAATTTACGGAGCGTATTCACCAGCGGGTTTATGTTTCCGCAACTCCCGGCGATTATGAAAGGGAGAGAGCCGGAAACGTGGTTGAGCAGATAATAAGACCCACAGGACTTCTGGATCCGGAGATTTTTGTACGTCCGATTGAAGGCCAGATAGACGACCTTATAGGCGAGATAAATGAAAAAATAAGCAAAGGACAGCGAACTCTTGTAACAACTCTTACTAAAAAGATGGCGGAAGACCTTTCGGAATACTTCGGAAATTCCGGAATCCGCTGCAGGTATATGCACCATGACGTGGGAACTATTGAGCGTATGGAAATAATAAGAGATTTGCGTCTGGGAGAATTCGATGTTCTGGTGGGCATTAACCTTCTGCGTGAAGGCTTGGACATTCCGGAAATCGGTCTGGTAGCTATTCTGGATGCAGATAAAGAAGGATTTCTCAGAAGCGAGACAAGCCTTATACAGACCGTGGGCAGAGCGGCGAGAAATGCGGACAGCTATGTAATAATGTATGCAGATACTGTTACCCCTTCGATGCGGGCATGTATTGATGAGACAAACCGCAGACGGAAAATTCAGATAGCCTACAATAAAGCCAACGGCATAGTACCGAAAACTATTAAAAAGAGTGTCCGTGAACTTATAGAAATTTCCTCCGAAAGTGCAGAGGCTATAACAAAGGCCAACGGAGTTAAAATGACTGACAGGGAGCGGAGAGAGCTTATAGCAGAGCTTGAGGATAAGATGAAGAAAGCGGCGGATATGCTGGAATACGAGATAGCCGCTCAGCTCAGAGATGAGATTATCAGGCTCAGAGGGGAGAAATGACGCAAAAATGAAATTGATGATACTTGACGGAAACAGTATAGTAAACCGTGCATTTTACGGCATTAGAGCTTTGAGTGCCCCAGATGGCACACCCACAAATGCCGTATACGGTTTTATGACAATTCTGCAGAGAATTTATGAGGATGAAAGACCGGAGGCAGTTTGCGTCAGCTTTGACCTGAAAGCTCCTACTTTCCGTCACAAAGCATTTGAAAGCTATAAGGCTCAGAGAAAGGGTATGCCGGAGGAACTGGCAGTACAAATGCCCATATTGAAGGAAATGCTGGATAAAATGGGTATTCGGCGATATGAGCTTGAGGGCTATGAGGCGGACGATATTCTCGGAACCGTGGGCAGAATATGCGAAAATCGGGGCTGGGAGTGCGTAATCGTCACAGGGGATAAAGACAGCTTACAGCTTGTTTCCAAAACTACCACCGTCTGCAATGTTAAGACAAGGGGCGGCAGCACAGAAACTATAATGTATACCCCTGAGAGATTTCATGAGGAGTACGGTTTCCGTCCGGAACTTATGGTAGACCTTAAAGCACTTATGGGAGACGCTTCGGATAATATTCCCGGAGTACCCGGTGTGGGTGAAAAAACGGCTATGGGTCTTGTACAGAAATTTGGCAGTCTTGATAATATTTATTCATCTATTGAAAGCCCCGATATAAAAGCCGGAGTCCGCAAAAAACTTATTGAAGGAGAGCAAAGCGCCAGAGATTCCTATTGGCTTGCAACTATTGTAAGAGATGCACCTTTGAGCTTTGAACCGGAGGAAAATATTTGGAACAAAAATTTTACTCCGGAGCTTTACGGATTTTTGAAAAAACTGGGCTTTAATAAATTTATAAATAAATGGGGCGTGGTAGAGAGCGGAGAAGAAAGAAAAGAACGCCTTGAACTTCCCCACATGGAAAGAAAAGTTATCAATGGGGAAGAGGAACTGAAAATCCTTGAGCATATGCTTACCGAGAGCGAATATGTATCAGCTTCTCCTATGGACGGAATTGACAAAATCGAAGTATGCGACGGGAAAAAGGTATATTCAGTAGCTTGGGAAGGAATTGGAGAAAGCTATAATAAGTTTCTCAAACTTTTGTTTAGCGATAAAGTGAAAAAAATATCTCACGGCGTAAAGGACGTGATGGGTCAGCTTTTAAAAGAAGGACTGTCCCTTGAGGGCTTTATATTCGACACCGAGCTTGCTGCTTATCTTTTGGATGCAACCGGCTCTGACTATACACCTGAAAGACTCAGTCAGGGATTATTTGAAACGGAATATCATGGCGCAGAGGCCATTTATCTCCTATATAAACCAATGGACGAAAAGCTGAAAGAACTTGGAATGGAGAGCCTTTACTATGACATTGAGCTGCCTCTTTGTGCAGTTCTTGCCAATATGGAGAAGGACGGAGTTTATGTTGACCGAAATGCTCTGTACGAATTCGGAGAGGGTCTTAATGCGGACATTAAGGAAAGTCAGGCTGAGGTTTTTCGTCTGGCAGGACATGAGTTTAACATTAACTCCCCAAAACAGCTTGGAACTGTGCTCTTTGACCAGCTTAAGCTCCCCTACGGAAAGCGAACCAAGACAGGCTGGAAAACAGGTGCGGATATTTTAGAGAAATTAAAAGATAAGCACCCTATAATAAACTATGTTCTTGAGTACAGGGAACTTACAAAACTGAAATCCACCTATGCCGACGGACTGTTAAAGGTCATTTCACCGGACGGCAGAATACACACCAGTTTCCAGATGACGGTAACAGCAACCGGAAGATTATCATCTACCGAGCCAAACCTTCAGAATATTCCTATCAGAAAAGCAAGGGGCGCTCAAATAAGAAACATGTTTGTGGCTTCTCCGGGCAAAGTCCTTGTAGATGGGGATTACAGCCAAATAGAGCTTAGACTTCTTGCGCACATTTCCGAAGATGAGACTATGCGTGAAGCGTTTTTAAGCGGAGAGGACTTTCATACCGTTACAGCTTCAAAAGTTTTCGGTGTGCCCATTTCAGAAGTAACACCGCTTTTGAGGAGTCGGGCAAAAGCTGTAAATTTTGGTATTGTGTACGGAATTTCTGCCTACTCTCTGTCTCAGGATATAGATGTGTGGCCAAATGAGGCTCAGGCATATATGGATGCCTATCTGGAAAGGTATCACGGTGTACGGGACTATATGAAAAATATAGTGGAAAAGGCAAAACATGACGGATATGTGAGCACTATATTCGGAAGACGAAGAGAATTGCCTGAACTTAAAAGCAATAATTATAATGTCCGCTCCTTCGGAGAGCGGGTTGCGCTAAACGCACCTATACAGGGTACAGCCGCCGATATTATAAAGCTTGCTATGGTAAACGTTTTTAATCGGCTGAAAAAAGAAAAACTGGATGCCCGACTTATACTTCAGATACACGACGAGCTTATAGTAGAGTGCAGCGGAGATGAGGCTGAAAAAGTAAGCAGTATATTAAAGGAAGAAATGGAAAGTGCCGTAGAGCTTGCTGTACCTCTTGTTACCGATGTTAATATAGGCAGAAGCTGGGCGGAGGCGCATTGATTTGGAATACAGAATCGTTAATGCGGAGGAGCACCATATTCCTCAGCTTGAAGAACTTGAAAAAACATGCTTTTCCGTTCCGTGGACTGCCCAACAACTGAAAAGTCAACTCAGAGACAAAAACCACGAATTCATAGTTGCTGAAAGCACCGATGGAGAAATTTTAGCTTATGTAGGTTTAATGTATGTTCTGGATGAGGGAGAGATTTCAAATGTGGCTGTAAAGCCGGAATACCGCCGACTGCATTTGGGCTCTGCTCTTATCGAAGAAATTTTACGAAGGGCTGAAAACCTGAATATTAACTTTATAAGCCTTGAAGTCAGGGAGAGTAATATTCCTGCACAGCAGCTTTATTTAAAATATGGTTTTAAACCTGAGGGACTTAGAAAGAATTACTATGATTTTCCAAAAGAAAATGCTATAATAATGATAAAATCAAAGAAATGAGGCATAAAAGCTTTGAAAATACTTGCATTTGAGTCCACCTGCGACGAGACTGCCGCCGCAATAGTCGAAGACGGACGTAAGATACTTACCGACCAGATATTTTCTCAGGCAGACCTCCATGCCGTTTATGGCGGAGTAGTGCCTGAGATAGCTTCAAGATGTCATGTGGAGTCAATATCTATATTGGCTCAGAGGGCTGTGGAGGCCGCAGGCATAACAAAAAAAGAGATAGACGCTATTGCAGTTTCATATGCACCCGGACTTATAGGCGCTGTGCTGGTCGGCGTTAACTTTGCCAAATCAGCGGCATTGGCACTTGATGTACCTCTTATCCCGGTCCACCATATAAAGGGCCATATAGCCGCAAACTATCTTGCATACCCCCAGCTTGAGCCGCCTTTTCTCTGCCTTGCCATATCAGGTGGAAACACTTTATTAGTTGACGTCAGAGATTATACAGATATGAAAATTTTGGGTGCAACAAGGGACGATGCAGCAGGGGAGTGCTTTGATAAGACTGCCCGTGTGCTGGGGTTACCATATCCCGGCGGAAAGCCTATTGACATGCTGGCTCAAAGCGGCAACGACAGTAAATATACATTCCCGGTAGCCCATGTAGACGGAAACCCGTACGATATGAGTTTTTCCGGACTGAAGACCTCCGTAATTAACCTTGTACATAATGCAGAACAAAAGGGCGAAGAGATAGACAGAGCGTCTCTTGCTGCCTCGTTTACGAGAGCGGTAAGCGAAAGCCTTGTCCCGAGAACCATGATGGCAGCAAAGGAACTTGGCTATAAAAAAGTGGTTGTAGCGGGCGGTGTTGCAGCCAATTCCCGTATTAGAGCGGATTTTAAGGCTGAGTGTGAGAAGAACGGATATGAGCTGTTTATCCCGCCCCTTAAACTCTGCGGCGATAACGGCGCAATGATAGCAGCACAGGGCTATTACGAATATCTGGCGGGTACAAGAGCAGGCAGCGATTTGAACGCTTATGCAACCATGGAGCTGTAACTAAAAAACGGAGGGTGAAAAAATGGGAGTCCATGACGGACACAGGGACAGACTGAGAGAAAACTTCATTGAACACGGCCTTGATAGCTTCAATGACCTTAATGCGCTGGAACTGCTGCTTTTCTATGCCATTCCAAGACGGGATACAAATCCGATTGCTCACGACTTGCTTGAACGCTTCGAAACCATAGGCGGAGTGTTCAGGGCTTCCGTAGAGGAGCTTTGTGAAGTGCAGGGAATAGGCAGAAATGCTGCTGCTCTCATTTTACTCGTACCGCAAATCATGAAAAAGAGCTGTATCTCAGACACAAAGGCTATTGTTTATGTGAATAATTCCGATGATGCCGGAAAATATCTGATGCCGCGCTTTATGAATGAGCAAGACGAAGTTGCTTATATGATGTGCCTTGATTCCCAGAAGAGATTAATTAAATGTTCGGAGATTAGCCGAGGTATCGTAAATGCTGTTGACATAAATACCAGAATTATACTTGAAACTGCCGTAAAATGTAAGGCAAGCTCTGTTATTATCTCGCATAATCACCCTGACGGTGTTGCCCTTCCGTCACCGGAGGACAGTAACGCCACAAAACAGGTAGCCAAGTCCCTTGCACTGGTGGGTATACAGCTTTCAGACCATATAATTGTTGCAGGCGGTGACTATGTTTCATTTGCAGATTCCGGCTTTATGAGACTTATAAAAGTGTGAAATAATGGTTATGTAAACGAAATATTGCAAATAAAATGTAACTTTTGACGGTTTGCGGGTTCGGAAAAAATTTACAAAATTCGATTAAAGACTAGTGATACCAAAGAAAATAAGCTGTTGATAACTATGTTGATAATGTTGATAACTCACAGGAATATAATTTGAATAAAAGATTATGTTACTTGAGTTATCGAAAAAACAGGAAAAATATGCGATTAAAAAGTTCAATTATATGTAGAATAAAGCGGAAAAACAGGGCTTATTCAAAACTTTAAAATAGAGAAGAATTTAGAAAATGGCAAAGCTATACAAACTGTAATTTTACATTATATATATTGACTTAGAGCTATATAAGTGTTATTATACAAAAGTTAGTTTATAAGTTTTGAACTTAAATAAGCTGTTTGCTGGTATAGCTCAGTCGGTAGAGCACTTCACTCGTAATGAAGGGGTCGTGTGTTCGAGTCACATTACCAGCTCCACGCCGCCGCGGTTGACGTATGTGCCCTCGGTGGCGTCTTTTTATATATCGTATTGTACATAAAAGAAGTCAAACTGTCTCAGATATTGTAGATTATCCATAAATATAATTTAATTGCCCGCTGTGACTTGACACGGAGGGCAATGGATGTTAGTATACAGAAAATTGAATCGCTTAGATAGAGGCGCGGTTTTCAAGAGTAAGCTTTCATAAAGTCATGCAGCTGTGAATTCTGAAAGGGGCAACCGCCGAAGTGCCGGAAAAGTGCGTGATTTTCCTCCGCTGGTTCGTCAGATAAGATCTGCCGGACTGTCACATTGAATTTTGTGAAGCGCTATCGTTGATTACCGGATTTTACCGATTTTCCATGGACCGCTTACAAAAGCGGTTCTTTTTTTATTATCCCGCCGACAGGGAGAAAATGTCGGAGGACAAAATGTCCGAAAGGAAGAAAAATGAAAAGAATATTATCAGCAGTTTTGGCCTGCGCATTGATGCTTGCGCTTACCGCCTGCGGCGGAAACAGTGATAACGCTGCTAGCGGTGCTACCGGTGTGGAGGACGGCGTTCTTACAGTAGCTATGGAATGTGTATACGCTCCTTATAACTGGACTCAGACTGATGACTCCAACGGCGCTGTTCCTATTTCCAATAATCCCGGCGCTTACGCCAACGGCTATGACGTTATGATTGCAAAGAAAATCTGCGAGGCAAACGGCTGGGAGCTTGAAATAGTTCAGTCCGACTGGGATTCTCTTGTCCCCGGTATTCAGTCAGGACTTTTTGATGCTGTTATTGCCGGACAGTCAATGACAGCGGAGCGTTCAAAGCAGGTAGATTTTGCCGGCCCTTATTTCTACGCAACTATGGTTTGCCTTACAAAGGCTGACAGTCCCTATGCCTCTGCAAAGAGTATTGCCGACCTTGCAGGCGGAAAATGCACAGCTCAGATTTCTACCATCTGGTATGACAAGTGCCTGCCCCAGATAGATGGCGCAATTGTACAGAGTGCATCTGAGACTGCTACTGCAATGCTGATGAATTTGGAAACCGATATGGTTGATTTTGTCTGCACCGATATGCCCACTGCAAAGGGTGCCGTTAATACATATCCCCATATGGTTATTCTGGATTTCTCCGGTACTGACGGAGACTTTAAGTTCTCTGAGCAGGAGAGAGCTGAAAATGTAAATATAGGTATTTCAGTAATGAAGGGCAATACGGTTCTTAAAGATGCCATAAACTCTGTACTTTCCACCATGACTGAGGATGATTTTAACGACCTTATGGTTAAGGCAATTTCCGTTCAGCCCAAGCAGGCATAATTTAAACTAAAATTAGAAGGGAGCTATCCCGTTGAACGTTTTTTCCAAGCTTATTCAGGACATAGGAAGCCTGTGGCAGACATACGGAAGCCAGTATATAAGCGGTATTAAATCTACGTTGTTACTTGCAATTTCTGCTACTTTAATAGGATGTATTATAGGCTTCATTTGCGGCATATTGAATACTATACCTTACTCGAAAAATGACTCTCCTGTAAAAAAATTCTTTTTAAAACTATTAAGAGCAATAGTCAGAATATATGTTGAGGTATTCAGAGGTACTCCTATGATGCTTCAGGCAGTGTTTATCTACTTCGGCTTGCCTTACTTCAGCAATAATGCTATGCGCTTTAATAACATCTGGTCTGCGGCTTTGCTGATTGTTTCTATAAATACCGGCGCTTATATGGCAGAATCCGTCAGAGGCGGTATTATTTCTGTTGACTCCGGTCAGACTGAGGGCGCAAAGGCAATAGGAATGAACCATTTCCAGACCATGATAAACGTTGTATTTCCTCAGGCACTTAGAAACATTATGCCTCAGATAGGCAACAACTTTATAATTAATATTAAAGATACATCTGTCATGTTTATTATCGGCTTTACAGAATTTTTTGCAGTTCATAAAGCGGCTGTGGGCAATACCTATCTGTATTTCCCGTCTGCCACAATAGAAATGATAGGCTATCTTACAATGACTCTTATTGCATCTTTTATCCTTCGGTGGATAGAAAAGAAGCTTGACGGAGAAAACAGCTATGAGCTGGCGGCTGATGATCAGCTGGTTATGGCGGCAGGTACTTACAATCACCCGGGAACTCCCTTTGAGGAGCGGAACAGGGAATTCGGCGAAAGGAGAGGCAGCTGAAGTGGAAGAAAAAATTTTGGATATAAAGCATCTTTCAAAGAGCTACGGACAACATGAAGTTTTAAAGGATATAGATTTTTCCGTTGAAACAGGAGATGTCATTAGTATAATCGGGGCATCAGGCTCCGGTAAATCCACTCTTCTTCGCTGCATAAACCTTCTTGAAACTGCGGATTCCGGTGAAATCCTGTATCACGGAGAGAATGTTCTGGACAGAAAGGTGAAAGCCGCAGCATACAGAGCAAAAGTAGGAATGGTTTTCCAATCTTTTAATCTCTTTAACAATATGACAGTTCTTGATAACTGCATAGTAGGTCAGGTAAAGGTCCTGAAGAAAAGCAAGGATGAGGCTAAGGCCGAATCAATGAAATTCCTCGAAAAAGTCGGAATGGCTCCGTATATAAACGCAAAGCCGAGACAGCTCTCAGGCGGACAGAAGCAGAGGGTGGCAATAGCAAGAGCAATGGCTATGAATCCCGAGGTTTTACTGTTTGATGAACCTACCTCAGCCCTTGACCCTGAAATGGTTGGCGAAGTTTTGAATGTTATGCGTTCCCTTGCCTCCGGCGGCATGACTATGCTGGTGGTTACACATGAAATGGAATTTGCAAGAGACGTAAGCAATAAAGTTGTCTATATGAATAAAGGCGTTATTTGCGAACAGGGAAGCCCTGAAAGAATATTTGGAGCGGCTCAGAAGCAGGAAACCCGTGACTTTCTCTCAAGGTTTAGAAATAACTGAACAGCAGAGTTTAACAGAAAGCCCTATGGCGTGGAGTTATGATTTTTCAAATTCCGGCCATAGGGTTTTATTATTAAACGTGCTGACCGGACATACTGAATTTTATTTTAATAATTTAAAAAATCTGTCTTTCAATGATACAATAAAAAAATATTAGCATATCTTTTGCAATTGACGTGTTTTTACATGTAAGTTAAATACAGCGGGAAAAAATAATTTACGGAGATTATTGTCAAAAAAACAATAATAGGGTAAAAAAACTTTTGCGTTTAGTTCAAGAACGTGGTATAATATGTCATAAAACTGGAGGTGTGAGTATGGCTACATCAACAAAGGAAGCTTTGGGTCGCGCACTTAAACAGATGATGAATGTTAAACCAATTAATAAGATCACTGTTAAAGACCTTGTGGGTATATGTAACGTCAACAGACAGACTTTCTATTACCATTTTGATGATGTCTACGATCTTTTGGAGTGGGTTTTTGAGGAAGACGCCAACAGGGTTTTACCTAAAGAAGTCAAACGTGAGACATGGCGTGAGGATGTAATGGTATTTTTTGACTATCTTCAGGAAAACAGGACCTTTGCGCTGAATGTGTATAATTCTAACAGCAGAAACGGTATGCTGAAGTTTCTAACTGACAGGCTCAAAGGCTGTATTCACAGTTTTTCCGTTCTCGTCTCTGACGGGCGGAATATAGACAGGAAAGATTTCGAGTTTATTGTAGATCTTTACCCAAATACAATAGTGGGTCTTATAGCTCAGTGGATGGATCTGGGAATGCCTGTACCGGATGATGAGACAAAAGAGCGGTTTATAAAAGTTTTGGAGAGCAGTATAGAAAATATACTTGCTCGTTTCCAACTGAATAAATAATTTATTTTAAGGCGGACAGAGGCTGAGAGCATCTGTCTGCTCTTTTTGACCTTATCTGCAGAGCTTACGGTTGAAAAAAGTATAAATTTAGAGTATAATGAACTAATTATAATAGCCGGAGGCTAAACAATGGCAGAATTTAAAACAAATGTAATGCGTGTTTTGGAACAGAAAAAAATTAAATACACAGCCCATGAATATGCCCACGGCGATGAGGCTGTGGACGGAGTCAGGGTTGCTGAAATATGCGGGCAGAATCCGGCACAGGTATTTAAAACTCTGGTTGCACAGGGGGCGAGCAAAAAAGTATATGTTTTTGTTATACCTGTGGCTATGAAACTGGAACTTAAACAGGCTTCAAAGGCTGTTGGTGAAAAAAACATGGCTATGGTACATGTTAATGAGATAAATGCCCTTACGGGATATGTTCGCGGCGGATGTTCTCCCATCGGAATGAAAAAAAGGTATATAACTGTCTATCATAGCAGCATAATAGAACATGAAACCGTTATGGTGAGTGCGGGCAAAATAGGATATCAGGTGGAGCTATCTCCAAATGATCTTATTATGCTAACCGAAGGAAAGACGGCAGATATTGCTTCGGAGGGATAGAACTTATATATGCAAAACAGCATTTCGATAAAGGGCGCAAGAGAAAATAATCTTAAAAATATAGATTTAGAGTTTCCACGGGATAAGCTGGTGGTGTTTACCGGCCTTTCGGGAAGCGGCAAGTCAAGCCTTGCATTTGATACCATATATGCGGAAGGACAGAGAAGGTATGTTGAGAGCCTAAGTTCATATGCAAGGATGTTTCTTGGACAGATGGATAAGCCGGATGTAGACTATATTGAGGGGCTATCTCCCGCAATATCCATTGACCAGAAGACAACTTCAAAAAATCCCCGATCTACAATAGGAACTGTAACAGAAATATACGACTATCTCAGACTTCTCTGGGCCAGAGTGGGTGTGCCCCATTGCCCCAAGTGCGGAAAAGAGATTAAACAGCAGAGCATAGATCAGATAGTAGACAGAATAATGGAGCTGCCTGAAAAAACCAAAGTTCAGATTTTGGCTCCGGTTGTCAGAGGCCGCAAAGGCGAGCATGTCAAGGTTTTTGAGGATGCAAAGAAATCCGGATATGTAAGGGTCAGAGCAGACGGAATTATTTACGACCTTTCCGAGGAAATAAAGCTTGAAAAAAATAAAAAGCACAATATAGAAATCGTTGTAGACAGGCTTGTAATAAAGCCTGATATAGAGCGCAGGCTTACAGATTCGGCAGAGACAGCTCTTTCTCTTTCAGGCGGCATATTGTATGTAGACCTTGTTTCTCAGGAAAAGCAGCTGGTCTTTTCTCAGAATTACGCATGCGATGACTGCGGCATTTCTATTGAAGAACTGACACCCAGACTCTTTTCATTTAACAGTCCTCAGGGTGCATGTCCCACTTGTACGGGTCTTGGTATGCAGATGCTGGTGGACCCTAACCTAATAATCCCTAATCCTGAATTGAGCATTATGGACGGTGCTATAAGCGCTTCCGGCTGGAGTAATGTTAGAGGGGATACTATATCAAAAATGTATTTTGAGGCATTGGCTAAAAAATACCGTTTTAAGCTTACAGACCCGATAAAAGATATTCCAAAGGAAGCAGTAGATGCCATCCTTTTCGGAACCAAGGGCGAGGCTTTAGAGCTTAGATATGAAAAAAATCAGGGCTTCGGAGTTATAAAAAGGGAATTTGAAGGAATAGTTAATAACCTTGAGCGGCGATACAAGGAGACTCAAAGCCCGGCTATGAGGGCTGAAATTGAAGATTGCATGTCAAAGATACCGTGCCATGACTGCGATGGAAAGAGGCTTAAAAAATCTGCTTTGGCAGTTACTGTGGGCGGGCTAAATATTGCTGAGTTTACGGAGCTTTCCGTTACTAAGGCCATAGAGTTTATGGATAATCTCCAGCTCAGCGAGAAAGACATGATAATTGCAGAGCGTATTATAAAAGAAATAAAATCCAGACTGAGTTTTTTGAAGAGCGTGGGTCTTGGATATTTGACACTGTCACGCAGCGCTGCCACTTTGTCCGGCGGCGAGAGTCAGAGAATTCGCCTTGCAACTCAGATAGGTTCCAGCCTTATGGGTGTCCTTTATATTCTTGACGAGCCAAGTATCGGCCTGCACCAGAGAGACAATGAAAGACTTCTTGCCACTCTCAAACAGCTGCGGGATTTAGGCAATACCGTGGTGGTTGTAGAACACGATGAGGACACAATAAGAGCTGCGGATTTTGTGGTGGATATAGGACCGGGAGCAGGAGTAAAGGGCGGAGAGCTTGTATGTGCCGGAAGCGTTGAAGATATTTGTAATTGCGAAAACTCAATTACAGGACAGTATCTCAGCGGAAAAAAGAAAATACCTGTACCTGAAGAAAGACGTCAGGGTAACGGCAAGCAGCTTATTATAAAAAATGCAAGGGAAAATAATCTTAAAGGTATAGACGTGACAATACCGCTGGGAAAGCTTGTCTGCGTTACAGGCGTTTCAGGCAGCGGCAAATCTTCGCTTATAAACGAAATCCTGTATAAGACTTTGGCAGCGGAAAAAAACAAGGTAAAAGTAAGACCCGGTAAATCCGACGGGATAGAGGGGCTTGAGAATATAGATAAGGTCATTTGTCTTGACCAGAGTCCTATCGGCAGAACCCCAAGGTCAAACCCTGCCACATATACCGGGGTTTTTAACGATATTCGTGAACTTTTTGCGTCTACTCAGGATGCAAAGCTGCGAGGCTATAATCAGGGCAGATTTTCTTTTAATGTCCGTGGCGGCCGCTGCGAGGCCTGCGCAGGAGACGGACTTGTGAAGATTGAGATGCACTTTTTGCCGGATGTATATGTTCCCTGCGATGTATGCGGAGGAAAGCGCTACAACAGAGAGACTTTACAGGTAAAATATAAAGGCAAAAATATAGCTGATGTGCTGGAAATGACAGTGGAGGAAGCTTGTACATTTTTTGCAAATCAGCCTAAGATAATAAAAAAACTGCAAACCTTATACGACGTGGGACTTGGATATGTGCGTCTGGGACAGTCCAGTACAACTCTTTCCGGCGGGGAAGCACAAAGAGTGAAACTTGCAACCGAACTTTCAAAACGCAGTACGGGAAACACGGTCTATGTTCTGGATGAACCTACCACCGGACTTCATGTGGCTGACGTTCACAGACTTATAGATATTTTAAACCGCTTTGTAGATGCCGGAAATACTGTGGTGGTCATAGAGCACAACCTGGATGTTATTAAAGTGGCTGACCATATTATAGACTTGGGACCGGAAGGCGGAGACGAAGGCGGAGAGCTTGTGTTTGCAGGCACTCCTGAGGACTGCGCCAAGTGCGAGAGAAGCTACACAGGCCGGTTTTTAAAGCCTTTGCTGTAAATAAAATGACGGGAACGGAGAAAACAGGAATGGAGCAGGAAAATGAATTAGTTGAATTGACGGGTACTGTGGACTCTGTTATTTATAAGAATGAGGAGAACGGATATACCGTTCTCCGCCTGTGCGATGAAAACGGGGAGCTTCAAACTGTTGTGGGTTATTTTCCGTATATTTGTCCGGGCGAAAATATGATAATCAGCGGGAACTGGAAAACCCACAGTGTTCACGGCAGGCAGTTTTCGGCGGAATTTGCACAACGCCTTATGCCCACCGG
>JAHHRS010000031.1 GCA_020025675.1 Oscillospiraceae bacterium
TTTTCCGATAAATCAGAGAAACGCTGTTTTGAAATGCTCCTGTCAGTCTCCGGTGTAGGTCCGAAAGCCGCCATATCCATACTTTCACACAGCAGCCCGGATAATCTGGCCATTGCCATAATGAATGATGATGCAAAGGCGCTCACAGTTGCCCCCGGTATAGGAAAGAAGATTGCACAGCGCATTATTCTTGAACTCAAGGATAAGATTTCTAAGGAATTCAGCTCCATAGATGCCGGCATTCCTCAGATGCCTGCTGCATTACAGGCCGGCAGTTCCAATGTGTCCGACGCTCTCACAGCTCTCGGAGTGCTTGGCTATACCAGCGCTGATGTTGGCCCTGTCTTAAAAAAGCTCGACACCTCGGGTATGACTGCCGAGGAAATTATTAAGGCTGTGTTAAAGCAAATGGTTAATTAAGAGGATGTATAAATGAGTATCAATTTTTCGGAAGAGGCTGAGAACGAAGTAATTACCAGCGCCCTGAATCTTTCCGAAGACAAGGGCGAGGGGTCACTCAGACCGCAGACTATAAATGAATATATAGGCCAGCAAAAGGCAAAGGATAATCTCTATGTCTTTATAAATGCGGCAAAAATGAGAGGGGAGTCCTTAGACCATGTTCTGCTTCATGGCCCACCCGGTCTTGGTAAAACCACTCTTGCCGCTGTTATCGCAAACGAGATGGGCGTAAACATGCGCATCACTTCCGGCCCGGCAATAGAAAAGCCCGGTGATCTGGTGGCAATGCTTACGAATTTAAATGAAGGTGACATTCTTTTTGTAGATGAAATACACCGTCTAAACCGTGCCTACGAAGAGATTTTGTATCCGGCTATGGAAGACTATGCCATAGATATAATTTTAGGGAAAGGGCCTTCTGCAAACTCTATTCATCTTGACTTGCCTCACTTTACCCTTATAGGAGCCACTACCCGTTCCGGTCAGCTCACAGCACCTCTTCGTGATCGTTTCGGTGTAACACTCAGACTGGAGCTATACTCAGATGAAGAATTGAAGCAGATAGTGGAACGTTCTGCAAAGATTTTGGATGTTGAAATTGAGCCTGAGGGTGCACTGGAAATAGCCTCACGTTCAAGAGGTACGCCCAGAATAGCAAACCGCCTTTTAAGACGTGTAAGGGACTTTGCACAGGTCCGCTCTAACGGAGTAATTACAAGAGAAGTAGCAGATAAAGCGCTTTTAAGTCTTGAAGTGGACAAACTGGGTTTGGATGCTCTTGACAGGAGAATGCTCAGAAGTATTATAGAATTTTATAACGGCGGCCCGGTCGGTCTTGAGACTTTGGCTGCAACAATTAACGAAGAAGCGGTAACTTTAGAGGATGTTTATGAACCATATCTTCTGCAAAGAGGATTCTTAACCAGGACTCCAAGAGGCCGATGTGTAACAAGAAAAGCATATGAACATCTGGGAATAGAGTACATGGGGCAGCAGCAAATGGATATTTAAAATTTTTTTGCGAAAAAGCCCAAAACTCATAAAAATTCTATTGACATTATAGCATGTTGTTGTATAATATATATAAATAATTTGACAAAGCATTTATAGATATGATTGATTACGCTACAATTAATGATGAACAGCTCCAAAATCTTGCCGTTAACGGTGACAGATTGGCAGAGGAGGCACTTGCTAAGCGTTATATGCGTCTTGTGAGGGCTTGTGCTCGCCCCTTATTCCTTTCGGGAGGGGATAGCGAGGATCTTATTCAGGAGGGCATGTTTGGTTTGCTTTCTGCTATAAGGCAGTTTAATCCTGATGCAGGCTCCTCATTTTATACATTTGCCGAGCATTGCATTAAAATGCGTCTTCTTTCAGCTGTCAAATCCGCATCCCGTTTGAAGCATTTTCCGCTCAATGATGGAATGTCATATGAGCAACTCTCCGAGAATTCCAGTACGCAATTGTCGGCGGCTCCAGAAGTTTTCCGGCGCAGTCCGGAGGACATGGTTCTGGCCAGAGAGAGCAAGGAAGAACTTTATTGCGTTTTTTCGCAGTGCCTTTCAGATCTTGAAAGAGCAGTTCTCAATGAATATCTTGACGGGCTTTCCTATCGTGAGATAGCCGCAAAGCTTGGAAAAGATGAAAAATCCATTGATAATGCTGTGCAGCGAATAAGGCGCAAGTTGGCGCGGAACCCCAAATTAGGCGATATCAGCGATAGCTGAACGCAAATACAGCCGACAGGCATACAATCAAAGAGAGGATTCAAAATGTACGAAGACAAAACCTTAGTTTGCAAAGAGTGTGGTAAAGAGTTCGTTTTCACCGCCGGTGAGCAGGAATTCTACGCAGAGCGCGGCTTCCAGAATGAGCCCCAGCGCTGCAAAGCATGCCGTGATGCACGCAAAAACGCTGCTCGTGGTCCCCGTGAGTACTTTACTGCTACCTGTGCTGCATGCGGCGGAGAGGCAAGAGTTCCTTTCGAGCCCAAATCCGACCGTCCTGTATACTGCAGCGAGTGCTTCGCAAAGATGAAGGAGCAGCAGTAATATAGCAGCAGTCCTGAATTAATGCAAAAGAAAGATTGGGACGCTTAGGCGCCCCAATCTTTTATGTATTTTATTATGAGGTGAATTTAATGGAAATTACAAGAGAAACTCTTATTTCTGAAATTGTCGCCAATTGCCCTGAAGCTATGCCCGCATTTCAGTCCATTGGTATGCACTGCATGGGTTGTGCCCTATCCAGTGGTGAAACAGTTGAGCAGGCATGTGCTGTTCACGGTGTTGATCCCGACGAATTTTTAGACGGCCTTAACGCCTATCTTCTCACACTTTGAGAATAAATTTATGTGAAAAGCCGGAGTAATTCCGGCTTTTAATTTTTATAGGTGCCTTTATGAATAAAAGACTTAAAAAAATAGCGGAGTATATAGAACAAGGCTCCGGTTTTATAGATGTAGGTACAGATCATGGCTATCTTCCCGCTTTTATGGCTCTAAACGGTTATTCAGGAAATATCTTTGCCTCAGATTTAAGGGAAGGTCCTTTGAGTTCCGCAAAGCACACAGCTGAACACTCTGGTCTTACGGACAGAATTAATTTTATTCTGTGTGACGGGCTGGAACTGTGCCCTGATGACCGGATTGACACCATAGTTATTGCAGGTATGGGCGGGGATAATATTTGCGGTATTCTCGATAGAGCCGAGTGGTGCATGGACTCAAAATATAAGCTTATTTTGCAGCCAATGAAAAAATCTGAAATTTTAAGGTACTGGCTTACCAACAACGGGTTTACTATTGAAGCAGAAGATTTAGTTAGAGACAGTGGTATGGTGTATCAGGTAATATGTGCCCGTTTCGGAGGGATGCAAAGTTTGAATGACGGAGAAATATACACCGGTAAATATGAACTTGTATGCGAGAATCCTCTTTTTAATGACATACTGCAAATTCAGATAAACCGTTTTGAAAAAACGCTCGACGGTCTTAAAAAAACGGGATCAGAACCGTATAAAGCAAAAATAAAGCTGTATTCTGAAATATTATTTCAGTTAAAGGAGATGAAAAAGTGACCACTGTTTCCGATATATATAATAACCTTTGTGAACTTGCCCCGATTGAAAGTCAGCTTGATTTTGATAATGCCGGTTTTCTTGTGGGAAGATCCGATAGAGAAGTTAAAAAAGTTTTGCTCAGTCTTGATATAACCGATGAGGTAATTTCTGAAGCTGAAATGCTGGGAGCTGAGCTTATAGTCTCCCACCATCCGCTGATTTTTACCCCGTTGCGTGCTCTTACTGATAGCAGTTACGGCAGTAAAGCCCTTAAAATGGCCGAAAAAAACATAGCTGCAATATGTATGCACACAAATCTCGATATAGCCAAAGGGGGGGTGAACGATATTCTTTTATCCCTTATGGGTGCTGAAGGAACTGATTGCGTTGATGAGGACGGTTGCGGCAGAATAGGCGAATTTGACAGTGATATTGCTTTTAAGGATTTTTTAATACTGTGCAAGGCGGCGCTGAATGCTAAGGGACTTAGATATTACGATGCAGGTAAACCTGTTAAAAGGATCGCTGTCATGGGGGGCTCCGGCGGAGACTCAATAGATTCTGCTTTTAATAAGGGCTGTGATACCTATCTTACAGCTGACATAAAATATCACCAGTTTCTGAGAGCTCAGGAGCTTGGAATAAACCTGATAGACGGGGACCATTTTTATACCGAAAATCCTGTTATCCCTGTTCTTGCAGATAGACTTTCATCGGCATTTCCTCAGGTAGAGTTTATCGTTTCAAAACTGCATCACGCAATAATAGACTTTGTCTGAGTGGCTTGTCATAAACTGCCTTCGCTTTTCATAAACTCGTACAAACGAGAACATGAGAGCGGAGGCTTATTTATATGACAGGAACTAATATCTATCGCGATATAGCGGCACGAACAGACGGAGCTTTCATGCTTGGAGTTGTCGGACCTGTGAGGACAGGGAAATCCACCTTTATAAAGCGTTTTATGGAGACCATGGTTATCCCTCAGATCGACAACACATATATGCGTGAAAGAGCAAAGGATGAACTGCCGCAGAGCGGCTCAGGCAAAACCATAATGACAGCAGAGCCCAAATTTGTACCTGAGGATGCAGTAAACATTTCTCTGGATCGACATACACAGCTCTCTGTTCGTCTGGTGGACTGTGTCGGATACATGGTTGACGGAGTATCAGGTCAGTATGAAGACGGCAGTGAGAGGCTTGTAACAACGCCTTGGTTTGACCATGAAGTTACGATAGCCGATGCCGCAGAAAAAGGCACTCACAAGGTAATTGCGGAGCACTCTACTATTGGGATTGTGGTTACAACAGACGGAACAGTTTGCGACATTCCCAGAGAAAAATACATAGAACCTGAAGAGCGTGTCATTCTGGAGCTTAAAAGTATAGGCAAACCGTTTGTCGTACTTTTAAACAGTGTAAATCCTCAGTCTGAAAGTGCCTTGGCTATTGCTGCTGAAATATCTGAAAAGTTTTCTGTAGAATGTATGCCCGTAAACTGTCTTAAGCTGAGTGAAGAAGATGTAGCAGGGATTATGCAGTCTGTGCTTATGGAATTTCCCCTTAAATCTCTTGGATTTTACATGCCTGAATGGCTTGACGCATTAAACAGTGATAATGATCTTAAATCAGAAATATTTTCCAATATTCAGGAAAGCTTCGGCAATGTAGTAAAAATCAAAGATTGCGTAAATGCGCTGAAAGTATTCTCTGATTGCGAAAAAGTAAAGTCATCTGAAATCATAAATAAAGATTTGGGAAGCGGTGCTGTAACTGTGGATATACAGCTGCCCAGAGCGCTGTACTATAATACAATTAGCGAACAGACCGGAATAGAAATAAAGAATGACGGAGACCTTATTTCTACCCTTGCTGAAATGAGTCTTATAAAATCAGACTACGACAGACTGCGGCAAGCGCTCCAGGACGTACGGGAAAAAGGTTACGGTGTTGTTATGCCGGATTCTTCGCAAATGCGTTTAGAAGAGCCGCAGATAGTAAAGCAGGGGGGTAAATATTCAGTACGTCTTAAAGCAAATGCCCCGGCGATACACATGCTTATGACAAACGTAGAAACTGAGGTAACTCCTGCCATTGGCGGTGAAACTGCCTCAGAAGATATAATAAACTTCCTGCTACAAGGCTTTGACGGAGATGTTAATCGTATTTGGCAGTCAAATATATTCGGCAAATCTCTATATGACATAGCTGAAGAGGGATTAAGCTCTAAAATTGAAGCTTTACCAGAAAACGCTAAGCTAAAACTCAGGAGCACGTTACAGCGCATAATAAATGAAGGCAGTGGGGGACTTATATGTATTCTCCTGTGAATACAGTATGAGCATTGACTTGGAGGGGCTGAGCATTTATAATATTCTCAGCCCCATTTTTTGAGGTATGCAGATGTTTTGTACATTTAAAATCAAAAATTTAAGCGGCTTTATTTCATGGATTCTTGTCACTCTATCAGTGATTATGTTGATTCTGACTTCATATAACATGATGGTCAAGGAGAGCTTTAAGCCTGAAGAGGAAAAATTCTGTCTTGTAATAGACCCCGGACATGGTGGCATAGATGGGGGTGCTATTGCGTTAAACGGGGTAAAGGAGAGCGATCTCAACCTTGCTATCGGTCTGAAGCTGCAGAAGCTTGGCGATTTCGTAGGTATTAATACCGTTATGACAAGAGTTGATGACAGCATGAGAACAGAT
The DNA here is from genome assembly GCA_020025675.1 of Oscillospiraceae bacterium. Lineage (GTDB taxonomy): Bacteria > Bacillota > Clostridia > Oscillospirales > Oscillospiraceae > Limivicinus. The sequence goes on from JAHHRS010000031.1 coordinate 6,240, forward strand.
GTAAAATCATATAGTGAGCACGAAGAGCTTGTATACAGAACCGAACTTGCAAATTCGGCTCGTAACGCCGTTTTAGTAAGTATACACCAAAATTGCTACCCGACCTCTCAGCCATGCGGGGCTCAAGTAATGTATGCAAAAAGTGATGGCAGCCGCACTTTCGGAGAGCTTAGTCATAATAACATTATAAATTTCCTTGAACCGGAAAATCGGCGGGTTCTTGAGCCTGCGCCAAAGAGTTTGTACATAACTTCAAATGTTACATGTCCCGCCATTTTGGTTGAGTGTGGTTTTATTTCTAATTTTTCGGATTTGGAAAAACTGAGCAGCAAGGAATATCAAACAGCCTTTGCATCTGTGCTTATGAGCTCCTATCTGCAATTTATAAATTCTGTCTGATAAAAACGGAGAAAAAATATGGCAAAACAAAAGACTGTATATGTGTGTTCGGAATGCGGTAATGAGACTGCCAACTGGGCGGGAAAATGTCCTGCCTGCGGTACTTGGAACACACTGCAAGAAGTTAAGCTTGAAGGAAAATCAAATCAGAAGCGCAGCACAGGCATTTTCCATGCTCAAGCCCCTAAAAAGCTGTCAGATCTTGACACAAGCTCCGAAATTCGCTTTTCTACCGGAATAAGTGAGTTTGACAGAGTACTTGGCGGCGGCGCTGTGGAGGGTTCATTGGTACTTGTAGGCGGTGCTCCCGGCATAGGTAAGTCTACACTGCTTTTGCAAATGTGTGGCAGGGAAGCAAGCAACAGAAAAATTCTCTATGTTACAGGAGAAGAAAGTGAGCGTCAGTTAAAGCTGAGAGCCACAAGACTTGGAGTTCAGAACAACGAGCTCTATGTACTGGCTGAAACTGATATGGATAATATTCTTAACTGCATTCAGGAATTGTCTCCCGAAATTGTAATCATAGACTCTGTTCAAACCATCTCGGATGCTGATATAAGCTCAGCTCCCGGCAGCATTACTCAAGTACGTGAATGTACAATGCGGATAATGCGCACGGCTAAAGACAAAGGTCTTACAGTTTTTGTTGTCGGACATATAAACAAAGAAGGCAGCATTGCAGGCCCTAAAGTTCTGGAACACATGGTAGACTGCGTTTTGTATTTTGAGGGTGAAAGAAGCACCAGCTTCAGAATACTGAGAGCTGCCAAAAACCGTTTTGGTTCTACAAACGAAATAGGCGTTTTTGAAATGGCGGAAAAGGGTCTGAAGTGCGTAGAAAACCCATCTGAAATGTTGCTTTCCGGCAGACCGGAAAACTGTCCGGGTACATGCGTTGCATGTGTCATTGAAGGTACACGGCCCATTCTTGCTGAGGTTCAGGCTCTTGTTAGCCCAGGAAGCGGCTATAATGCAGCAAGACGTTCAAACGGTATTGATTATAACCGCTCTGCCATGCTATTGGCAGTTCTCGAAAAGCGCGGGGGAATGCCGGTCGGTAATTGTGACTCATACATAAATGTTATCGGAGGGCTTTCTCTTGATGAGCCGGCAGCAGACCTTGCCACAATTCTGGCTATTGCCTCAAGCTTTTTGGATAGACCTTTGGGGGCTGATTTAGCGGCAATTGGCGAGGTGGGCCTTTCGGGAGAAATTCGCAGTGTTAGCTTATTAAATCAGAGACTGTCAGAGATTTCACGTCTGGGATTTACACGCTGTATTATTCCATCCAATATAAGAGATGATATAGGCAGTTTTAATGGCTTAAAGCTGATAAAAGTCAGAAATATAAGCGAAGCCATTGGGGCCTCCTTAGGTAAAAATGAGTAAGGCTGTCGAAAAGGCAAATTTGCCTGTAAATTGTGATAAGATCGTAATTGGCGAAAAATATGCGGATATATTGGATAATTCCCTTAAGTCACTGAATATTTTGCCTATATATGTTCCAAATAATTTGTCCGTGGATGAAAGGCTATCAGGTCATGCTGATTTATCTGTTTTTCATCCGGGAGGAACGGACATCTTTTTGGCACCCTATCTTAAAAATACGGTTTTTAGTAAAAGATTAACAGAATCAGGGTTTAAAAATCATTTTTTGGATGTAAAGCAAGGGAAAAAATATCCGCTTGATGCTGCGCTGAATGGCTGCGCCTTTGGCAATACCATTATCTACTGCAATAATTCCACAAGTCCGGATATAGTGAACTTTTTTGCTAAGACAGGAGAACGGCTCTTAATAACTGCAAAACAGGGATACTCCCGATGCTCTATATGTATTGTAGACGAAAATTCGATAATAACAGCGGACAGAGGAATATATAAAGCCGCAGTCGCATCAGGTAAGGATGCTCTTTTAGTAACGCAAGGATATGTGGAGCTGCCGGGGTATCAGTATGGCTTTTTAGGAGGAGCAAGTTTTAAAATTTCGGAAAGCAAACTTTGTTTTACAGGCCTTCTGGACTCACATCCGGATAAAATCAATATTTTAAATTTTCTAAAAGAAAAAAACGTTGAACCGCTCTACCTAACTAACCTGCCAATTTTTGATATTGGCGGTGCGGTTCCGATTATGGAAAAATAAAATGGAACGCTTTAAAACGTTCCATTTTTTTATGTTGCAATAAAATTTCAGGCTTTATTTTTCAATTTCATCCTTCTTTTTACGGCCTATGGGGTTTGCACTGGCCGCCTCGTGAAGCGAAGCATTGTCTATATGTGTGTAAATTTGCGTAGTATTCAAATTACTATGTCCAAGAACTTCCTGTAAAGCTCTTGTATCAACACCGTTTTTAAGCATAAGTGTAGCTGCAGTATGGCGCAGCTTATGAGGTGAAAAGTGCTCCGCATCAAGCCCTGCCGCAAGCAAGGTCTTATCCACCATTTTCTCAACAGCTCGTACGGTAATGCGCCTGTTGTTACGGCTTATAAATAAAGCATTTTTATCCGATGAACTTAATTTCTCGTCATTTCTAACTGCAAGATAATCATCAACGGCTTCACGACATCCCTCTGCAAAATAAACTATACGTTCTTTGTTTCCTTTTCCAAGAACTCTCACATGGTCTTCATAAATATCAGTTATATTTAATGCAACAAGCTCGGAGACACGAAGGCCGCAAGACATAAACAGCATTAAAATACAGTAATTTCGCTCTGAAAATGGCCCTTCACAGGCACAAAGCAATCTTTCACATTCCGATTCCTCCAAATATCTTGGTAAAGATGCCTGACGCTTTGGCATATCCAATTCTTGACATATGTTGTTTTCAAGCAGGTGCCTTTTGTTGCATAAATAATTATAGAACGATTTTACAGATGATGTCCTGCGGCAGCGGCTGGCAGCCGATAGGGAATTAGGGGAGTTTAGCATTTCAGGCGAAAAAGATTGGTAGCGGTATAACTCTTCAATTTTTATTGATTTAATAAACTCCAAATCAACATCACTTATGTCAATTTCATTAAACGGTATATTTTTAGGTACAAGGCCTCGGCGCCGTTTAATAAAACGAAAAAGAATCTTCAAATCCATGTAATATCCTGTGACAGTTAGATCAGAATGACCACGGACTGTGGAGTGATATTCAAGAAATTCCATTAAAATGTCCGGTGCATCTGAAATCTGTTCAAAATTCATAATTGACTCCTTTTAAAAGCCTAATAAATACGGCTTAAAATCTTAAAATCAAATTTTCAAAGCTGCTATAATAGATATATCACTTTGTAGCTTAAGATTCGTTCATTCCCTTGAGCCGAGTTCGCTTAATCTATATTATGCGAACTTAGGTACGAAATTTAATAATCAGGTAAACGTCCTTCCCTGACACTGTGTTTTATTATAAATCAAATATTGTATTATGTCAACTAAAACTTAATTTACTGTTATAACTAAAAAAATTAAAATCCGCCGTTAAACGGCGGATTTTATCACATATAAAACTCTATTCAGCGTTTATATTTTTTTACCAACGACTCACTTGTAACTCTTATGGAGTTGAGAACAGTTGCAAGTGCTGCTGCCATATCAATAAATATCGCAAACCAAATATTGCAATATCCGATTATACTCAGAAATATTAAAATGGACTTAACTATAAAGGCAAAGAGCGCATTTGAAATTGCAACTTCTTTTGTACGTCTGCTGACCTGAATAGCAAATGGAATATTTGCCACATAATCAGGTTTAACCTGTGCGTCAGCAAACTTTGCCTTCTTTCCAACACGCATATCAACGTCTGCTTGAGAATGAGACTGAAAACCATTTGAATATACATAAAGAACATGGTTACTTCTATCCTGCTTCAAATCGTTAATAAGCTTCAACTTTTTCTCGGTGTCACAGCCGGAAACGACCTCATTCAATGACAGCTCATAGGCAAAGCGCTGGCTCTCCTCTTCCCCATCTTCGGTTACAAGAATGCACCTGTTAAGGCACAGATCATTTATACCTGAACTTAGGTCAAAAGCTTCACTATTTATATCATCGGAAAGTATAATCTTACCTACAAACCTGTCAGAAACAGTCATGTAGAATACCTGACCGTTAGTGTCCTCATTATTATCCTGAGGTGGCTGTACTCCCCTTTTTATAAAAAAATCTCTTATAGCAAGCGTAACCGGTGCTCCGCCTATTTTAAGCTCAACGCCACATCCTGGTATATCTGTAAAATCGCTTATAAGTTCTAATCTGTATTCCTGATTATTAATTGCAGCCACAGCTTTTGCAAGAGGCTGCTCTGAATAATAAAGCGCATGAGAAGCAAAATTCATAAATGTGTCTCTATCAATAATATCGGAGCTAACAGAGACAACATGAGGAGTTTCCTCGGTGAACACACCAGCTTTATCAATAACAGCAACATTTGTCCTTCCGGCTTTTTCAAGTGCTTCAGCATCTTTAAAAAGGACACCCTGCTGTGCACTGTAACACAATCCTACAATACCTGTAACGGGCATTGCCGCAACTACTGAAACAGGTGTAGCTATAAGAATAATCATTAAAGCTCTGTGAACAGAAACAATGAAACCATAGCTTGTAACAAGAGGCAACGCAATTGCATAGATTACAGCGAAAACCATGGCCAGCTTTAAAATCGAGCCTGAGCTGTATCTCATGGTGTCCTCGATTTCCATATGGCCTACATTATCCTGCTTTATAAGCTCTGAATACCTTCTTACTGTCTCTTCATCCTGATAACGAAGAAGATCCTGTGCAGATTTTCTTGTTTTTTCAATGGTAAATTTAATAAGAAGTAACCCAATTTGATAAAGCAATATAAGCGCCGCACCTTCCACGCCAAAGCCTATAAAGAAGGATGCGATTGTTACAAAGCATACAACGACAGAGGTGGCAAAATATTCGCCCTTTTGAACCAAACTGACTGCATTTAGAAAAATATCATATCCGGCCGCAGCAGAAACAAGAACAAGGAGAATAATTCTCGCAAAATTTGGCATCTTTATAATAAGGGACACCGCAAATATAACTGAGGCAATAACCAGCCTGATAAGCAGTATATTATCTAAAATGCTGTCAGCATGAGAATTATGTTTAGCAAAGGAACTTATATTCCTTACACTTTTTCCGGCCTCCGGCTCATTTTCAGATGAATACTCTACTGACTCAACTTCCGTTTCATACTCCCGGTCTTTACTCTTTTTAGGCCAGGTAATTTTTAAAGATGAAGTCTTCTCAGCGGCGTGTTTTGCATGCTGGGGCTTTTTGCTCAAATTTGCCACCTCCTTTTAGATTTTATAGCTTAAATTCAGGCCTTTCCGTCGCAGCCCAAAACATCCACAATTTTATGCTTTACCATCTGCTTTATTGCATCACGTGCCGGTGCTAGATACTGACGGGGGTCAAAGTGATCAGGATGCTCATTAAAGTACTTTCTAATACTGGCTGTCATGGCAAGACGAAGGTCAGAGTCAATATTAATCTTACAAACAGCCATCTTAGCGGCCATACGAAGCTGGTCTTCCGGAACACCGATAGCACCCGGCATATTGCCGCCGTTATCATTAATCATCTTAACAAATTCCTGCGGAACGGAAGATGAGCCGTGAAGAACTATGGGGAAGCCGGGAAGTCTGCGCTCAACCTCTTCCAATATGTCAAGTCTGAGCTTAGGGTCGGTTCCGGGTTTAAACTTATATGCACCATGTGAGGTACCGATAGCAATTGCGAGAGAGTCACACTGTGTACGCTCAACGAATTCCTGAACGTCCTCGGGCCTTGTGTATGAGCTGTCCTCAGCAGAAACATTAACTTCATCCTCAATGCCTGCCAGAGTTCCCAGCTCTGCCTCCACAACCACACCGTGGTCATGGGCATAATTTACTACCTGACGGGTAAGAGCAATATTCTCCTCGAAAGACTTAGAGGAAGCGTCTATCATGACAGATGTAAAGCCGCCGTCAATGCAGGATTTACACAGCTCGAAACTGCTGCCGTGGTCAAGATGAAGAGCTATCGGCAGTCCTGTCTCAATAACAGCTGCCTCAACAAGCTTTACAAGATAGGTGTGATTGGCATATGCGCGGGCGCCCTTGGAAACCTGCAAAATAAGTGGTGCATTCAGCTCTTTGGCTGCCTCGGTAATTCCCTGAACAATTTCCATATTGTTTACATTGAAAGCACCTATTGCGTAACCGCCTTTATATGCTTTTTCAAACATTTCTTTTGTAGTCACAAGAGGCATTATTATAAATCTCCTTACCTATAATCTTCAAATTTGTACAATTAGTATATTTACAAATCTGCTTTTATATTATATCCTTAATCTGTAACATAATCAATAAGCACATTAAACAAAACAGCCATTTTTTAAAAATAATTTTGAGAGGAAGTTACTTTATGAGTGAGAAACTTATAGGTTCCTGTATTTTCGGTCAGTCCGGTGGCCCCACTGCTGTTATTAATGCCAGTGCATACGGAGTCATAAGGGCTGCGCTTGATGCTCAGGAGATTACAACGGTTTACGGCGCCGCCCATGGTATTAAGGGCGTTCTTGAGGACAAGCTTTATGTTATGAACGAAGAAGATCCTAAAGAGTTAGAGCTGTTACTCCATACCCCGTCTTCTGAGCTGGGTTCATGCCGTTATAAGATCTCAGATCCGGAGACAGATGATACGGACTATAAGCGTATTCTTGAAATTTTTAAAAAATATAATGTCAGATATTTCTTCTATAACGGTGGCAATGATTCTATGGACACCTGCAACAAAATAAGCCGTTATATGGAATCTGTCGGCTACGAGTGCCGCGTAATGGGAGTACCTAAAACAATTGATAACGACCTTTTCGGCACCGACCACTGCCCCGGCTTTGCAAGTGCTGCAAAATATATTGCAACTTCATGCATGGAAATGAATAAAGACGCAAGAGTCTACGACACAGGAATGATTACAATAGTTGAGATTATGGGTCGTCACGCCGGTTGGCTTGCAGCCAGTGCCGCTCTCGCCACTGAGTTTGGCTCAGGTCCTGATCTTATATACCTGCCTGAATATGATTTTGATATGGAAAAGTTTCTTGATGACATCAGTGATGTCTACAATAAGACCGGGAAAGTATTTGTTGCAGTATCAGAGGGTATTCACTACGCTGACGGCAGTTTCGTCTCCGAAGCAAAAACCGCAGCTGCTGACGGTTTCGGTCATGCTCAGCTTGGCGGTCTGGCCGCTATGCTGGCTGATATAGTGAAGGCCAGAACCGGTGCCAAAGTTCGAGGTGTTGAATTAAGCCTTCTCCAGCGCTGCGGTGCTCACCTTGCCTCTGCTACTGATATTAATGAGGCATGTGAAGCAGGTAAAGAAGCTGTTAAGCAGGCCGTTAGCGGTGTCACGGGAAAAATGGTAGCCTTTAAACGTGAGTATGAAAACGGCAACTATAAGTGCTCTATGGAGCTTATTCCCCTTGAATCCGTAGCCAACTATGAAAAGAAAGTCCCGTTAGAGTGGATAAACGACCAGCGCAACGGTGTAAAGAAGGAATTCATTAATTATGTACTTCCCCTTATTCAGGGTGAACCCCGTCTTCCTCTGGAGAATTCTTTACCCAGATATGCAAGACTAAAGAAAGTCCTTGCAAAGTAAATCTCTAACTGTAAAAAAGCTTTCAGTCTTAAAAGACTGAAAGCTTTTTCATTACAAGTTTCGTATTTGATTCTGGATAAGAGTACCGACCGTGTCTGCAAGCTTATCCATAGACTGAATTCTTGCAAAATCCCTGCCATAGACAAGCTTAGCCGAAGGTACATCTTCATCTTCTCCCGTAAATACGCAAACAACGGAAATTCCGTCTGAGCGTGCCCTTCTCACCTCGTAGGCAGTGTCTGTGATACCGGCCTGTTTTTCATAAGGAATAAATTCCTCAGCACCGCTTCCGCGTATTTTTCTAATGTCATTGGGCTTAACATCTGATAAGACAATGAGAATTTTATGGTCATAGGGTGACTGGTTCATAAGATAATGGGCTGCTCTTATAGCAAGTCCGTCCCTATTACACCCATTTGAAACATATTCAAATATATTGTCGTTCTTATTGCGCTCGTTATAATCCCTGTATATGCGCATAATGGTGTATCCCGTCATAGAACAAAAGGACATAACTCTGCACGGTATGCCGCAGCGCGTAAGCGCCTCAGCTATGGTGTATCCCTGACCTGAGACTATCTCCTGCCTGTTTTTCTGAGAAGTGGATGCATCAAGCAGTATATCAACGCTGAGATCGCCCATATCATTCTGCTCATTCTTTATGAAGACTTTATCATCTTCAAGATACAAGGCCCTCCAAACATTACTGCCGTTTAAAGCACCTGAATTGGACTTTACCGGAGAAGGCTGAAGATGAAGAAGAACAGAGTTTTGAATCTTACCGGCAAGCTTAGAAATAGCTGTTCTGTTTTGAGCCAGATTGTCTTTATATGCCTGTCTGTTTTTCTTTTTCTGTTCCGCTTCCTTAGACTTTTGCAAAGCCTCAAAACCGTTCTGTATTTTCCCCTTTACCGGCTCTCCTTTAGTAAAATGCAGGTGGCAGTCAGTATGATTACCGTTACATAATCTGCGCTCAATATCATTTATCTGCCCTTGATTATAAATGGGCATACCGTATTTTACAGACATAAACTCTCTGAGTTCTTCGGCTGTCATCTTGGTACGGATTTCCTCATCTTCGTGCTGTTCATCAGCAGATGAGCCGCCGTAGATATGGGATGGGTGATCGGCAAATCCTATACCGAATTTCCTGTAACGAGTTCGGTTTCCGGTTTGCTTACGCCGTCTAAGGGATAGAAAATTCTTTCGTCTCTCCTGCTTCCTCTCCTCAGTACTGATTTGAAACCAACGTTTAAAAAGCTCCTCTGCCCTCTCGACTATCTGATCTGTATCCATGTCAGGCGTAAATTCAAGTTCATTCAGAAGCTTAATATCGTATTTGTTGAGCTTTGGTTCCATACCTAAAACACGCATATAGTGAGCAAGAGCCAGACAATCATAAAGTTTATAATCGTCTATCGGTCCTCTGTATTCATCTACAAAATTTTTTGCGTATTTTTCACGCAGCTGCTTTAATACAGGCCGCTCCGCTACTTCTTTCTGATAAATACTGTTTTCAAGGCCGAGCCACAAAAGGCTTTCGTATGTATCGCCATCCTCATATTTGGTAAATGACGCAAATAACTTTTCAATCTTAGGATAATCATAGTGCTGACGCACGGCACCTATTATGCAGTTCCAATACAAATCAGCGAAACCGTTTTTATCGTAAGCCTTAAAATCAGGGGCAAAGCTGTAATCCTTAGCAGAGTTCCATATTAAATTTATGGCTCGCTTTCTTTGAATATCTGAAATCTCTTCCATTTTATTTAAAAATATCCTTACCTCCAAGACTATCGGAAATACGGACAGCTATAATGTCTGACACCAGCTGGCGTTCAAAGTCGTCAAAGGACTTGTTTACAATGCCAAGCTCAAGAGCCTCCTTAACGCTCAGACCATTTTGAACCAGCTGAACAGAAGCAAGAAGGCCGCGAAGATCCAATGCCTTTGTGGAAATCTCAGAGCTGTCACACTTCTTACGAATCTCCTGAAACAATGATGCAAGCTGCTCAGCATACTCCTCCTTAAGTTGGCTGTTCTGAGCAAGCAGCAGTTTTTTAAGATCAGTCTCAGATATTACAGGCATGTTTATGACCATAAAACGGGACGCAAGGGCCTCATTTACCTCTCTTGTACCGGCATAACCATAGTTCATAGTAGCTATAAATCTTGTGCATGGTGCAAGCTCTATTCTGTCATATCCCGGCACATCAATAATGCGGCGGAAATCCAAAGTTGCATGTAAAACAGCCAGCGACTCATTTTTTGCCATATTTATTTCGTCAAGAACACCGAATCCGCCAAACTCAGCGCACTGATAAATAGGACCGTGTCTCAAAGTGACCTCTCCGTTTTTAAATGTATCGGTGCCTATAAGAGATGCAGCGTCTGTATTTAGGTAAAAGGATATGTCCCATTGGGGACGATTAAAAACTGCTGCCAAATTTTCTGCCAATACGTTTTTTCCTGTGGCTTTAGGCCCCACAAGCAAAAGATTTTCTCCGGAAATAAGGGCTGTAAGGGCCTTTAACCAGACATCTTTTCCGTAATACATAAATTTCGGCTTCGGGACACGGTATTCATGTAGCTTTTCGTTGGGGTACTTGCTGCGAAAATCTTCAACTTTTTCTATAACACTCTCGTCTATTCCTTCGTTTCTTAAAAAATCCAACATATCTGTCATAATAGCCTCCGAACACATTATATAAAATAATTATATCAGTTAAGGCACATTTTGTCACCACAATTTTGTACAATATTGAAAAACTATGTAAAAAGGAATATAATATTTATATAATCCGGAGGCCTGACTATGACCGAACTTAAAAATAACTATATTTCAATTAAAAACGGAAATGAAAAAACATACGGTGGCAGTCAAAGTTTATCTGACAGCCCTGCTATACAAAAGTGCGGCTGTGGTATTATAGCCGCAGCAGATCTCATATTATATCTCAGAGAATTTGGGTCTTCTTCTCCCCTTTCAATCTGTTCATACAATAAATTTCTCAAATATTTAAAGAGACATTATTTGCCTCTGATTCCAAAGTTCGGTATGAACGCTGTTATGCTCACCGCTGGTCTTAACTTATTTTTTAGGGACAGCAAACTGCCCTATAGAGCTTCATGGCTGATCTCAAGAGAGAAATTTTTCTCACGTATTGAAAAACAGCTTGCGGAAAACATTCCTGTAATAATGTCAGTAGGCCCTAATTTTCCTTGCTTCTGGCAGAAAAATAATTTAAATTTGTACAGTAAAATAAAGGAAGAATTTGTAAAGGCAAGCTCCACCAGAGCTCATTTTGTGACAGCCACGGGTATTGATGATAAATATATACGTATTTCATCCTGGGGACGTGAGCTATACATATCAAAAGAAGAATTTTCAAATTACATACATGCACACAGCAACAGTTTTTTGTGTAATATGCTTAAAATAAGTAAAGGATAATCAGCAATTTGCCGATTATCCTTTACTTATTTTCACTTATATTCATACATTAATTTTTAGTTAACGCTGAACAAAATATCTCCATAGCCGGGATAAGGCCAGAATTCGGAGCTTACGTTTTCTTCCATTTTGTCTACCGTACTTCTAAGCTGCGACATAGAAGAAATAACTTTTTCTTTATAAAATCTTGCTTTTTCCAGTTCCTGCTCTATTTTATCGCCGTCGGAAACTGCCGCCTGTAAATCTTCAGCCTGCTCCATAGCCGTGGACATCAGAAGGCTTAATTTCTGACTTAGCTGAAGCTCATAATCAATATTTATATCTGAGCTCAGCTGTCTCTTCATAACAGCATTTTCGGAAATCTTTCCGCTATATTGGGAAGCTGACGGCAGAATGTCTTTTTTTAACATCTGCAGCATGGTTAGGGCCTCAATTCTCAAAACTTTGCAGTAATTTTCAAGCTTTATTATATATCTGGCTCTAATCTCATTTTCCGAATAAATTCTGTGCCTTGCAAAAAGTTCAATATTCTTTTTATCAAGATAACACGGTGCACAGTCCGGTGTTGACGGGAAATTACACAATCCCCGGTGTCTCGCCTCTTTAACCCATGCTTTATCATATCCGTTGCCGTTAAATATTATTCTTTTATGTTTTTTTATAACGTCCTTAATTAACAGATGAATTTCATCCTCAAAATTTTCAGCATTTTCAAGCCTGTCCGCATACTGACGCAATGACTCGGCAACAGCAGTATTAAGAACAACATTTACACCTGAAATTGAAGCAGATGAACCAAGCATACGAAATTCAAATTTATTTCCCGTAAACGCAAACGGCGAGGTTCTGTTTCTATCCGTACTGTCTTTAGGAAACTTGGGTAGAACGTGTACTCCTACCTTGATCAGTTCCTTCTCTCTACCTCCGTATGGCTCGTCATGCTCTATGGCATTTAAAATTCCGTAGAGTTCGTCCCCAATATACATGGAAATAATAGCCGGCGGCGCTTCATCAGCACCAAGGCGCAGATCATTTCCTGCGGAAGCAACAGAAAGTCTGAGTATATCCTGATAGTCATCTACTGCCTGAATTACAGCGCATAAAAAGAGAAGAAACTGAGCATTTTCATGAGGTGTCTCACCGGGTTCAAACAAATTTACCCCTGTGTTTGTAATTAAAGACCAGTTATTGTGTTTGCCGGAACCATTGAGCAGTGCAAAGGGTTTTTCATGGAGCAGACATACCATGTGGTGTTTTCTTGCTATTTTTTGCATCAGCTCCATTGTGAGCTGGTTATGGTCGGCGGCAATATTTGTAGTGGTATAAATAGGTGCAAGTTCGTGCTGAGAGGGTGCCGTCTCGTTGTGTTCGGTCTTGGCCATAACTCCAAGCTTCCAGAGTTCATTGTCAAGCTCCTCCATAAAAGCCGCCACTCTCGGTTTAATAGCGCCAAAATAATGGTCATCAAGCTCCTGTCCCTTGGGAGGGCAGCAACCGAAAAGGGTTCTTCCGGTATACATAAGGTCTTTACGCTGTTCGTATACTTTTTTATCAATTAAAAAGTATTCCTGTTCTGCTCCAACAGTCGGTTTCACAAAACTGACATTGCAGTTGCCGAAAAGAGCCATTATTCTCATACCCTGTCGGTTTAATGCCTCCATAGAGCGAAGAAGAGGAGTTTTTTTATCCAATGCCTCGCCGCCGTATGAGCAGAAAGCTGTTGGTATGCACAAAACCTTATCTTTTATAAAGGCATATGATGTAGGATCCCAAGCCGTGTATCCCCTGGCTTCAAATGTAGCCCTGAGACCACCGGAGGGAAGACTTGAAGCATCCGGTTCACCATGGATAAGTTCCTTTCCGGAAAACTCCATAATGACCCGTCCTCCTTCCACCGGAGAAATGAAACTGTCATGTTTCTCGGCTGTGAAGCCGGTCATAGGCTGAAACCAATGGCTGAAATGAGTGGCCCCTTTCTCAATAGCCCAGTCCTTCATGGCATTGGCTACCACATAGGCCGCTGTGCTGTCAAGGCGTCGTCCTTCTTTGATGGAACACTGTACCTGCTCAAAAACATTCTTTGGCAGACGTGAGCGCATAACCGAATCATTAAAAACCATTGAACCGAAAACTTCCGAGGCTGTATTCATATATATACCTTACTTTCCCCATGTAAAACGGTAAATCAGAAATATTGGTAATTATATTCCCAAGGAAATCTTTTGTCAATATTTTTATTAAAGGCTCAGCACATGCCTGTGATTTAAATCTTATTTATTTTTCGTTTTTTCTTACTTATAACCATTGACGATACAGCAGCAATCAAAGAGCAGCAGCTTATTACAGTACCTGTCCAAAGCCCCGGCGGAACATATTTTATTTCAATTCTGTGTACTCCCTTTTCAATGGGCACGGCAAGCATTAGTCCAAAGGCTTCTTCTCCTTTAACTTTTTCACCGTCAACGGTAACATGCCAAGCTTTGCTGTACGGTATAGTATAGAGAAGGCACTTACTGTCATCTTCTGCGCATATCTCAGTAATCATATGTGAATCGGTATCCGAAACAGTTGTTCCCGCCGCGCCGGAGATTGTTGTGTAGTATTCTTTCAGTGCATCGGATTTTTCGCAGCAAACATGTACCTCATCGCTTACAGTACCGTCGCTTCCGTTTTCAAGTCTCAGCTCAAGTGTTATCTCCTCATGGGCATTAAAGTCACCAAGATAAATTGTTCTCCAGTCAAACTCGTTATTTATATCGCTTATATATTTACCGTTAATGTAAAGTTTGCCTACATGACCTCTGTACCCTTCACTGTAAAAATACAGTGAATCTGTACTGTTTGTTTTAAATTTATATATAATTTCTCCGCTTTTATTTTTATCCTTAAGTTCGTATTCATTTTCGGATATTTTTTTCAGGTTATTAAATTCCTTTGACAGCATCTCCGGTTCTGTAAAAATATCTTCGCTATTAGGGCAAACAGAATTAAACAGCGTATTTTGATTTTGAAACGCATTTTCTGAGCTGAGCTCTGTATCCAAAACTCTTTTGTCTGCCGGAAAGGCAAGCGGCAGACTGTATTTACCCCTATATAGGCCTGAAGGAAGCTTTTCGTACATATGTGGGTTATTTGGCTCTGTAATGTATTTCACACCGAAAAAGCTCTCTAAAGCCGCTGTTCTGCCGAAGGCTATACTTGACCATATATTTTCATATGAGGCCACTCCAAGCTTTTTTGCAAACTCCACAACAGTTGTTTCTTCATTAGAGCTGAAATGGCTCATGCCGTTATAACCCAGCATCATTGGTGCATTAATTCTCGCTCCGATATTTGCTCTATATAGGCCGCTGTCGTATTCTTTCATTACATCAGTTTGCTCTTTAAGGCCGGATATTTCCGTTTCAAACTCCGACATCGATTCATCCCCGCATAAAGATTTTATGCTAAGCAAGCTTTGTGACATTAATGAAAGAGTGCATATTAGGGTAATGACACACCACAAGCAGCTTTTAACCGGTTTTGGTGTGTTGTTTCTATAAATGAAGTATAACAAAATGCAAGTTAAAACAGCTTCGATAATTATTAAAAAATAATACCTGTTACCGGCAATAGATTTAGGAGAAATTTTAGATATAACAATAAGCAATAATATAGCACTCAGAAGTTCTGCAGCGTGTTTTAGTGAAAAACTGTCCAAGCGGCTAAATGCCTTTTCGCCTAGGCAGATTAATATAAAGCTGAATATAAAAGCGTATCTATAATTAAACATGCTGTTGGCAGTAAAACCGTGCCATACCATGTTAATCAATTTAAAGTGCATAGAGAAAATTAATGAAAGCAAGATAAAAGCTGCTCCAAGTTTTTCATTTTTACCTATTTTATTACTAAAAAAATAAAAAACAGCCATGAGCAAAGGAAATATCCCTGAATAAAGTGCAGGATAGCCATTTGTCATTTCTTCATATCCGGAAAATCCTATTAATAGCTTGTGCATGAAAAAGCCGTTGCTTTCGTATATTGCGCCGTAGCTAAGCAAAAATAAGCAGTAGACAGAAAATACAATAACTCTTATTTTAACGCTGATTTTTTTCCGGCTGCAAAAAACAACCAGCAATATAAAACTTAAAATTAAAATGCCCAGCAAAAAGTATGGCAACGCCTTTATAATCTCAGGTGTTTTAAGGCCCGACGGTAATTTACTTACAAAAAAGTCAGCAACTGTTTCAATCTGCTTTTTAAGTAACTTCGTAAAAGGAACACGCTTGCTGTTTTGCATTGACATGAGGGACGGTAATATAATAACGGCCGATAATCCCCCGGCACAAAGGGAGCTAAAAGCAAAAGTACTCAAAGTTTTTAATTTAGGTCTTTCGCCTAAAGATATAAGCAAGGCTATAAAATATAAAACAGAGAATATGCAAAGCATAAAGCCTATGTAATAATTAAATGTAATTACGCTTCCGAGGGAAAAGATATATAGCCATGGCTTCTTACCTGTGGAAATATACTTTAATCCCAATGCAATAAGCGGTAAAAGCATAAAACCGTCAAGCCACATTAGACACCATGCATAACTTAGGATGTAACCGCAAAAGGCATAAGAAGTAGTAAAAATAAGGCTTTTAAATGTGATACCATGGCTGTTTTTAAAAAATACAGCCATAAACAAGCTGCTGAAACTAAGCTTCAGCATTACAATAATGTGTATGGCCAAAGGCATTTTACTAAGCGGAAAAAGCAGAAAAAGCAAATTAAAAGGGCTTATGCAATAATACCCCAGTAAACCCGTCACATTGTTTCCCATTGTCATTTCAAGTGAGTAAAACGGATCCTGCCTCCCGCAAAGTAAATCTCTGAAGTAGGACCAGAAACTTGTATACTGAGAAGATGAATCGGATATAATGAGTGTTTTATCCCCGAAAGGTGCAAGCTTGGCAATGTATGCCAAGCTCAGACACATAAGCATGGTACATATAAAAGACAGCAGAAGAATAAATCTGTCCTTATTACGTTTATCAATGTTTACTATCATTTCTGCCTCCGCTTAAGCAGCAATATATAAATCTAACATTTATATTTTTACTAATGCTAAAATATATTTATATGCTATAACTATAAAAATTTTCTTTCTTAAAGGGTTATTAATTAGCTTAATATGTTTTATTCAATACGTCAAGATTATTTTTCATGCAGTTTTCTGTGCTTTCTAAAAGCTGAAAATAATAATTCTTCCAATACAGTCAAAAATTTAGCTCATAAAATCGGAAAAGTGCTTGACAAAATGCTATACTGGGATTATCATTAGCCCAATGAATTAAACCTGTGATGGAGAGTAAGTAGCATTCTGTTCGTTTTTCAGAGAGTCGCCGTTTGCTGTAAGGCGATATTCGGGCAGCTTGTGAATGGGCTTCTGAGGGTGACCGAAAGCTTTTTAAGTGAGTAGCAGTCAACGGGTATCCCGTACCCGTTATCAGTGCGGGGTCGTATGTCAGTACGATTTTTGAGTGGGTTTTTATACCAACTTGGGTGGCACCGCAGGATTGTTCCTGTCCCTTGATTTAAGGGACAGGATTATTTTTTTATTAAGAGGTTTAAGTATGTTTATTCTAACAAAACGATGGCGAATTTTAACTTCCCCGTAAAAACATATAAAAAAATATCAGGAGGATTTTAAAATGAAAAAGCTATTATCTATAATATTATGTGTTGTCTTAACTGTATCCCTTTCCGCTTGCGGCGGAAGTGAAAAAGAAAGTACTTCCGATATTCCGCTTATCGGCATTTCACAATATGGCGAGCACCCTTCACTTGATAACTGCTTTAAAGGCTTTCTTTTAGGACTTGAGGAAGCAGGTCTTAAAGAAGGTGTAGATTTTAATTATATCTACCAGAATGCAGGATTTGACGACAATATAGCCGTTCAGATTGCTCAGAATTTCTCTGCAAAAAATGTTGACTTAATGTGCGGCATTGCAACAAACTCCGCCACAGCCTGCTATGCAGCCGCAGAGAGCAAAAATATTCCCGTTATCTTCAATGCAATTACAGACCCCGTGGAAGCAAAGCTTGACTCCGGCAACGTAACGGGAATTTCTGATAAGCTCCCAATAGAAGCTCAGCTAAAGCTTATACGCACCTGTCAAAAAGACGCAAAGACCATAGGTATTGTATACACTACAAGCGAACCGAACTCCGTTTCCTCCATTGCAGAATACAGGGAAAAGGCTCCTCAGTATAACTTTGAGATAGTAGATATTGGAGTCACTTCTCAATCTGAGGTAACGCAGGCAATTGACAGCCTTATTCAAAAAGATGTTGACTGCATTTCAAACCTCACCGACAACAATGTTGTGGGTGTGTTAGATACCATTCTTGATAAAACCAATGATGCCGGTATTCCTGTTTACGGCAGTGAAATTGAGCAGGTAAAGAAAGGCTGCATTGCCTCGGCCGGTATTGAATATGTAGAACTCGGAAAAAAGACCGGCTTAATGGCAGCAAAAATTATAAAGGGCGAAGCCAGCTGTGAAGAAATTCCATACCAGACGGTTACCGATTTCAAAATATACATTAACAGCGAGGAGCTTCAAAAGCTGAACATAATTCTTCCGCAGAGTGTAACTGATAATGCAATAGACATATGTGAGAATAAATAAGGACTGCTTACCATGGAATTTTTAGAGTTAATTGAAAGTACGTTCACGCAGGGATTTATATATGCTATTTTGACCTACGGTATATACATTACATATAAGCTTCTGGATTTTCCGGATTTAACAGTTGACGGAAGTTTTCCCTTGGGTGCCGCAGTTACAGCGGTAATGCTCACTAAAGGAGTAAACCCGTTTCTGACGCTTGTTATAGCCATGGCAGCAGGTGCCCTGGCAGGTTTTGCTACCGGATTTATACATGTTAAACTCAAAGTCCGTGATCTTCTTGCAGGCATTATTACCATGACTGCCCTTTTCTCCATCAACCTGCAAATTGCCGGCTCTAACCTTAATATAGGCAGGGATATTGACACTATTTTTGTGGCTAAGCCATTGTCTTATCTTTTGGGTTCTATTGGGCTTATTCACCGCAAGTTTATCATATCTTTAATTCTGGTTCTGATATTAAAGTTTATTCTTGATTTGTATTTGGATACCAAAAACGGTCTGCTTTTAAGAGCTACCGGTGATAATGCAGCCCTTGTAACAACACTTGCTAAAGACAAGGGCAAAATGAAGATTTTAGGCCTTGTAATTTCAAATGCCCTTGTTGCTCTTGCCGGAGCTGTTGTGTGTCACGAGCAGAGAGGCTTTTCCGCTACTATGGGTACCGGACAAATGGTTTTCGGTTTAGCGGCTGTTATTATAGGAACAACTATTTTCAAAAAGTACACTTTTAT
>JAHHRS010000032.1 GCA_020025675.1 Oscillospiraceae bacterium
TATTATGACCGATACCTGCCCAAATGCCGCAATGCCTCTGTTATAGCTGCTGCTTTTGAGGCTCAGCACCTGAAAAAGGTGCTGACAGAGCCCCATGACAGGAAAATGGATATGGTTGTTACGGAAAAAGAAATATACAGGTTTTGATTTCATGTATAAGTTTTTAAACAATACTAAAAACTTCGAGAGAACTGTTACGCTTCCGGTGCGTGAGAAGCGCATTTCATACTATGTCTTAACCTGTTGGAAAACTATAAATAGGGGCTGAATGTTTATAATAGCAAAGGTTATAAGTAATTTCTGAAAAAGTAAAAGTTACGTTATTTTGTAAATAATTTTTACCACCTAAAGACTCTGCTTGAATGTGGATTTGAAAGCCTGTATAATATTTACATAAAGATATTTTGCAGACGGATTGTAAGGGAAGGAGATTGCCATGAGTTTAGAGGAAGCCAGAGAGCAGTACGAGACCGCTCTAAAAGTCGGACGCAAGACCTACAAAGAAAATGTACACAAGGGCAGAAACCCATATTTGCAGGTTCTGGATGAAATTCTGGACGGAGTTTCCATTGCGGGACATATGGGGCTGGGGCTTCTGGAGATACCGGCAGATATGATTGCCGGTACAAAGACTGCCGGCCGCACAGTGGCCTTTGCTTCCGATTTTATGCCTCTTCTGCCTGTAAACTCCGAGTTCGGCGCAAAATGGATACAGCTCTGCAACGCTCATCTCAGCGATGAGGGAATTCGTGACCCTGTACGCTGTTATGAGTACTTAGGCCGCTTTTATGTGCTGGAGGGTAATAAACGGGTCAGCGTTCTGAAAAGCTACGGTGCAACATCTATTCCCGCCATGGTTACAAGGCTTATACCCCAGTACTCAGACGACTATGAAATTAAGCGATACTATGAATTTATGGACTACTATCAGAAAACAAAGCTCTATCAGGTGCAGTTTTCACGGACGGGAAGTTTCCCAAAACTTCAGGCGGCCCTTGGATATGAGCCTGACCATGTGTGGACCCGGGATGAGCAGAGAACTTTTCGCTCAGGTTTTTATAATTTCTCAGTGGCCTTAGATAAATTCACAGACGAGGAATTGAGCGTTACAACGGCAGACATATTGCTGGTGTGGCTTTTGGTGTATCCTTTTGAAAGTCTTAAAGAGATGTCCCAAAGCGAACTTATAAACTCTTTGCAGACTATCTGGCAGGACGTTAGGGCACTGGAAAAGGGCGGACCTATCGAAGTAAGCACGGACGATGAAAGCGTGGAAGACGCAAGAAGCTTTATGGAAAAGCTGAAAGCCACCGTGTTTCCAAGCCGCCTGAAAGTGGCGTTTATTCATGAACTGTCACCGGAGGTGAGCAACTGGACAAGTGCCCATGAGGAAGGCCGCCGCAAAATGCAGGAAGTCATGGGCGACAAGGTTGAGACCCTGGTTTACATGAATGTGGGTACAGGCTTTAAGGCGGAGGCGGCTCTGGAGGACGCGGCCCGAAGAGGTGTTCAGCTTATATTCACCTCCACACCCTCTCTTATTGCCCAGTGCAGAAAGTTTGCGGCCCAGCACCCCAATGTGAAGATACTCAACTGTTCTGTTGCCATGGCCTACACAGGAGTACGGACTTTTTACAGCCGTATCTACGAGGGTAAATTTATATCAGGTGCTATTGCCGGCGCTATGAGCCGCAGCGACCGTATAGGCTATATAGCCAGCTATCCCATTTTCGGAGTGCCTGCAGGAATAAACGCCTTTGCTCTGGGGGCACAGCTTACCAATCCGAGGGCGAGAATAGACCTTAAATGGACCTGTGTTCCCGGAAATCCTTTGGAAGAGCTGAAAGAAAAGGGAATAGACCTGATTTCCGCTCTTGATATTCCTGTTCCCGGATGGAGCGACGGACTGTGGGGCACTTCCCGCATCCTGCCTGACGGCTCAACGGAGCTTTTGGCTTCACCATACTGGGACTGGGGTACATTTTATATAAAACTTATAACCAGCGTCATGGACGGAGGTTGGGACACCCTTAATTTCAGCAAGGACAGCGAACATGCAGTAAACTACTGGTGGGGGCTGGACAGCGGAGTTATAGGGGTTGAATATGCAGATGCAATTCCCCCCGGTGTGAAGGCTCTGGCGATTATACTGGAGGAGAGTATAATTAATGACAGCATAAGACCCTTTCACAGGCCGGTTGTATCTCAGGACGGCACAGTCAGAAATGACGGCAGCAAGTATTTCAGCTATCAGGAAATACTTAACATGGACTGGCTTTGCGACAATGTGGACGGAAAAATCCCGCCTTTTGAAGAATTGAACGAAAAGGGACGGAATATAGCCCGCGTTCAGGGCATTTACCGGGATAATATTATTCCTGAGAAGGAGGGAGTCATTCTTTGAGGTTACTTTTACTTTCGGATAAAGAAAGCCCCTTTCTGTGGGATTATTATAAGCCGGGGAGACTGAAGGACTACGATCTTATACTATCCTGCGGAGATTTAAAACCCGATTACCTAAGCTTTATTGTAACCATGGCAAATGTTCCTCTGTTATATGTCTGCGGAAACCACGATATAAAGTATGCTGAATCTCCCCCTGAGGGCTGTACCAATATTGATGATAAGCTGTATATTCATAAAGGCATACGAATATTGGGCCTTGGCGGAAGCCCGAATTACGGCGGCGCACCGCCGTACCAGTATTCGGAAAAAGAAATGCGCCGGAGAATAGCAAAGCTTAAACTGAAACTTACATGGGCTCGAGGTGTGGACATAGTTCTCACACATGCCCCTGCATCGGGCTACGGAGATGGGGATGATTATGCCCACAGAGGCTTTGAGTGCTTCAACGATCTTATGGACAGGTACAGTCCTAAATTCCTTGTCCACGGTCATGTCCATATGAATTACGGACACAGCATTCCCAGAGAGTTGCAGAGGGCAAACACAAGAATAATAAATGCTTATGAAAGATATGAAATAGAAATGTAATCCCATCAGGCCGGAACACCTGAAAAGTGCAGCAGAAAGGAGTAATATTATGAAAAATACGGCACTTATAGTCATTGATATGCAGAGAGGCTTTATTAGCCAGAAGTCAAGCTGTTATATTAAGGGGGCGGCGGCTACTGTTCCCGACTGCGCCAAGATGATAAAAGGATGCAGGGAGCAGGAAATCCCCGTTATATTTGTAAACCGGCTCTACCGGGAAAACGGAAGTGATGTGGAACATACCAGACTTGAGGGCTGGCTTAGAGGCGGTAAGCCTATAAGCCCCAACTGCATGAAGGATATTTCCGCCGATATGCCGGAGGAATTTGAACCCCAGGAGGGGGACTATATGGTCAGGAAGCCGCGCTTTTCCGCTTTTTTCCAAACCGAGCTTGACATGCTGCTACGGCGTCTGGACATTAAAAACCTGATACTTATAGGCACCACAACTCCAAACTGCATTCGTACTACCTGCTATGACGGAATTTCTCTGGATTATAATGTGGTTGTTATAAGCAACTGCACATCTTCCGCCACGGACGATATACAGAAAGCAAATCTTAAGGATATGGAAAATATCGGCGCTCAGGTTATGACCAGCCGGGAGTTTCTAAGCGGAAAAAAGAAAATAAAGGATACTGCGGGGATAGCGAAAAAGTATGTAGCAGGCTGAAAACAGGTAAAAAGGATAGAATGTTTTGAACTCGCTGTCTTTAAATGTAAGCAAAGCCTAATTATTAAGAAAGTTTAATAATTGATTGACGTAAAATCGTTGATTTTTATATTGTGTCTGTTATAATCTAAATTAACAGTAACGGTTATAAGTACTGTGTGAAAATATTAGAAACAGAAAATACAAGGAGGTTTTTTATATGAAGAAAAGTACGAGACTTTTTGGCGCTCTTCTTGCGCTGGTGTTTGTGCTTGCACTGCTCCCTGTAAGCGCATTTGCCGCAGAGCCTACTGCTCCCACAGAGCCTGCAAAGCCTGAATTTGTGGTTACAGAAGGCATGAGGGGAATGCTTAAAAACGTGGCAGGAATGGAGTACAAAGTGGGAGAAAACGGCCAGTATACAGCTGTCCCGGATGGTACTTCAGAAGTGGAGCTCACATTCAGCGGATTTGATGTGACCTACACTGTATATGTAAGACCTGTCGGCGGCGGGGAAGAGACCAAAATAGTAGTCGAAAGACAGCCCAATCCCTATGACATTTATGTTAAAGAAGTAGTACCTACCACCACTAAAGGCGGCAGCGACGGTAAAATCATCTTTAACCAGCGGGTCAGACTGGAATACGGTCCTGGCGTTGGCGATATGGAAATTATAGAAACAGATGCTATTACCGGTCTTAAAGCAGGAATATATTACATCGCTTCTCCTGCGGCAGACAATAAGCTTGCCTCTGTAGTTCAGGCCATAAATGTGGCAGACTACAACCCTGTAACCGTTACCTTCAATCCCGGTGACCACGGAACAGGCGAAATGGAACCCATTACAGTGCAGAAAGGCTATAATTTTGAAGTTCCGGAATGCACCTTTACTCCTGTAGCCGACAGCGAGAATAACTATGAGTTTGCCGGCTGGGATACTGACCCCAACATCGTCAAATTCGAGGACGGAAAATGCAGTGTTCAGACAGACACTGAATTTACTGCAAAATGGAATGCAGTTCCTAAAACATCCGTAACTGTGACTTTCGCGCCCGGTGACCATGGCGAGGGCGAAATGGAGCCCATTACCGCCGAGGTAAACACCGCCATTGATGCCCCCGAGTGCAAGTTCACTCCCGTAGCCGACGGCGAAACCAAGTATGAGTTTGACGGCTGGGCAACAGATGAGCATATTGAAGTTACCGAGGACGGAAAGTTTATTGTAAAGAATAATACCGTTCTTACTGCCAAGTGGAAAGAAGTCAAAGAGCCTGTTATGAAGGACATCACCCTTACTTACGACTACAATGACGGCTCCGGCAAGGGCAGCTCCGAAACTAAAACCGTAGAGGAAGGCACCAATGCCCAATTCGTTCTCCCCCAAGCTCCCTACCAGAGAGATGAACACGAATTCCAGGGCTGGGAAATTGCCGGTAATGTTTATAAAGCCGGTGAAACCGTATACAACAGCGTAGATGCTACCGCAAAGGCAGTCTGGAAAGAGAGAAAAGCTCTCCACTATGTGCTCAGATTTGATGCTAACGGCGGTACAGGCGCACCCGAAGCTCAGGATATGGGCATGAGCAAGCGCCGTGAGGTTCGCCTTACTGTTACCGATAAGGTTCCCACTAAGGACGGAATGAAGTTTTTGGGCTGGTCTCTCCACAAGGGAACAGAAGTTGTGCTTCAGCCCGGCAGTGTGTGCCTGCTTAACGAAAAATTCCCCGACCTTACCGTTTATGCTGTCTGGGCAGATCCTGCATCAGCACCTAAGACCGGTGACGAGAGCAACGCAGCTCTTTGGGCAGGCATTGCCGCCGTGTCTCTTATCGTTGTGGCAGGTGCAGTGTTCTTTATCCTGAAGAAGAACAAGAAAAAAGACGATGAGGACCAGATTGATACTCAGGAATAATTCCTAAAACATAATTTTAATTGGCAGAGGCTCCTAAATTGGAGCCTCTGTTTTTTATAACCTGAATAAGTATTGCAAAACCGTCTTTTAAGACAATAAAAAGTCTGAAAATGAAATCGGTAAAGATAAAGAAAAAATTTTTAAAAAATAAAGGGAAATGCTTTTTCACGTCGTATATATAATGTGAATGGTAATATCCTGTAAAATAGGGAAGGAGTTGCTTACAAATGTTCTGTCCGAGAATGGAAAGGGAAATGGCGGAGCGAAGCCTTATCTGCCAAAACGGTGTGCTGGCCGAAAACAGTAAGGGGCGGCTTACGCCCGAAAAGGAATGTGATATTCGCACCTGCTTTCAGCGTGATGTTGACAGAATTACCCACTCCAAGGCTTTCCGGCGCCTGAAGCATAAAACTCAGGTCTTTTTGCAGCCTGTGGGCGACCATTACCGCACAAGGCTTACTCACACTCTTGAAGTGAGCCGTTTGTCCAGAACGGTTGCAAGAGCACTTCGACTCAATGAGGATCTGGCAGAGGCAATAGCCTTGGGCCATGATCTGGGACATACACCCTTCGGTCATGCCGGAGAACGGGCTCTCAACGCCATTTACCCCGGTGGGTTTAAGCACTATGAGCAGAGTTTAAGAGTGGTTGACCGACTGGAGCGGGACGGGCGGGGTCTGAACCTGTGCTATGAAACAAGAATGGGAATTCTTCACCATACCCACGGCCACCCTGAGGATACCATGGAGGCCACCACTGTGCGTCTCTGTGACAGGATAGCATACATAAACCACGATTTAGATGACTCTATTCGTGCAGGCATAGTCCGGGCGGAGGATGTACCGGAGCTTATCCGCCGCAACTGCGGAGAAAAAAACAGCGAGAGAATAAATTCTATTCTTACCGACCTTATCATAAACAGCAGTGACGGTGAACTTAAAATGTCACCTGAAATGCAGAAAACATTTGACTTTTTCCACCGATATATGTATGAAGAGGTCTATCGCAATCCTATTGCCAAGGGAGAGGAGAGCAAAGTGGAGGGCATTTTGAAAATGCTCTATGACCACTATGTTTCCCACCCTGAAGCCTTGCCGAAGGATTTCAGCTCCGTTATAGAGACGGAAGGGGTAGAGCGGGCGGCTGTTGACTATATATCAGGTATGACCGACGGATACGCAATGGAGAAATTTGGCGAGGTATTTATTCCCTTTGTGTGGTCTGTAAAATGATTTTTAAGGAGGAGCGCTTTGAAGTTTTCAGATGAATTTTTAGCTGAACTTATTGAGCGAAACGATATAGTTGATGTGGTTTCATCGTATGTGAACCTGAATAAGAAGAGCGGCTCCTACATGTTCGGACTCTGCCCTTTTCACAGCGAAAAAACAGCGTCCTTTTCCGTGACTCCCTCAAAGCAGATTTTTTACTGCTACTCATGCCACAAGGGCGGCGATGTTATTCACTTTATAATGGAAGCGGAAAACCTCAGTTTTCCCGAGGCAGTGGAGTTTCTGGCTAAAAGAGCGGGAATGGAGATTCCCCAAGAGGGAATTGATGAAAAATCGAAAAAGCGTGCAGTTCTTTTAAAACTGAATAAGGACGCAGCCAGATTTTTTAATTCTCAGTTAAACTCTCCCCAGGGTGAAGATGCCAGAAAATACATGGGTTCCCGCGGAATATCTCACCGTGTGGCAACTAATTTCGGCCTTGGCTTTGCGCCGAATTCATGGGATTCCCTGCGCTGTGCCATGAAGGAAAAGGGCTACTCGGATTATGATATGTTCGAGGCGGGACTTTTGAAAAAGGGTCAGAAAGGCGGGTTTTACGATGTATTTCGCAACCGTCTTATGTTTCCGATTATCGACGTGCGGGGCGATGTCATCGGCTTTTCCGGCCGTATTCTGGACGATAGCGGACCAAAGTACATGAACAGCCCGGAAAGCCTTGTATTTAACAAAAGCAGGAACTTATTCGGTTTAAATCTTGCAAAAAAATCAAAAGAGGAATACATAATACTTGCAGAGGGAAATATAGACGTTGTATCCCTTCATCAGGCAGGTTTCGACTCAGCGGTTGCTTCACTGGGTACGGCCCTGACACCGGAGCAGGCAAGACTTATTTCCCATTATAAAAATCAGGTAATTATTGCCTACGACAGTGACGCTGCCGGCATGAGTGCGGCAAAAAGAGCTATCGGAATTCTGGAAAAACTGGATGTTAAAGTTAAGGTGCTGAGACTTGAAGGTGCAAAAGACCCGGACGAATACATTAAAAAGAAAGGGCCTGACGCTTTCCGACAGCTGCTCAGCGGCTCTGAAAATCAGGTGGATTACAGACTGAGAAATGTGCTTGAAAAATACGATTTAAGTATAGATGAGCAGAAAGTGGAATTCTTAAAGGAAGCCACCGATCTTTTATCAAGACTTCCCGGCACTGCCGAACGGGAGGTCTATGCCATGAGGGTTGCCACAATGACGGGGCTTAAAAACGACGCTGTTATAAACGAAGTGGAACGACGGCGAAAAAAACTCCTGAGCTGGAACAGAAGAAAATTTGAAAAAGAGCAGACAAGACCCGTGCGGCAGATGCAGCCTGAGGACAGGGGGCTGCGCTATGAAAACCCACAATCGGCTGTTGCCGAGGAGGGAATAATAAGGCTATTATACCTTGATCCGGAGCTGGGCAAGACTCAAGGGCTTCCGGAACCGAAGCAATTCAGCTCAGATGTGCTGCGGCGGATATATGGTCTTATGAGAGAGAGAATAGACCGGGGCGAGACTCTGAGTAATGCCGCTCTCAGCTCTGAACTCTCTTCATCCGAGATGTCACTTCTGGTTAGTATTCTGCAAAAACCTGAAAATCTTTCTATGGGCAGAACGGCTCTCCGGGATTACATAAATAGAATTAACGAACAAAGTGAGCTTAACACTCAGACTCTCGATTTGCGGGAACTGACTGAAAAGCTCAGGAAAAAGAAAGGGGTATAAAGGTAAATATGGCTGAGGAACATAGATTTACCAATGCGGAACTGAAAATGATGGCGGATGAGCTGCTGAAAAAAGCAGATGAAGAGGAAGCAGCAGCAAGTCCGGCTGCGGAAAAGAAAAAGCCCGCCGCCAAAGGTGCAAAAAAGAAAACCGCTAAGAAAAAAGAAAACCCGGAGGAAGCGGTAAAGCCGGTAGAAGTCCGCCTTGAAGAACTCCTTCAAAAAGGAAAAAAGGCCGGTAAGCTCTCCACCAGAGACTTGGAGTGTCTGGAAGAGATGAATCTGGACAGCGAAGTCATGGACAAGTTTTATGAGACCTTAGAGACTAACGGTATAGATATAGATGTAATATCGGCAGACGTGCTGCCTCCGATGGACGATGACAATATATCCGAGAGCGAGCTTTCACAGATAGAGGAGGTAAGCGAGGAGGAGATAAACAGCACCGACGCACTTATTGATAGCTTTTCCACCGATGACCCCGTGCGTATGTACCTTAAAGAAATAGGTAAGGTACCCCTCCTTAGCCCCGATGAAGAAATTGCTCTTGCCATTAAAATGGCTGAGGGAGACGAGGAAGCAAAGCGCAGAATGACTGAGGCTAACCTCCGTCTGGTTGTGTCCATTGCAAAGCGCTATGTTGGCAGAGGCATGCTCTTCCTTGACCTTATTCAGGAAGGTAACCTTGGACTTATAAAGGCAGTTGAAAAGTTTGACTACACCAAAGGCTATAAGTTCTCAACCTATGCTACATGGTGGATACGTCAGGCCATTACAAGAGCCATTGCCGATCAGGCAAGAACCATAAGAATTCCCGTCCATATGGTTGAAACCATAAATAAGACTATCCGTGTCTCCCGTCAGCTATTGCAGGAGCTGGGTCATGACCCCTCTGCGGAGGAAATTGCGGAAGAAATGGATATGCCTGTTGAAAAGGTGAGAGATATTCTGAAAATTGCTCAGGAGCCTGTATCTCTTGAAACTCCCATAGGCGAGGAAGAGGATTCCCATCTGGGCGACTTTATCCCCGACGAGGATGCCTCCGAGCCTTCAGAGGCTGCCAGCTTCTCCCTGCTCCGTGAGCAGCTTGAAGAGGTACTGGACACTTTGGCTCCCAGAGAGAAAAAGGTGCTGGAACTCCGCTTCGGTATCGTTGACGGACGCACCAGAACTCTGGAAGAGGTGGGAAAAGAATTTAATGTTACAAGAGAGCGTATACGCCAGATAGAGGCAAAGGCCCTCAGAAAGCTCCGTCATCCCAGCCGCTCTAAAAAGCTGAGAGATTTCCTGAGCTGAAAAATATTCCCCCGGAGAAGATTTGTCTCCGGGGGTAATCGTCATAATCATAGTAAGATAAGGAGAATAGCTAAATATGAAATATGACTTTACCACTATGCTTGACCGTCGGGGAAAAGACTCCATCGCTGCCGATGTTATTCCTTTTGACGGCGTAAAGCCTGACGAAGGCTTTGAACCTATCCCCATGTGGATAGCGGACATGAGTTTTCCCACCGCACCTCCGGTTCTTGAAGCTATGGAGGAGAGACTTAAATTCCCGTCTTTCGGATACTTCCCTCTGAGCGATGAGTATTTTAACTGTATAATTAAGTGGCAGGAGAAGAGAAACGGCGTTAAGGGCCTAAAAAAAGAGCACATAGGCTATGAAAACGGGGTTCTGGGCGGCCTTAGCTCTGCTCTTCTGGCATTCACAAACCCCGGAGACAAGCTTCTTCTCCATTCCCCAACCTACGTTGGGTTTACCCACACCATAGAGGCAGCAGGAAGAAATATAGTCCACAGCCCCCTTGTGAGAGATGAGGAGGGAATATGGCGCATGGACTTTGATGATATGGACAGAAAGATTAAGGAGAACCATATCCATTTTGCCGTTTTCTGCTCTCCCCATAACCCCAGCGGCAGAGTGTGGGAGAAGTGGGAAATTGAAAAGGCCATGGAGGTCTATGCTGAGAACCACTGCGTTGTTATATCCGACGAAATCTGGTCTGACATTATTATGCCCGGCTACACCCACATACCCACTCAGTCGGTGTCCGAGGATGCAAAAAACAGAGTCATCGCTTTTTACGCCCCTTCAAAGACTTTCAGCCTTGCGGGTCTTGTTGGCTCATACCACATAATTTATAACGAATATCTCCGTGACAGACTGGTGAGACGCAGTAATATAAGTCATTACAACGAGCCTAATGTCCTTTCGGTTCACGCTTTAGTGGGCGCATTCAGCCCTGAAGGTGAGCAGTGGACTGAGCAGATGTGCGCTGCCATAGACGAAAACCATAAATACGCCTGCCAGTTTATAGAAAAGAACTTCCCCGGTGTCCGTGTTATGCGGCCTCAGGGTACATACATGCTGTTTCTGGACTGCGGGGAATGGTGCAGGGAACATAATGTTTCTATCCGTGAGCTTCAGCTCCGTGGAATAAAGTGCGGAGTTATCTGGCAGAACGGTGAGGACTTTATATGGCCTGACACAATACGAATGAATCTTGCTCTTCCTAATGCAAAGCTTGCAGAGGCTATGGAAAGACTGAAAAAATACGCATTTATATAACGGGACAATATGAAAAGCGGCGGAAAAATCCGCCGCTTTTTGCTGCCTTATTTTACACTGCAGAAAGTTTTCATAGTGTCATAATATCCAAGATCCCGATATTCCTCAAGTTTAGGGGTTGAAAAATTCATGGTGTCTGCACCGGGACTTTTTTCCAGCACCTTGCCGGGGCGAAGCTCTATATACTCAACTCCGTTTTTCATATAGCGTCTGTCTGCATGGTCGTCCGGGTCAATGCAGTTTATAATCACTACTTCGGCATCTTCATTATATATCGGCTTCAGAGGCGTTTTGTCAGGGGGAGCGGGAGATTTACATATGCTTGGGGTAACTCCGCCGTCCAGATAGTGATAACCTTTATATTCCGCCGCAGGATACAGAAAAGGTACGCTTCCGCTGGCACCTATAAGAAACCGCTGCTCATCCGGCGGAAGGTCATGCAAACAGAAATATTCAGGCTCTTCTTTTTCCAGATTATAACAGCAAACATAAAGCCTGAGCTTTAAATTTTTTAGCTTTTCATCGGTTGCGATTTCAGACAGGCGTTTTGAAAACTTGTCTGTAATGCACTGACCGAAGCGGGGAGATGAAATATATTCATCCAAGCTTACTTTGCCCTCACGGACAAGCTTTTTGCTCTCCCATACGGTTTTGTCGTCCAAAACAATAGATTGGGCAAAGAGGGACGGAAATTCCAGCAGAGAGTTATATACTGCCTCCCAGCCTGCGCTTGCAAACAAAATGGCGTTAAGTGCTCCTACGGAGCAGCCGGATATGGCTTCAATATTTTCAGCAATTCCCAGCTCTTCTAAAGCCTTCAGCATACCTGCCTGATATGCACCCTTTGCGCCGCCGCCGGAGAGCACAAGGGCTATTTTTTTGTTTTTCAAATCTACCATATTAACACCCCTTAAAAAGCAGAATTTTATAGAATACCCAACAGATTAAAATCTATTAGAATTTAGAATACTAAATCAGGAAGAGCCGGGACGACATCCGTCCCGGCTCTTCCTGAAGCTTTACATCAGGCTGTCTATAAAGGGCCTGATTACTTAATGCCGTACTTCTTATTGAACTTATCAACACGGCCGCTGGTATCGACCAGTTTCTGTTTGCCGGTGTAGAAGGGGTGGCACTTGGAGCAGATTTCTACGGTGATGTTGGGCTTGGTGGACCCGGTCTCAATGACGGCACCACAGGCACATCTAATGGTAGTCTGCTGGTAATTAGGATGAATACCTTGTTTCATTATATATACTCCTCGTCATGTGCTGCCTTGATTGTGCTCAGAGAGCATAGTTACAAGGCGCAATTTGCATTTTATCATAGTGAATATAAATTTGCAAGTTTTTTTGATAATTTAACACAAATGTGCAGGTTTGCTGCTTTGGGGCAGAACCGGCTGATCATTTTTTTCATGTTCTCGCTGCTGCCCGGTGGTGAGAGCATGGGTGACGGTACAGCTGAGACAGCTTTTGTCAAAAGGTTAAAGAAATTTCCCTGCCGGTGCTGAGAAAGTACAATACACAGCATTTTACAGGCTTTCCGCATATGCGGGAAATGGATTTCGCGTAGACTTCCATCTGACCTCTGTAAAATTCCGCCCGCTCTTTTATGTCTTTTTCCGAAAAAACCTGGTCTGTTTTATAGTCAATTATGGTTATATAGTCTTCTTCCTCAATAAAGCAGTCCACAACACCCTGCATTAAAAGACGCTCACCATCGGCATCGGCAAAGAGTTCTCCGCCGTCCCAGAGAAGAGAAAATTTAAACTCTCGTCTGACATTCTCCGCATTTTTTAACTTTTTCCCAAGGGGAGAGGAAAATAGCCCTGCTATGGACTTTATATTAACGGCCTCTGCCTCTCTCGGAGACAGAAATTTTTCCCTTTCCAAACGGGCAAGTTCTTCCTTTATATCTTCCTCGGAATCGGTCTTCCCGAAATCCATATATTGCAGCATAAGGTGAGTTGCTATTCCACGCTCTGTGCCTGTGAGAGGCTTATCTTTTTTTGCAAAGTCCGGAAGGGGGAAGGAAATTTTCCTGCGGGGGATTATCTCCTGTGCATCCTCGTCCTTCTCCATGGAGCCTTTAAGCTCGGTGGCGGTGAGCTTTGAGGGCAGCTCCACAACTGAATCGTAAGGATAGGAAAATTCAAGGCGGCGCTTCAGCTCCTTTAGAACATCAATATCGGCCTGCGCTTTAAATTGTTCCGCTTCTTCCACGCTCTCGCCGGTATCGGGCTTATATATTTTTACATTTATATTTTTCTGCCCGTCGGCTAAAGCGGCATACAGAGGCCAGTTTATAGGCGAGGTTTCAAGAGCCAGAATTTCAGGCCCTAATGGCAGGGAGGCAAACTGTGCCGCCTCTTCCAGCTCTTCTTCTGCGCCATTTACCGCAGCGCACATGAAAAGATATTCCTTTGCTCTGGTGAGGGCCACATATAAAATTCTCAGCTCTTCCGACAGATTTTCACGTTTCAGGCGGCGGGTAATAGCAATTCTGGAGAGACATGGATATTCAAGCCTTCTGCCAAGATCGGTAACTCTCGGCCCCAGACCTAAGGTTGGATGAATAAGTATCTTATTTTTTAAATCCTCGGTGTTAAATCTGCTGCCTAAATTTGCGGCAAAAACTACCGGAAACTCAAGGCCTTTGGATTTGTGCATACTCATTATCCTGACAGCGTTCTCACTGCCGTCAACAGATACTGCCGGTTCTGCCTCCTGCTCACTTTTATTTTTAAGCCACAGCACAAAACGGTGAAGCCCCTTAAAGCCCGAACTTTCGTAACCCTCAGACAGCTTCTGCAGCTCCATTACTCTTGCCCGCCTCAGCGCTCCGTCACTCATGGAACTGCATATGGGCAAAATATTCAGCTTGTTTATAAGTTTCCACAACAGTTCGGATGGTGGAATATCCGGGGCAATTTCACGAAATTCTTTAAGAGTTTCCGTAAAGTGACGGCACTTTTCATCCTCTTGAGCATGTTTCAAAAGGGCTGAATACAGCTGGCCTTTCTTATCGCTTACTCTTATAGATGCAAGCTCGTCCCCGGTAAAGCCAAAGGCAGGAGAGGACAGCACCGCTATAAGGGGAATGTCCTGATGGGGATTGTCAATAACTGCAAGCATGGATAAAAGGGTGGAGATTTCCACTGAGGAGAAAAAACCGTACCCCTGCCCCGCCTCTACGGGAATGCCCATTTGCATAAGCTCACGCCTGTATATGGGGGCAGTCTTGCTGTCTGAACGGAGTAAAACAGCAATGTCCTTAAATTCCAGCGGCCTTTCTGCTCCCTTTTCCGTGACTGTGGCTCCCTCAGCCATAAGAGACAGTATTTTCTTGCCTATCATCCGGGCTTCCATTGCCTTTTTGTCAGGCGTTTCCTCGTCCTCACTTTTATCGGGGAGGTCTAAAAGCATAATTTCCGGTTTTTTAAAATCCCCTTGGTAGCCGCCGCCGAATTTAAGGGCTGCGTTATCATCATAGTCTATATCTCCCAAGGATTTGGACATACAGAGAGAAAAGACGGTATTTACGCCGGAAAGCACTTCTTTTCTTGATCGGAAGTTTTCCCTCAGCATAATGCGGCGGGCTTCACCCTGGGGGGCTGAGTCATCATCCTTAAAGCTGAGATATTTCTCCGTAAAAATTTCCGGTTCTGCCAGACGGAAACGGTAAATGGACTGTTTGACATCTCCTACCAGAAACAGGTTTTTTTCATCTTTGGATACGGCTCTGAATATGGCATCCTGCACCCGGCTTACGTCCTGATATTCGTCCACCATGATTTCCGTATATCGGCGGGATATTTGCCGGGCAAGTTCTGTGGGATTTCCCTCTTCGTCGGTAAGCAGCTGTGCCGCCATATGTTCCAAGTCATTGTAGTCTGCAAAACTCTGCCTGCGCTTATCTTCGCCGTACTCTTTGTCAACTTCCAGACTCAGCTGCAAAAGCGCCTCCATAGCGGGGGCACACTCAGTCATTTCTCTTAAAAGTGTATCGGAATCGGCTCTGAATATCTTATTTAAATTGTTAAGCTCTTTTTTGCACATGTCCCAGCGACTTTGAAAAGCTTTGGAACGGTTCTTGTACCGATCCTTTACGCTTTGCTCCGTATTTTTTGGAAAGCTTGGGCTTTTATAGCGGGGAAATTTAATAGGGAGAGCACGGAGAGCACTGTTCCACCCATGATCTAAGGCTGAAAGAAAATCGGACATTGCATCACATGCCTCACTGAAGGACACGCCGCAGGAATTTAACAGTTTTTCGTCCCCGTCCATGCGGACAATAATGTCTTCAAAACATGACTTCCAGAATCTTACAGTCTCTTTTGCACCGGACAGAATTTCCCTGCCCCACGGTGTTTCTTCAACGGAGGAAAAGCGGGTGTGTAAAAGCCGGATCTGCTCTTTTGCCCATTTTTCAGGTCTGGCATGGCTTTGCATCTGCTCATTGAGCTTTAAAACAGCATCGCTTAGCCCTCGGTCGTCTCTGCCTGCCCCTACGGTGTCTGCTA
The DNA here is from genome assembly GCA_020025675.1 of Oscillospiraceae bacterium. Taxonomy (GTDB): domain Bacteria; phylum Bacillota; class Clostridia; order Oscillospirales; family Oscillospiraceae; genus Limivicinus. The sequence goes on from JAHHRS010000032.1 coordinate 15,639, forward strand.
AAAGACGAAAGCCGGGCTGTTTTTCAATTTGCTCATAGTGCCTGTCTAAAACACGCTCTAAGGCTGAGGCTTTCATACCGGCTGCCCTGTCAGCTTCCATTATTTTAAAGTCAGGGGAGATACCTGCAAGCTGACTGTTTTCCCTGAGTATTCCCAAACAGAAACCGTGAATAGTACTTATCTGAGCTTTACGGCAAAGAGCACTCTGTCGGCGCAGCCTTTTATTTTCCGGGTCTTTTAAAAGAGCGGCGGAAAGCTCATCCATAATTCTGGACTTTAATTCACCGGCAGCAGCATTGGTAAAGGTAATAACCAGAAAACTGTCCACATCCACAGGATGTTCACTGTCTGTTATATAACTCATTAAACGCTCGGTTAAAACCTTGGTCTTGCCGCTTCCTGCACCGGCGGAGACAAGAACGGTGCCGCCTCGTGTAACTATTGCACGCTCTTGGGCTTTAGTAGGTTTAAAATTACTCATCTTCTCCGCCTCCTTCCAATATGTTCCATACTTTCTTGTCGCTGAGCCGCGGAATATATCGGAGAGACTCGCCGTTTTCTCCGTCGGCAAAGTGGCACGCCTCAAAGTAATCGCAGTACAGGCAGGCATTTTCAGTTTGGGTTCTGTAATACGGGTCGGCGGCAATGGCACCGCCGCGGAGCTGAGCCGCCATTTGGCCTAATAGCTCCTTTATATGCCGTGCCAGAGCACCCATACGCTGGGCTGATGCCAGCTTATCCTCGTCCGGCTTTCCGTATCTGCCTCTGGCAGGGAAGTAGAGCTTGTCGTCTCCGTGTTCCCATGCCTCCATAACTTCTTCATCATTAAACACCAGACCGCTTCGGCAGAGTTTCTTCCGCCGCTGGTTTTCCAGCTCCTCATCGTCTAAGCAGGTGTCCGAACTTAAAATGTCATCGTATGCGGGTATATACATAACACCGGCCGGCATAAGATCCATGCCGTAGCGCTTCTGTGCGCCCTCGGTCAGTGTGAAAAGGTATAAAAGCATCTGCATGGACATGCCGTAATACACATCACCCAGATTGAATTTCTTTTTTCCCGTCTTATAGTCGGCAACTCTGAGATAGAGCTTCCCGTCGTGTACCCAGCCGTCCACACGGTCGGCAACACCGCTGAGACTGAAATCATCTCCAAGCTCCATAGGCTCAACACCTTGAGCACCTAAAATATCCAGCTCAAAGTCTATGGGCTCAAAGTCAGACCGGCGCAGCTCCTCTGCCATATCCAGCACTATGCGCCGGGCATCGGCGCAAATTCTTCGGAAAAGGTGCTGAAAACGGGGACTTTTTTCCCTGAAATCGTTAAGCTCACGGCTTATAAAAAGGCTTACGTATTTATCGCATAAATTTTCAACGGTCTCAGAGCTTACGGACTTAAATCCCCCCATAGCCTTAACATCTCTGGCTGTGTTTTCCAGAATGTAGTGCATGAATGTGCCGATTTCCGGCGGCTTGAATTCTGCCGGTCTGTAAGGCTTCGCTCTCAGACCGTACTGGCAGAAGTAGGCAAACTTGCAGGAATTGAATTTTTCTGCTCTTGAAGCAGTAAGTTTAAGCGACTTCCCGTAAAGCCCCTCAACAGATGGGGGAGACAGTCGGCCCCTCTGCATTTTGGAGGTGGAGCTTAAAAGAGCAAAGCTCCGATCGCCAATCTCTTTAAAATATTCGGCAGCGGCGGCGGCTTTTTCGCTGCGGCTGAAAAAAGAATCAGCGGCAAGCTCAAGAGCGGGGGCGGGAGCTGACATGTGAATGTCGTCCATGTCCACTCTCTCCGGCTCAATGCCGAATATTGCTCCGGCTCTGCCATACACAAAGGCAGGTCTCAGACTCTCACCCTTGTCGTTTGTTAAAGCCATACACATGCTGATACCTTCCGACGGAAGACTCAGACAGTTATATATTAAGGAAAATTCCCGCCACAGCTCGGAACCTCCCCCAAGCTCTATATCCAGCTCCAAAAGCTTATCCAGTTCTTCATCGGAAAACATGCCGTCTTTGCTGTCACTTTGGGGAAGTCTGTCGTCGCTGCAGCCTAAGACTATCAGCTCTTTTATATTTCGCCTTCTCATACGGTCAAAATCTCCGGCGGTAACTCTGTCCAGAGATACAGGAATACTTCCCACATCATATTTTGACAGTACAAGCTGAAACAGTCTGCCGAATTCAACGGTATCTGCCTCTCTGTCTCCCAGAACGGCGGCGCACTGCTCAACAGCGTTTATGCATATCTCCCAAAGCTGGCGGTATTCCTGCCCCAGCTCACCTCGACCGGAGTTTTCCAGCGCTTCCGCCCGTTTTTCCATTTTTTCAGGCAGCTCCAGCTCGGCCATAAACTGACTTAATGCCCCCGCCTGCTCCATAGCAGTGGAGGCTGAGCGGCAGTTTTGCTGGAAATGAAGCAGGGGAGCGGCAACTTCCCGTCTGAGACGGTTGATTTTTTCCAATCTTTCCCGACTTTCATCCGTTTCCTCGGCGTTGTAACCATCAGGATGCTGCTGCCAGTCCTCTTCACGGTGCCATGCGGCGCTTTTTACCTGCCATTTATATATGTAGTCAGACAACATATCCCCATCTTCAGGGGAAAGACCGCAAAGTCCGGTATGAATATAGCTGATAACATCCTCCGTGTCCCAGCCCCGCTCTATAATATCGTAAGCAATGGCTATAAGAGCCGGCAAAGGTTTTTGAGAAAGAGAGCTTTTCCTTGCTGTATACAGGGGAACACCGTACAGCTCAAAGCTGTTTTCCAAAGTCTCCCTGTAATCCTCAAAGCCACGGACAGCAATGGCTATATCCCGCCAGCGAAGTCCCTTATCCCGCACAAGCTCCAAGGCTTTACCGGCGGCAAATTCACACTCTTCCGTAATGCTTTGTGCCTGAAAAAGCCGTATATTGGAAGAGCAGCCGTCAAATTTATCTTCAGTATACAAAAACAGCCTGTCTGCAAGAAAACTCAGTGCCGGGTCATCGGAGGCCCTTTCCATAATTTCTGTTTTGACTTCCAGCCCTAAGTCTTGGGCAATAGCCGTAAGACGGCGGCATGAGCGGCGGGAAAGCTCGAAAATTTCGCTGTCTCCCTCCATGCGGTCAACCGTCATACATACCCACAGATCCGCCCCCTGAGCCATAAGAGCCCTAAGCACCTGAAGCTCCTGAATGGTAAAATCTATAAAACCGTCAACGTATATTTTAAGCCCCGAACCGTAGGAATTTTCCTCAATCTGCCTTGCCAGCACGGTGAGGGCGTCCATAGGGTCTGCCCCTGTATTTTCTACTACCGCCTCATAGCTCTCCAAAATGAGAGATAAATCCGAAAGCTTGTCCTTTAAAACACCGTCGCAGTTTTCGGCGGCTTCACTCAGCTTTTCGGAGCTGACACATGCGGTCTTTAATACGTCAACAGCACCAAGAAGTGCCTCCTGAAGCTCGGCTCTGCGCCCTGCGGCAGTATATAGCTTCAATCTTGAGCTTATGTTTTTAAGGGCCAGAGACATGCACAAAAGCCGTCCGCCCTTATCCAGATATTTTGCCGCACCGCCGCCGAAAACTGAACGAAGTCTTCGGGCAAGGCCCGTAAAACTCATTACCTCGGCATACAGGGATAAAGAGTCCCCGCACCGTGCGCAAAGCTCCCTTTCTGCCTCGTGACTGTACTGTTCCGGCACTATCAGCAGAGAGCCGCCCTGCCTGCAATCAACGGATTTTTTTATTTCGTTTATAAGGGCTGCAGTTTTGCCTGCGCCCGCTTTTCCCAATAGTAGTCTGAGCATAGTAGCCCCTCCAATCAAAACTATTTTAACAGATGACATTTAGCAAAACAAGTACCGGAGGGATTATTGAGGGTTAATGAAAAAATATCCCGACAAAAATTTTTATGGACAAAAAAGCTGTTTTTGAGGAACTTTTATCTTGCTGCTTTGGCTTGTTTTTTAAGAAAAATTTAGAATTGGAAAGCTTGACTAAAGCCCCGTATATGCTATACTGTATAAGTGAAATCGTAGACTCCCCAAGGTATACACTTTGCGGAATATATAATGTACTCAGGAGAAGAAAAATCCCGTAAATTTTTGTTCTCTGCAATAATTCAGGAGGGTTCTTGATGAAAAAGACTGCTAAGATTATATGCCTCATTCTGGCGCTGGTGTTCATTCTCAGCCTTGCACCTTTGAGTGCTTTCGCGGCTGAAATCGAGACAGGTGAGCAGCCACCCGCTGTCAGTGAGACGGAGGGCCAGGCCAATACAGAAACCGGAGATGAAATTCCTACACCGGCACCGGCACCGGAGGAAACTACAACTCCGGATGACAGTGCTGTGGGCAGCGAAAATTCCGCTGAAACCACTGAGCCTGAAATCCCTGCCGTTACCCACGAGGAATCTGTGGCTCAGGTAGGGAATGATTATTATAAAACACTTCAGGAGGCTGTTGATGCAGCTGACAATGGGGAAGTTGACCTTACCAAAAACGTTGATATTACAGGCGGCGGTCTTACTGTTTCGGGTAAAGTTACCCTGAACCTTGCAGGACACACCATTACCGCTGATAGCAGCAATAATGGAAATATTAAGGTTACCGGAACTCTGATACTCTGCGACAGCGCTGAGACCGGCAGAATAGCTGCAAATCAGACCTACCCCAAGGATGACGAAACCTACTCATGCGGTGTGGTTTGTGTTTCCGGCGAGGATGCAAAGTTCATTATGGCCGGCGGTACTATAGATACTGTTCTGACCGGTGCAGTAAAGGAAGACAACGAACAGCGTCCTGCCGTAGTGCTTACCGACGGCGCAGACATGGAAATGGAAAAGGGCTTGATATACGCCGGCGGATATGCCGTGTCAGTGCCTGTACAGGAAAAATACATTGACCTTAGCACCAAAATAGAAATCTGCGGCGGAGAACTGACTTCAGAAGCTAATTACACAATTAATCTCCCTCATGCGGTGGAAGCTGTAATTTCCAGAAAAGAGGCTCCTCCGGCACTGAACGGTGCTCAGGGCTGCGTAAATATGCAGGGCGGAACCCTCAGCATTTCCGACGGAAAGTTCGTGGGTAAAGATGAAGGTGCCGCAGCTATCATCGCAGGCGGAAATGCCGTTGTCACAATAACCGGCGGAACTTTCAGCTCCGACCCCTCTGCTTTTGTTCCTTTCGGATACAAAGCAGCAGGCACTGAAAACAGCTTCACCGTAGGACGTGCTCAGCAGATAGTAAGCAAAGATGAAAACGGTGTAACCGTTGTTGACGGTATCTTTAACGGCGGTGAGCAGTCCCCACTGCCTGTGGGCACTACCGGCGAAATGAAAATAGCTTCACATACTGTGGAGAGCATTGTTAATGCGGGTACAGGCTTTACCGCCACAAACGGAACTGTCGCAGTGACTTTTGACGGCACTGCCATGGGCAAAGCTATCGGTCAGGAAGCCAAGATAAGCATAAAAGATGCAGCTGCTGTTGAGGGTGCAAGCGCAGCATACAGCATTGATTTTACCGCAGGCGGCTCAAACCTTCTGCCTGAGGGTACCGAAGGTAACGGAACCGTTACCGTAAGCCTTGCAAAGCCCTCCGCAGTTGCAGATCCTCAGGTCTGGTATGTGGTAAACGGTGTGTTCGTCCAGAACATGAACGCCGAAGTTACAGGCGATAAGCTCACATTTACCGCAAATCACCTTTCCACCTACGCTGTAACCGATGGTACTCCCGATGCTACCGCAATGGTACAGATTGGCGATGTACCTTACACTTCTATCGAAGAAGCTATAAAGAATGTTAAGCCCGACGAGACCATTACTCTTATTCGTGATGTTGAAAACGGAGACGGCGTTATCGTTCCCGAAGGTTCGAACTTTGCTATTGATTTTGCAGGATATACCTACAATGTGAGTAAAGCTGCTGCGGGTGCAGAATCTCAGGGCTTTAAGATTGACAGTGAAGCAAATGTAACCCTGAAAAACGGTACTATCAGCGCAAATGCTGCCGGTATTAAAACAATAATCGAAAATAACGGAAAGCTTACCCTCGATAATATGGTGCTTGATGCTGCCAAAGGTGAAAACGGCGTCAGTGATGTTTTTGTAAATAACGGAGATGCCAAAATTACAAGCGGCACTCAGATTACAGCAAAAACTGATACCACTGCTGTTAGCGCAAACTCCGGTAAGGTGACAGTTGATAATGCCGCTGTAAACGGGAATATTAAAGGACAGCCATCCACCATTGAAATTACAGGCGGTAATTTTGCAAGCGACCCCACAAATTATGTTGCACCCGGTTCTGCCGCCGCTAAAATCACAAAGGGCGGAGACAACGGATTCTATGTTGGCGAGGAAAACATTAAGGCTGTGGCGGCAACCCTTGGTAAGGGTGACACAGTTACCGTAAATCAGGGTAATGTGGCTCTTGGCCAGCTGCCCCACGGCACTGAAGTTATAAACAAGGGTGACGGTATTGTTTCCGTTAATAATGTAAATGTGTCTAAGGATGAAAGCTATGTATCCTGCGACCATAAGGGAATAACAGAGGTGGCAGAGCGTCCTGCAAGCTGCAAAGAAACCGGTATGAAGGCCCATTACCAGTGCGTAGGCGCAGACGGATGCGGCAAGCTTTTTAAGAAAAATGATGACGGAAGCTTCACCATGCTTACCAAGGCTGAGGAGGAAGCGCTGACAATTCCTCTTGCCGACCATACCCTCAAAAAGGTTGAGACCGTTCAGCCTACCTGCGGCAAAGAGGGCGTAAAAGAACACTGGCACTGCGATGTATGCGGAAAGAATTTCTCCGATGAGAATGGCAAGAACGAGGTTGCCGACAAGGATCTTGTTATTCCGCCGGCAGGAGAGCACAAGCTTACCGAGGTAAAGGAAGTTAAGGCTACCTGCACAGCCGACGGTGTAAAGGCTCACTGGCACTGCGATAACTGCGGCAAAAATTATGCCGATGCACAGGGTAAGGCTGAGCTTAGCGATGCAGAACTTGTTATTCCCGCCACCGGTCATAACCCCGGTATCTGGAGAGATAACGATGAACAGCACTGGCGTGTGTGCAGAAACTGCGGCGAAAAGCTGGAGCTTGCAAATCACAGCTATGGAGAATGGGTTGTAACCCGTAAGCCCACAGAGCGCCTCTCCGGCAGAAGAGAACGTGAATGTGAAGTTTGCGGATATATTGAAAGAGACAGAATTCCCGCAACTCACGGTCCTCAGACAGGCGATGAGAGCAATATAGGCCTTTGGGTTACATTGCTTTCTCTCTCTGCTGTGGCTGCTGCAGGTACAGTAACTTATGTTGGAGTAAAGAAAAAGCACAACAAGTGATAATATGTAATTAAGGCGACGGTTTTTCCGTCGCCTTTTTTGCCAATGTTGAAAAGTTTTGAGAGATTTTAAAGGGTACAGGCAGAAACGAAAAAGCGCCTGCACTTTAAGCAGAAATTTTAAAAGGAATGTGGAAAACTCACGGAGAAAGTTTCTCAATGCACCGGATTTTTGTTGGCAAACCTGCCTTTTTGGGGTATAATTAACTGAATTTACTTAAAAGGAATGATTTAATATAGAAAACACAGAAGTTAAAAAAGAGCGGGCTGTACTGGTGGGTCTTGCCGCCCAAAGCATGGATATAAGGGAACGCTCCGACGAAGTTTCCATGGAGGAGCTTAAAGCCCTTGTGGAGACTGCCGGCGGAGAAACCGTGGCAATCGTTATGCAGAACAGACCGACCCCGGACCCCAGAAGCTTTGTGGGTGAGGGCAAGGTGCAGGAAATTAAAGAGCTTGCAGAAAACAACGACTGCGACTTAGTGGTTTTTGACAACGAAATTACTCCCCCGCAAATGCGGGCGCTGAGCGATGATTTAGGTCTTAAAGTCCTTGACCGCTCCGGCCTTATTCTGGATATTTTCGCCCAGAGAGCCAGAACCCGTGAGGGTCAGTTACAGGTTGAGCTTGCCCAGTATAAATACCTGCTGCCAAGACTTACGGGAATGTGGGGGCATCTTGTCCGCCAGACTGCTTCCGGAGGCCCTTCCCCTATCGGAACCAGAGGCCCCGGTGAAACTCAGCTAGAAACCGACCGCCGCCATATAAGACGGAAAATTCAGAAATTAGAGGAGGAACTGGCTCAGGTGCGGAAAATCCGCTCCACTCAGCGCAGGAAGAGAGAAAAAAACTCAATGCCTGTTGCCGCCGTTGTTGGCTACACCAACGCCGGAAAATCCACTCTCTTAAATTGCCTTACCGGCTCGGATATTCCCGCAAATGACAGGCTTTTCGATACTCTGGATACCACTACCCGCCGCCTTAAAATTGACGAGACACTGGAAATTCTCATTTCCGACACAGTAGGCTTTATTCGCAAGCTGCCTACACATCTTATCGAGGCTTTTAAAGCAACCCTTGAAGAGCTGCGCTATGCAGACGTTTTAATTCACGTTATCGACATCTCAAACCCTGAATGGCCGGAACAGGTAAGAATTGTGGACGAGCTTATAAGAGAGCTGAAGGCAGACGATACACCGGTGCTGAGAGTCTACAATAAGTGTGACAAATTTTCAGGCATACTTCCTCACGGTGAGGACTGCGTTTGTATTTCTGCCAGAAGCGGCGAGGGTACGACCGAGCTTTTGGAAAAGCTTTCCTCTATTCTGGATAAGGGAAAGAGAAAAATCAAGCTGCTGCTGCCGTACACTGCCGCCGGTCTTTTGGATACTCTGAACCGTGAAGCAGGGGTTTTGTCCACGGAGTATACGGACAATGGAATTGAGATTGAGGCCATTGTGAAGCCAGAACTTTTCGGAAAAATCAAGGGATATATTCCCGGATATGTGGACGAGAAGGAGGAGTGGGAGGATTGACCGAATACAAAATTCCCACAGGCTTGGGAGAGAGCGAATTCACGGAAAAGCGCTCCCGCTTTTTAGGCCATGTGGCCATGGTGGAGAGTGAGGAAGAGGCAAAGGAATTTATTGCTCAGTGCAAAAAGAAATATTATGACGCACGGCACAACTGCTGGTGCTATATAATAAAGGACGGCCCCGAGCGGTACTCTGACGACTCTGAACCTCAGGGCACGGCAGGTATTCCTATGCTTGAGGTTATGCGGAAGGAAGGGGTCTGCAATGTGGTATGCGTTGTCACCCGCTATTTCGGAGGCATCCTCCTTGGCGCAGGCGGACTTTTGAGGGCCTACACGAGAGGGGCAAAGGACGCCCTTGATGCTGCGGGAATTTCCATAGTGCGCCGCTGGGTGGAGACCCGGCTTCCCTGTTCCTACT
>JAHHRS010000033.1 GCA_020025675.1 Oscillospiraceae bacterium
GGGTGGTATTTTTGTTAGCTTATTGGCTTATTTATAATTGTGGGCGTCCTGAAGCACCATTTCTTTAACTTTCAGCAAACGAACCTTTGTGGAGTTTTCGTTCTCTTCCAGCTTCATAGAGATATACTTTATATTCTCTGTGAGTTCAGGAATCATAACGTACTCCAGAGCGTTAACACGGCGGCGGGTCTTTTCGATCTCTTCCGCCAACAGCTGCATGGTTTTTTCTACCTGAGCCAGCTCCAGCATATCCTCAAAAACCTTTGCCATTTTTTCCAGTGCGTCATCAAGCTCACCGGAAGTCTGAGCAAAACCGTAGGGATAAATTTCCGTAGGGTCGTTGTTTTTGGTCTGGAAGCTGTACTGAGGTACGTTTACGCTCATGATGTTTTTATATGTCAGCCCTAATTCCACGCTCTGGCGCGGATACAGCAGCGCCTGCTCCAGCATTTCGGGGCTCATGATTGCGCTTGCCACCTGAAGGGAGGCAAAAGCACCGGTAAGTCCTTCCTCAACACGGGTACGCAGCTGTTTATTGAGCTTTACCACGTCCATAAACTGGCGCATCAACTCGTCACGCTTATCCTTCAAAAGCTTGTGACCTCGGCGGGCTGTTTTCAGTCTGCCTTTGAGCTGGTTGAGAACCATTCTGGTCGGGGTTATAGCAGTGCCTGCCAAAAAGCATCACCTCCGTAATTTAATAATAAAAAGGGTTTACTTCTTGGGCATGTACTTCTCAATGAACTCAGGCTTTATACGCTTAAGTTCACGCTTAGGCAGTATGCTTAAAAGCTCCCAACCGATGTTCAGAGTTTCCTCAATGGAACGGTTGGTATCATTGCCCTGACTGACGTAGCGCTTCTCAAACTCATCTGCAAACTTTGCAAAGAGCTTATCGTCATCGGAAAGAGCTGCCTCACCAAGAATGGTCATTAGTTCCTTAGCGTCCTTACCGCGAGAGTATGCGGCAAACAGCTGGTTCATGGTGCCGGAGTGATCCTCACGGGTCTTGCCCTCGCCGATTCCCTTATCCTTCAGACGGCTAAGTGAAGGAAGAACATCCACGGGAGGAACAATACCCTTACGGAACAGTTCACGGCTCAGGATGATCTGACCCTCAGTAATATAACCGGTAAGGTCAGGGATGGGGTGAGTCTTATCGTCCTCAGGCATGGTAAGAATGGGTATCATGGTGATTGAACCCTTCTTGCCCTGACGACGGCCTGCACGCTCATACATAGTGGCAAGGTCGGTGTACAGGTAGCCGGGGTAGCCGCGGCGTCCGGGGACTTCCTTCTTAGCTGCGGAAACCTCACGGAGAGCCTCAGCATAGTTTGTAATATCAGTGAGGATAACCAGAACCTGCATGTCCTTCTCAAATGCCAGATATTCTGCAGCAGTCAAAGCCATACGGGGAGTAGCTATACGCTCAACAGCAGGGTCATTTGCAAGGTTAGAGAAAACAACGGTACGGTCGATAGCGCCGGTACGGCGGAAGTCGTTAATGAAGTACTCTGATTCCTCAAAAGTAATACCTATTGCAGCAAAGACAACTGCGAAAGTCTCATTATCACCCAGAACTTTTGCCTGTCTGGCTATCTGAGCGGCAAGAGCGGCATGGGGAAGACCGGAACCGGAGAATATGGGCAGTTTCTGTCCACGGACCAGAGTGTTAAGACCGTCAATGGCAGAAATACCTGTCTGAATAAATTCTGCGGGGTATGCACGGGCAGCCGGATTCATTGGCAGACCGTTAATGTCTTTGTGTTCCTCAGCTAAAATAGCGGGACCTCCGTCTATGGGCTGACCCATGCCGTTAAAGACACGGCCAAGCATATCCTCGGAAACAGCCAGCTCCTGAGGATGACCAAGAAAACGAACCTTGGATTCGGCAAGGTTAATTCCCTGTGCAGATTCAAAAAGCTGAACAACAGCCCTATCGCCTTCAACCTCAAGCACCTTGCAGCGACGAATATCGCCGTTAGGGAGTTCGATTTCTCCCAGTTCATCGAAGGTAACGCCTTCAACGTTATCAACGACCATCAGAGGGTTGGCGATCTCTCTTATAGTTTTATACTCTTTAATCATTCGTCCTCACCTCCGGCAATGACTGCCTCGATTTCCTTCTTCATCTGGGCCTCGATTTCGTCGTAAACGGGGTCAAAGCCGTTGGGATCTGCCATCTTTGCACGGCCTATCTTCTCTCTTGCGTCTATTATGAAGAGAGCGTTCATATCGGCACCTTTCTTGAGAGCATCACGGCAGAGTTCATCGTATTGCAGAACCATGTCAAGAAGTCTGAACTGTTTCTTGTAGGAGGAATATGCGTCCTCATCTACGAAAGCGTTCTGCTGGAGGAAGTCCTCACGGATCATTTTTGCAGTCTCCATTGTGAGTCTGTCAGCAGGGCTAAGAGCATCCTGACCGACCAGACGAACGATTTCCTGAAGTTCATTCTCCTCCTGGAGAATGTGCATAGCCCGTTCACGGTTCTTCATGTACTTCTCGCCGAAGTGCTCAATGTACCAGGGGCGAAGGGTATCTACATACAGGGAGTAAGATGTAAGCCAGTTAATTGCGGGGAAGTGACGGGCATAGGCAAGGCTGGAGTCAAGAGCCCAGAACACCTTGACTATACGCATGGTAGCCTGAGAAACAGGCTCGGAAATATCTCCGCCCGGAGGTGAAACAGCACCGATAGCGGTTACTGAGCCCTGTCGTTCATCAGAACCAAGGCACTCCACTACGCCTGCTCTTTCGTAGAACTGGGCAAGGCGGGATGCAAGATATGCGGGGTAACCCTCTTCACCGGGCATTTCTTCCAGACGACCGGACATCTCACGCAGAGCCTCAGCCCAGCGGGAAGTGGAGTCTGCAAGAACTGCAACGTCGTATCCCATATCACGGAAGTACTCAGCTATGGTAATACCGGTGTAGATAGAAGCCTCACGAGCTGCAACAGGCATATCGGAAGTATTGGCGATAAGTACGGTTCTCTTCATAAGAGGCTCGCCGTTGCGGGGGTCTTTAAGCTCCGGGAATTCCATCAAAACGTCGGTCATTTCGTTTCCGCGTTCGCCGCAGCCTATGTAGATAACAATATCCACGTCAGACCACTTTGCCAGCTGGTGCTGAACAACGGTTTTGCCTGAACCGAAAGGTCCGGGAACAGCAGCAGTACCGCCCTTGGCTATGGGGAACATTGTATCTATGATACGCTGTCCGGAGTTCATGGGACGGCTGGGAACGTACTTTCTTGAATAAGGTCTTGCGATACGGACGGGCCAGCGCTGAATCATGTCCAGTTCTCTCTCAACGCCCTTCTCGTCCTTAACAACGGCTATAATGTCGGTAACAACATGCTCGCCGCTCTCCACTCTCACAACTTCACCGGAAACTCCCTTGGGGACCATGATTTTGTGGAGGATTGCGCTTGTCTCCTGAACAGTACCAAGTACATCGCCGGGAACAACTTTGTCTCCGGGCTTTGCAACAGGAACGAAGTCCCACTTTTTCTCTCTGTTAAGTGCGGGGACGTCGGTGCCTCTGGTAATGCAGTCTCCGGAAATGGCGCGCATCTCAGGCAGAGGACGCTGGATACCATCATAAATATTGTCAAGCATACCGGGTCCAAGCTCAACACTCATGGGCATACCGGTGGTTTCAACAGCAGCGCCGGGGCCAAGGCCTGAGGTCTCTTCGTAGACCTGAATTGAAGCCTTGTCGCCGGTCATATTAAGGATCTCGCCTATAAGTCTCTGAGAGCCCACACGGACAACGTCGGAAACGTTGGCGTCCGCAAGACCCTCCGCGACCACAAGCGGTCCGGATACTTTGGTAATAGTTCCGCTCATTTACATACCTTCCTTTTTTGTAATTGAAGGAACTGGGGGGCTAAAGAAATTTTTCTCAGTCGCCCAGTATGTTCGTGCCAACGGCACGCTCGACAGCGGCCTTCAGTGCCGACTGTCCAAGTCCTATGGAGCCCTCTCTGCCGGGTATCAGAATAATAGCCGGAGTGGGTTTGTCCTTAAATTTGTCTATCTCGTTCTGGAGCTGTGCCGCAAGATTTTCCTCAATGTAGATTATTGCGTAATTATCGCTTTCATGGGTAAGCCTGCGGAGAGTGCGGGAAGCTTCGCCAGCATCCACCACGGGATAAGTCTCAAGTCCCAGGGCCTTAAAGCCCATTACGGTCTCTCTGCCGCCTATAACAGCAATTTTAAGCATACAAATCACGCAACCTTTCCCGGATAACTCCCGGATCTATGTCGGAAAGTCTGCCCGTAAGGATCATTCTTACAGCGGTAATCTCGCTCTCAACTGCGGCAAGATATGAGGCAACCGGCTCGACACCGTAGCTAACCAGCTTTGCACCCTTTAGGTAAGTGTTAACGGCGTTATCACAGCTTAGCTCAAACTCGGTCATGGAACCGCCGTTTATGGCATCAGCGCCTAAAGCTGCGGCTTTGTCCAGATTAGAGTGAGCAAAGAGTGCGGCAATCCCTTCGCCGTCGCCTGCGGCAACAATTCTGTCCGCACCGACTCTGCCGCCGGGAATGAGCACTTCTCTGAGAAAATCTGCATCCTTGCCCATGCGGAGGGTTCTGACTGCACTTTTGAGGTTTGCGCTATCGATCAAGATGTCAACATAGCCCTCAAGGAAAGCACTGCCTGCGGACTTTGCAGTAGCTTTTAACTCTGCAAAATAGGCCTTATCAAGTACGAAATCCGCCAGCTGTGGATTTCCGGTACGGGCAAGAGTGCTCTTTGCCTCCTGAACTGCCTGAGCAGGAATAGGAGGCAGCTCCGTAAACCGCTCTTCATTATAGATTTCCAAGAGCTCTTCCGGGTCAAATCTGCCGGAATCATTCAAAATGGACTTTGGTGAAAGTCCCATAGCTTCAGCCTTTATAATGGCCTTCAGGTTATGGTAGTCATATTTCATTCTGAAAATGTCTACCGGCTCTCTGTCAGGAGAGAGCTCCAGAAGCTCGTTGAAAACATTCCGACGGTGACCCGCCAGCTCTGCTTCAATTTCCTTTGCACTCATCTGGGACATGTCTGCATAGCCACAGTCTGTAAGGAGCTTTGCAGCCTCCTCAAAACTTCCGGCATCCAGCATACGCTGGGCTCTGTCATTATTGAGAAGTTTTGGCTCCCTTGCCCGCAGCATTGCAGACAGGCACAGATAAGCTTCTTTTTTATTAGACAATTTTTTCCCTCCCTGTCTCGGGATAATTTGTGCGCTTATTCAAAGAGGACGCCCGCGATCTCGGAGGACATCTCACTTCTGCAAAGTTCAACAAGAAGCTCAACCGTACAGTTGACTTCAATGTTGTCTCTGCGGAGGATAAGGCCGCCGGCAAAATCACCGGTGCTGTCAGAAAGGCGGAGTTTCCCGTCCAAAGCCTTTACCAGCTTTTCGCCGACTGCTGCTCTGTCTCTGGCGTTGAGAACAATTTCCTCATCGCCTGTGACGGAAGCTTCCTTGGCAAGCTTTGCAAGGAAAGCGATGTAACGCTCCTCAGGAAGCTCAACAATTTTATTCACAGCCATTTCAAAGCTCTTGGAGACCATCTCCTGCTTTAAGGCCAGAACGCTCTTTTTCGCTTCCATGCGGGCTATTCGCTCCATGCTGTCAACTTTGTCCTGACAAGCCTTGACGCCTACACGTATTTTCTCGCTGTAAACGTCTTTGGCTTTCTTATCATAATCCTCGCGGATACTCGCGCACTGCTGCTCGGCCTGAGCGAGTATCGCGTCGGCCTGTGCCTTTGCGTCGGCCTGGATATGCGCGACTATTTTTTCAGTGCCTTTCATAGTATCTCCTGTCAAAAAAGTTTTTTAAAATCAGATAACGACCTTGCCCAGCATCATGAAGGAAGCGAGCAGAGAAAGGATTGCGTAGAACTCAACGGTGATACAAAGGATCATACCCTTGGACCAGTCATCGGGCTTTTTAGCAAGAATGTTAACGGATGCTGCTGCAACTTTACCCTGTGCAATACCGGAGAGCAGACCGCCGAGAGCTATGGGGAGGCAAGCGCAGAGAACCTGCATACCCTGAGCCACAGTCATATCAACAGAGAGCTTACCGAAAGCAAGGAACCAGATAACAAATCCGTACAGACCCTGAGTACCGGGGATAACCTGAAGAATCATTGCCTTACCGAACTTGCTTGGGTCCTCGGAAACCAGACCAGCGCCTGCTTCACCGGCGATGCCGGTACCTTTTGCAGAACCAATACCTGCCAGAACTGCTGCAAGACCTGCGCCCAGAAGGCCCAGTGCGAAACCGCCTATGTTGCTAAGAAAATCCATGATTAATTTCCTCCTAATATTAAATATAGGTTTTTTAAATTACTTTTTTCTATGTCAGTTCTCTTTAGCTCTGACATACTTGCTCCTGACTGACAGGGGCTTGAATGGCTTTCCGCCGTCGGAATAGAACTTGCCGAAAAACTCCAGACACTGAAGTCTCAGGTCATGGACGAAGCAGCCCAGAAGGTTAAGGCCGAAGTTAAGGGCATGCCCCACAAGGAAGATCAACAGGAACGCAAGAACAGTCCCTACATTGAGTCCCATGCTCTCTGCGGGCATAACCGCAATGGTGTTAAATACCTGAGCTACAACTCCGCCTGCCAGCATTAGTGCCATTATACGGGAATAGCTCAAAATATCACCAAACCAGCCGGTAGCCGTATTATAGATACAGCCAAAAGCTGCGCCTATCTTTCCGAAAATTCCCTTGGAGTGCCGTCCTGCGCCAAACAGCAGCAGAACAAGACCCACAATAAGGACTATTTTTCCGGGAAGTGTCAGAGCAGGAACTATATTCATCATACCCAGTGCCAGCAGAACACCGCCCACAAGGATAACCCACAGGGGACCTTCCTCGAAGATAGCGTCCATCAGGTTGCCGTTCTTTTTCTTCTCTATGAAGGAGATAAGCATACCGAAATTCAGGTGAATAACACCCAGCACCATGGCACCGTAAAGCACCAGCTCACTGTCATTAACAGGGCTGAATAGGTAGGGCAGTCCTTCCCATGTGCTCTGGGGGTTAATCATATGTACTATACGGTATGGAGCGTCACCGAACAGGCCGCCTGTAAGGGCACCCATTATAAAGGTGGCAATACCTGCATACAGAAGCAGCTGGCAGAAAGCCTGAGTACCGCCTCTGGGTTTAATCTTTGCCATAGCTACGAGAGCCGCTGCAATCATAATTATACCGTATCCCATATCTGCCATCATAAGTCCATAGAACAGGATGAAGAACGGGGCCATAAGCGGGTTTGCGTCCACAGTTCCGTAAGTAGGCAGAGAATACATGTTGGTAACCATGTTGAGGGAATTTGTAACGGCGTTATTTTTGAGTTTTACCGGAACTGAGGGGTATTCATCTTCTCTGGGTTCTCTTGTATCCCATGCGCAGTCATACCTTTCAAGAATTTCCTCAAGCTCTTTTTCGTTTTCCTCAGGCACCCAACCCTCCATCATAACCACGGTTTCCGTGCCGTAAAGCTTGTCCTCGGCTTCGGCAAGGGCAGTCATGGTGCTCATTCTGTCAGCTGCCAGTTTAAGGTTTTCACGGTGGACTGTCTCGCTCTTTATCTGCTCCACACAAGAGTTTTTCTCATTTTTGAGCTCTTTTAAAGTCTCATTTGCACAGAGAGTGCATTCTCTGGCGCTTCCCTTCATGCCGCTGAATGTTACGGCTGAGAAGTTAAAGCCTCTGAGACACTCCTGCACTGCGGTGAAGGCTTCCTTTATGCAGACAACCAGCACATAACTCTGGTTTTTATCTTTGGAGACTGCAAAGAGTTCCGCCTCTTCGGAAACTTCGCCCAAAGCATTCTCCACGTCGGAAAGCTTGATTTTCGCAGGAATGGAACCCAATACAATGTTTGTGCGCTCCGTTCCCTCAGTGTCAAGAGAGAGCTCCAGATTGAGCCATGGTTCCAGGGACTCAATTATTCCCCGCTGACGGCTTTCCTCGGCGCTAAGGCGCTTAATTTTATCGTCAGCATCTGTTATCCGCTCAGCCACGGCAAGGGCGGAATTAAGGCCGCTTGCTGAAATCAGTTCATCAGAGTCAACCTCAGGCGTTGCGGACAGGAGCTTACTTTTGACCGGTGCGTATTTTTCGAGAACGGAGATAGCGTGGCTCAGGGCGTTGTGCTTTGTTCTTACCGCCATAACCTTGCTTTCTTCACGGGTCAGGATGCCTTCGGCCTCTGAGCCTTGAATTTCCTCTCCAATCTCGGAGAACTCCACACAGCCGTGCTTTTGAAGTTCACGCAATAGTTCGTCTTTGCGAGAGCGAACAATCACCAGCCGGAGTCTCTTCATTTTTAAAATGGCCATGTCAGTTGTTCACTATCCTTTCCACTACGAGAGCTGCTGCTTGCTCAAGTTTTGCTTCCGCCTTAGCGCGGAGAGCGGCTTTTTTGTTCTCAAGCTCGCCGGACAGACCGCCTGCGTCGGTTTTGGCTTTCTCGTTAGCTTTTTTATTCAGCTCAGACAGTTCAAGTTCAGCCTTGGCAACAGCCGCTTCAACGGCAGCCTTGCCCGCTATTTCGGCGTCAGAGAGCATTTGCTTGGATTTAAGTTCAGCCGCAGCCGCTGAGGCCTTGGCCTGAGCCTCGGCACCGGCAATACTCGTAATCGCTTCAAATGACATTGGCACACCCCCTCTTTAAAATAAATTTCTTTGCTGAGTCCAAACAGTGTTTATACAAGGAAAAACACTGTTTCTGTTAACTCCTTTATGATAACGCAAAAACGCTTTTCTTTCAAGGTAAACTTAGCCTTTCTATTGACAAAATTACTACACAGCGTTCAAAATTTTCCTAACCTTCCGTTTTTTCATTGTAAATCAGATTTTAATACCATGTCATTAACCCCAATTAAGCACTTTGTCAAATATGACCAACATAAGCAAGAGAAACATTTAATATAATAGAGGTTTTTCCCATATGCGAAAAAATGTCCGGCTGACTTTTAATAAAGTGCCGGACAATTAGCAAAATTTATTCTATTTTTTCACATGAAAAATCCCAATTCTGTGGAAGGCAAAATTTTGCTATTTAGCTATTTTGTCTTTTTTCCAAAACAATATCGCACTGCTTTCCGCTGTCTGCATCCACATATATTTTGACTCCCATACCGTTGGCATCGGCACATGAAAACTCATAGCAGGCATAATCACGGCCTGCGGGGCTTTTCTTTATTATCTTCCGGCTGTCGGCGCATTTCAGGTTATCCGGCAGGCTTTTCATTGCCTGCTCCTTGCTGATTTTCCACTGAGCATCAGTGTCTCCCGGGCTGTAAGAGAGTGCATTGAAGCCGTGTATTGCCCCGTTATCCATGGCAACTGAAATCTTAATTTCATTATTGAGGCATAAAGCATCGTTTTCAACTTTGCCGAAACGCATGTTGCAGACGGCGCCGTTTACCTCCCTGTGGATAAGCTCCATATTTTTAAACCCCTGTTTTTGCAGGAAATCCGCCGCCACCGCTTCAGCCTGCTCAGTGCTTATTTTAATTTCTCCCACCAGACGTTTGTTTTGCATACTCTCAACACCTGCGGGACTTACGCATATGCTCATATCTCCTACACTGTAACAGCTCCGGCCTTCAGTTCCCTCATAGTCGTATTCTTTTTGGAGCTCCTCCGGTTTAGCTCCGGCATACTTTGCGGCCAAAGCAATCATTTCCTCCCGGCTTAAATCTCCGTTTACCGCTTTATCCTGTTCCTTTCCCAGTTTTCCGTCGTAAATCAGCTCCTCCATAGGCTTAAACTCATCTTCATACCTGTATAGCCTTGCGCTGAGCTTTTCCGTTCCGTCGTCTGGCAGCACATTTCTATGGTCAATCTCCCGGCTGTCCATTATGACAAGGCCGGAATTTACCCCGTTTCTCAGCTCTTCCAAATAGTTTGCAAAGTCTGTGGCAATTTCGGACATATCAGAAAAACTCTCCCGCTGTTCTGGAGTGAATCCATCCTCTATGGCTCCGAAATTTATGGTATAGGCATAGTCTCCCGCACGGTTTAGGAAAGCCGATACCTGCTCAAGTTCAAGAGTTGAGAACGGAAGAGTCGAAAGTGCGGCCTCCGCAGCCAGTGCGTTGGCGTATATCTCCGAACACACCTTTCCGCTCATGGAGCCTCCCACAGCATATACGCTTTTTTCCAGTGCCTCGCTGAGGCCTCTGGCTGCGGACACAGTCTCCTCAAAGGCCATAGATGCACTGTAATTTGCCGCAAGACGGTAATCCGCCAGATTCTTCTGACTCTGCCAAATATAGAGTCCGGAGACCAGCACTCCTACCGAAATATAGGTACCTAAGATAATTTTATATTTTTTACGCATAAAAAACACCCCTTTCAGGCTATTATTTCCTGAAAAGGGTGTTTTATTTATCGGCTCAATTTTTCGATTGCAATGTTTATACGGGAAAGGGTTTCCTCACGGCCTAAAATACGGCAGATTTCAACTGCACCGCCGGGCGTAACCGCTTTTCCTGCTGCGGCAATGCGGACAGGCCACATAACTTTGGCGTTTTTGGCCTCCATTTCCTCTGCCAGTTTTTTCATGCTCTCAAGAATTTCTTCATCGTTCCACTCCGGCAAAGCCTCAAACACAGGAACTATCTTCTTCAAGACCTCAAGAGAAGATGCGCTGTCTGACTTTGATTTTTTGTGTGTAAAAAGCTCAACATCGTACTGGGGCAATTCATCGAAGAAATCCACCTTTTCCGGTATCTCGGTGAGAACCTCAGTGCGCTGCTGAAGAAGAGAGGCAATGGCGGCAGCGTCATACTTTTCATTCTTAACACTCTGGCGTATAAAGGGCTCTGCCACTTTGGCAAAGTCTTCAGGGCTCATGGCTCTGATATATTCCGAATTAAAGTAACGGAGCTTTTCAATATCGAAAATTGCGGGAGATTTTGAAATACCCGACATGTCAAAAATTTCTACAAGCTCGTCCATGGAGAATATCTCCTGCTCGCCTCCGGGACTCCAGCCAAGAAGGGCCACATAGTTTAAAACCGCATCTGTCAGATAACCCTGAGCAATAAGATCTTCATATGAGGGATCGCCGTGGCGCTTTGACATCTTGTTGTGAGCGTCACGCATAACAGGTGAGCAGTGGACATATTTAGGAATATCCCAGCCGAAGCCCTTATAGAGCAAGTCATATTTAGGGGCTGAGGACAGATACTCGCTGCCTCTTACAACATGGGTTATGCCCATAAGATGGTCGTCAACAACATTTGCAAAGTTATAAGTAGGCAGTCCGTCTCTCTTAATGAGAACCTGATCATCAAGAGTGCTGTTTTCAACCGTGATGTCACCGAAAATTTCATCATGGAAAGTAGTGGTGCCGTCATGGGGAATAAGCTGTCTTATAACAAAAGCCTCGCCTTCGACAGCTCTTCTGTCGCTTTCTTCCCTGCTGATGCTGCGGCAGGGATCATCTCCCCTGTCAAATTCACCGCTGTCCTCTTCGCTCTCTGCCTTTTCGCAGAAGCAGCGGTAGGCATGGCCACGCTC
Organism: Oscillospiraceae bacterium; assembly: GCA_020025675.1. Taxonomy (GTDB): domain Bacteria; phylum Bacillota; class Clostridia; order Oscillospirales; family Oscillospiraceae; genus Limivicinus. The sequence continues at coordinate 11,567 of JAHHRS010000033.1, forward strand.
CATTAAAAGTTCTGCATATTCCTTGTATAAGGGTCTGCGCTCGGTCTGTATATAGGGTGCCACGGGGCCGCCCACATCGGGACCTTCATCGTGCTCCAGATGGCACTGAGCCATAGTCTTATATATAACGTCAACAGCGTCCTCAACCAGTCTGCCCTGGTCTGTATCTTCAATACGGAGAATAAATTTTCCCTTATTGTGGCGGGCGATAAGATAGGTGTAGAGGGCCGTGCGGAGATTTCCCACATGCATATATCCGGTAGGAGAGGGGGCGAAACGGGTACGCACTTCATTTTTGGGAATGCGCTGCTCCATCTCCTCAAACCACTTTAAATCTTTCATAACTGCCTCCTTAAAGCATTCATCTGAGCATACCTATATTATTTTACATTTTCCCTGTTGTCAAGCCGAACTTTATTTGCTACAATACAAAGATGTATAAATTATGAAAAGTTATACTTTCAGCATATAGGAAAGTGAGGAATCACATATGGAAAATACACAGGCTGTGCCTGCTAAAAAGATAATGCTCTCCGGCATTCAGCCCTCCGGAGACCTGCATTTGGGTAATTACTTGGGAGCTGTTAAAAACTGGACTGAACTTACTGATGAATTTGACTGCTACTACTTTATGGCAGACCTGCACAGCATAACCGTCAGGCAGAACCCTGCGGAGCTTCGCCGCCGCACCGTCAATCAGCTGGCTCAGTATATAGCATGCGGCATTGACCCGGAGAAAAATACCCTTTTTATTCAGAGTCATGTCCATGAGCATGCGGAGCTTGGCTGGATACTCAACTGCTACACCATGTTTGGAGAACTGAGCCGCATGACTCAGTTTAAAGATAAGAGCGCAAAAAACGCAGAAAATATAAACGGCGGTCTTTTCACCTATCCTTCCCTTATGGCTGCCGATATTCTGCTCTATCAGGCGGACTTTATCCCCGTAGGCGAGGATCAAAAACAGCACTGTGAGCTTACCCGTGATATAGCCGTCCGGTTTAACAACATATACGGTGAAACCTTCAAAGTGCCTGAGCCGTATATTTCCAAGGTGGGTGCAAGAATTATGAGTCTGGGTAATCCCACCTCAAAGATGTCAAAATCCGACCCCAACGGCTGTGTATTTCTCATGGATAAGCCTGATGACATTGCAAGAAAGTTTAAGCGGGCTGTCACTGACTCAGACACGGAAAACTGCGTACATTACGATGTCAGTAATAAACCCGGCGTCTCAAACCTCATGAGCATTTACTCTTCTGTGACCGGAAAAACCTTCGATGAAATCGAAAAAGAGTTTGACGGTCAGGGCTACGGTGTGTTTAAGCCTGCCGTAGGAGATGCAGTTATAGAAATGCTGCGCCCCATAAGAGAGGAATCAGAGAGGATACTGGCAGACAAGGCATATCTTAAAGATGTCTACACTCAGGGCGCCCAGAAGGCAAGCGCCATGGCTCGCAGGACTCTGCGCAAGGTCTACAAGCGTGTGGGCTTTGTTGAAAAGCCTTTTTGATTTTAAAAAAATTTAGAAAATTTGGAGATAGATACTGATGTTTCCTAATATGGCTTTGTGGTTGAAGCTGCTGCTTTCAGCTGCGGTGGCTTTCGGAGTCTCTCTTTTCATGACCCCGCCTGTAAAGCTTTTTGCTGAAAAAGTAGGCGCCATTGACGTTCCTAAGGATGAGAGGCGTGTACATAACCACCCCATCCCCAGAATGGGCGGTCTTGCCATAGTGCTGGCATTTCTGCTTTCAATGCTTCTGTTCGTTCCCATGTCAACTCCGGTGATGGGTATGATATTGGGTTCGGTCATAATCGCAGTTATGGGTGCTGTGGATGATATAGTAAATCTAAACGCCTGGGTGAAGCTGGGCGGGCAAGTAGTTGCCGCAATTGTAGCTATTCGCTGCGGTGTAATCTTCAAGACCGTTACAAACCCGTTTACTGCAGCATCTGTTGATATAGGTTTCTGGTCAGTTCCTTTAACTGTTTTCTGGATAGTGGCGTGTACCAACGCCGTAAATCTTATAGACGGTCTGGACGGACTTGCCGTTGGTGTTTCCGCCATCAGCTCCCTCACCATGCTGCTTGTGGCGCTTTTTGTGTCTGAGCCTGAAATATCCATTATTCTGGCTGCTCTCACCGGTGCCTGCATAGGCTTTATGCCTTACAACATGAATCCGGCTAAAATATTTATGGGGGATGTAGGCTCTCAGTTTTTGGGATTTGTTCTTTCAACGGTCTCAATTCTGGGTCTGTTTAAATTTCACGCAGTCATCTCATTCTTAATCCCCCTGCTTGCACTGGCTGTGCCTCTTGCGGACACTATTTTTGCTTTCTTCCGCCGCATACTTCACGGTCAGAGTCCATTCCATGCAGATAAGGGTCATTTCCACCACCGGCTTCTGGCAATGGGCTTAAACCAGAAGCAGGCTGTTGCCGTGCTGTACGGTATTTCCGGAGTTTTGGGTCTGCTTGCAGTCCTGCTGACCGGAAAAGGAATTTTAATTCGTTCCATATGCCTTGTAACTGCGCTTATAATTTCAATTTTTATATGGCTTTTTGTTTTCCGCAAAAATCCGAATATTCAGCCGGTGAACAAAGCCGAAGCAGAAAAAGAAAATACTGACAACAAGAAATAAAAAATCAAGGAGCAATGTTTAAAAACATTGCTCCAAGCTTTATTCTTTATAACAGGAACATAGCTCCCATAATAATAAGCAGTTCGCTGTCCCCGCTCTCTCTGTACATAAGATAGAGTATAAGAAGAAGGATTAGATCCTCCGTCTCAAGATCTCCTATACTGTTGGGGAGAAGATTCTGAAGATCCTTTATAAGTCCGGGTCTTCGCCGTGGCTGGGGCATGTTCATGGTGTAGCGATTGAAGTTTTCCCTGCTCCGGCTTTCCGAATTATAGTTTTCCCTGCCTTGGTTTTCCGAATTATAGTTTTCCCTTCCCCGGTTGCCGCGGCTGTAATTGTCCCGGTTTACTTGCGGGCTTTCAGTTCTTCTATCCCGCATCGGGCTATCCTCTACCCGGCGGAAACGGCCTGTATTTCCCTCATAGCGGTTATACACTGCCATCATCCCCCATTTCTCCTAATGTGAGCCTTGCCACCTTAGCAATTCGGGCAATTTTTATTGCCCGATCCATTTTGAGCCTTCTCTTTTCTGAAAGGTATGGCTCCATGGCTTTTAAAAGCGCGGTTTTGTTGTCATCTTCGGAGTTTACGGCGCTTAAAATTCGGCTTAATTTGCCCATAGCCTCCGCATCAGTGCCGCCCAGAATTGAGTCGAGGATATTTTCCCCGCCGCTTTTCGGGTCTCCCTGCGGAGCTTTCCCCGCGCCTTCCCCACCCATGAGCGTTTTCGCAAGACCCGCTATCTTATCCATTTGAGCTGGATCGTTTAAAATACTGTTGAGCTTATCCTCAAAATCGCTCACGGCAGGCTCCCCCCTTTAATCCCCCATAAGCTTCATTAAATTTTCCGCCAGACGTTTTCCCTCATCGGTGCTCAATACGCTGTTTAAAATTCCCCGCATGGCAGCTCCGTCTCCGTCTCTGGCGGCCTTTTCCAGTTTTTCGGGGTCAACCATTTTCCCAACCTGTACTCCGTCTCGGGACTCCGCCAGCTTTTTAAGCTGCTCGGTCTTGCCCCGGCGCTCTATTTCTCTTCCAACTTCTTCAAAATTCCGCATTAAACCACACTCCGTTCACTTCAGTATATTCACAGACTCAGCGATTGATAATAAGAATTTTAAAAAAAGAGGTAAAAATATGAAAGCTGCTGTTTTTTCCGATACTCACGGAAGTACCGTTCTCATGCTTGAGGCCATAAGACGTACAAGACCTGACATTGTTATTCATCTTGGTGACTGTGAGAGAGATACAGAGTGTATACTCCGAGAATTTCCGGATATTCCGCTATATAATGTAGCCGGCAACTGCGATTTTGCCCATATTGCTCTTTTGGACGAAATAGTTCCCATGGGACCTGTAAAAGCCCTCATAACTCACGGTCACATGTACGATGTGAAATACAGCACCGACCGCCTGATTTATGCCGCTCAGGAGCGGAAAGCCCAGATAGTTATGTACGGTCATACCCATGTTCCCGATAATTCTGAGGCAGGCGGTGTAAAGGTCATAAATCCCGGCACGGCAGGCCGTGGTTCAAGGCTTACTTACGCCTTTGTTGAGGTTTTCCCAAACGGCGGTATTGCCTGTGAAATAAGACCCCTGTAATTTATAATTTTTTGTTGCCTTTCCCGTAGGAATTTGTTAAAATATGTCTACCAGATGTTGGGAGGGATTTATATGGCAAAGGAAAACCCCGTATTTAAGGCATTGGAGACCTTTGGCTTTGAGACTTTAGGTTCTATGAGCTATGGTGTTTACAAAGATTACGCCATGGACGTTGCGCAGGAACAGGGGTACTATTATCTTGATGTTGCAGTAAGAGTTGAGGCTAAAAACAAGGAGCTTAAAAAGGCACTTAAAAGCGCCGTTGCCGATAGCGGTCTGAAGATGAGCTTTTACTCAAATTATGGCTCTTATCTCAGATTTATGCTCCGTTTTAATAGAAAGACCCCTTACGAAGAGCAGGCTTCCGCTTATATGGGGGCTGTTGCAAATATTCTCCGCGTTTTGGGCATCTCTCCTGCGGACAGCTGCGCTGTTTGCGGCGGCGGTTCCCCCGATTCTCTGTGCTGTGTTTCAAGTTATCAGCCCGTTCATAGTGCCTGTGTTAGAAATATACACGAACAGAAAAAAGATGCCGCTGAACATAACAGTCAAAACGGCAGTTATCTCACCGGCTTTTTAGGCGCTCTTCTGGGTGCGGTTGCCGGTCTGCTTCCCAGCATTTTCACAGCGCTTGCTCTTGATACTATCTATGCTATATTGTTTGCCCTTGTTCCTATGGCAGCTATGTGGGGCTATAACAAACTAAACGGTAAGAAGAACAAGGTTTCTATCGTCATTGTAATAATTTTGTCTCTGCTCAGCGTTTTTGTGCTCCAGTTCATGATTTTAGGCTCTGCCATAATGGATGAGTACGGAGTAAGCTTCGGAGAAGCAATGATTGCAGTTATTGAGGTATTCCTTAACCTTGAAGGCCTTGTAATGATAGCCTCAGAAAGCCTTGTGGAGTTTTTATTTATGCTGGCAGGTCTTATGATCTCATGGCAATACATAGGCCGCACCAGTGCAAGAGATATACGGGATTCCGAAACTGTGCTCACCACTCTCCGTCCCAACAACAATTATGCTCAGAGTGCTGAAAATGAAAGCACTGTGTCAGCGGAGCTATAAAAATATTCCAAACGGTATTTTAATAAGGTACCGGCATGAAATTTACCGCACCCCATTTGTTGGACAGTATGATATACTTTCTGACAGTTGGGGTGCAGTACTATATATGCAGGTTTTTTACGCCTCTTTAACCTTTTTGCCGGCAGCTCTTATAGTTTTATTATAAAAAACAGGCAGTACCGTGTGACACCATCACGGAACTGCCTGTTTAGCTTTCACCTGCTTATAAGGCTGGTAACAAATTATAAATTTAGTATAGTGCTTATAACTTGTCCATATTAAATCCCTCTCCGTGAACCTCGGTTGAGTCCATAACGAAGCTGAAAGCATGAGGGTCTGTCATTTTAATAATTTTCAAAGTCTGAGAAAGCACATTCCGTCTTGTAACGGTAACAATCATCTGCTTGTTATTTCCGGTATATCCACCTATAGCGGGAACTATGGTAGTTCCTCGGTCAGTATAGGTATTTATAGCTGTTGAAACTTCATTACCTTTATCGGTTATTATATATATAACTTTTGCATAGTCAACGCCTTCTGAAATGGCGTCAATTACCTTGGCGGCTATTATAATGGAAATAGCAGAATACAGCGCTACTTCTATATCTCTGAATACCAGCACCGCAATACCTACTACCGCCACATCCAAGATTAAAAGCAATGTTCCGTTTGCCACATTGGGGAAAATTTTCTTCAATATAAGAACCAGCAAATCAGTGCCGCCGGTGCTTATATTTCTCAAAAACAGAATACCAACGCCAATGCCGGTTATAACCCCGCCGGCAACAGCGGCCAGAAGCACGTTGTTTGTATATTTAGGGATTAATTCGCAAATCTCTATAAAAACAGAAAGCAGCAGCGTTGATATAAGTGTCATGTTTAGGGAGTAAAGGCCCAGTATTCGCCACGCACATATTAAAAGAGGCACATTTATAATTATTGACCACATACTCACACGTATATTGGTAATGTGGGAAAGAGCCGTAGATAGACCGGTAGCGCCGCCTGGAGCAATATCATTCGGCACATTGAATACTACAGTTGCCAGCGCCACAAGTGCACTTCCCAGGATGGAGAACAGCAGGTCAACGATCAGTTTTTTAATTTTATCTTTGTCTCTGAGCTTTTCCATTTTTTCCTCCTTTATTTTTGCTTTAATTTATATAGTAACACTATTTTTTACCCTTGCCAAGCCTAAGGGGAAAAAACTTTGATTTCAGTCTTTTATTTGTTTATTTTATCAAAATTATGGAAAATTTTCTTAAAATACGGTTGACCCCTTGTTAATTTCTGCTATAATTTATGTATAATCAGTTATTTCCTATAATGAGCAAAAATTCAATATTTAAAACAGGGGTGCTTAAAATGAAATCCACGGGAATCGTACGAAAAGTTGATGAACTGGGACGGGTGGTTCTGCCCATAGAGATGCGCCGTACTCTGGATATTTCTGAAAAAGATGCATTGGAGATATTTGTGGACGGGGACAATATAATCCTCCGTAAATATCAGCCGGCCTGTGTCTTTTGCGGCAGTACCAGAGGAATGAGGGAATTTAAAGGTAAGAATGTCTGCTCAAACTGTATCGAAAAACTTAAAACAGCTCTCTGAGCCTTTCAAAATAGGTTCAGGAATAAAGAAAGAAGCGTTTTAAACGCTTCTTTCAACTTGTCAAAAAAGCCTCGCAGAGTTTGCCGCCGCAGCGGCAAAGAAAATTAAATTCATTTTTTCCAAGGGCGTGTACCTTGGAAAAAATACTTCTCGGTCTGAGAGTGTGGAATTTGTTCGCCAAAGCGGACAAATTATGCGCTGCTCAGACCGTAGCTCTTTGTCGAAAACCTCCGAAGGAGTTTTTCGACAGCCTCAAAGAAGCGTTTTAAACGCTTCTTTTTTATCTATGGTAAATTCTTTTAAATTCTTCGCTCTCAGTTCCATCCCCATTGCTGAGTATGAGAGCCGGTTCAACTTTAAGTCCGGGCTTTCCGCCCCGCCTGCCTTCAATAAGTATGAGGCTTGGTGCGCTCTCTGCTTTGTGGCAAACAAGGCGAAGACGTTTGGGTTCAATCCCGTAACGGCTCATTGTACAGCACACCTCCGAAAGTCGCTCAGGTTTATGTACAATGCAGAAACTTCCGCCTGTATGCAGAAGGTATGAAGCCGCTGCACAAATATCATTTAAGCTGCACTCCGTCTCCCCTCTTGCAGCTGCCCTCTCTTTATTAAGGGACACTTTTCCGCTTCCCAAGGGAAAATAAGGCGGATTTGAAACGACCAAGTCGAAACTTCCCGTTTTAAACAATTCCCTGCACTTTCTTATATCTCCCGTAATTATACCGCTTCTTTGGGAAAGGGAGTTTATTTTCATATTGCACTCTGCCAGTTCTGCGGCCTTAGAATTTATTTCAAGGCCGGTCATATGAAGGTTTTCGGACCTTTGCAGCAGTAAAAGTGCGATGGCTCCGGAGGCACAGCCAAGGTCTATTCCTTTTTTCCTGCCCGCCGTATTTACGAAATCCGCCAGAAGTACACAGTCTGTCCCCAGCTTAAAATGCTGGGCCTGAGCAAAAAGAGGGCCGCCCGGCCACAGCTCAAAAAACTCACTCATAATTTTCTCCATATATAGATTAAAGGGGCGATAAAATCGCCCCTTTAATCATAATTCGGTTTACTCCACTACGATGGCTTCTGCGGGGCACTGTGCTGCGCAAGAACCGCACTCAAGGCACTTTTCAGTGTCTATCTCATAGTGCATCTCACCCATATCAATAGCTTCTGCAGGGCACTGAGCTGCGCAGGAACCGCAGGACAGGCACTCATCGGTAATAACATATGCCATAATATTTACCTCCATATGTATATTTGGCTGGTGTTCTTTTAAACACCCCACCATTGTCGCCCCTATTGTAGCACAACTACGTCAAAAATCAAATGGAAAATTTCATAAGGTATATAATTTAGTTAAAAGATGGCAATAATTTTTTAGTCATCCATAAGTTTCGCCGCTTTTGGCGGCAGGTTTGAGTCATAATTAATTCTACGGGAACTAAGGGGGTACACTATGAAAAGCAATGAGAAATTCAGCCTTAGGGCGGAGCAGGCTATTGAAAATGCCAGAAGAGCGGCCGGCGAAATGGGTCACAGCTATGTGGGCACAGAGCATCTGCTTCTGGGGATATTGACGGAAAGCGGAGGCTTAGGCGGGAATATTTTGTCTTCAAGAGGCTTGGGTGAACGTGAACTGAGACGGGCAATTCTTGAATTAGACGGTGCAGGGGCACCGGGCATACCGGCTCAGGGTCTCAGCGTCAGAGCCAAAGCTGCTGTGGAGAGAGCGTCCGCAGAGGCCAGTGTCCTCCGTCACGGCTATATAGGCACAGAACATCTGCTTATAGGTATTCTTCGTCAGCCAGATTGCATCGGCAGTCAGGTTATACAAAATCTGGGGATTGATTTGAACGATATATATACCGACGTTTTGGCGCTATTCGGCAGTCCTTCTTCCGGCAAATCTCAGACCGGAACAGCCCGAAGCACCGTCCGCCGTGCCGATACCAGAATTCTGGACCAGTACAGCCGTGATCTCACGGAACTTGCCTCCATGGGAAGGTTATCCCCTGTGGTATGCAGAGGCAACGAGATACAGCGAGCAGTTCAGATACTTTCCCGCAAAACGAAAAACAACCCTGTACTGATAGGTGAACCGGGCGTAGGTAAAACCGCAGTTGCGGAAGGGCTTGCCTTGTCTGTATCCAGAGGTGAGGCTCCGGATGAACTGAGAAGAAAACGGATAGTCAGTTTGGACATACCGGCTATGCTGGCCGGCACAAAGTACCGCGGTGACTTTGAAGAAAGGGTAAAATCTGTACTGAAAGATGTGAAGCGGGCAGGAGATGTTATCCTTTTTATTGATGAACTCCACACCATAATAGGGGCCGGCAGCGCGGAAGGTTCCATTGACGCAGCAAATATCTTAAAACCCGCCCTTGGCAGAGGCGAAATTCAGATAATAGGTGCAACCACACCGGAGGAATACCGCAAGCATATAGAAAAAGACCCTGCTCTGGAACGGCGCTTTCAGCCGGTACAGGTTGCGGAACCCACCAAAGAGCAGACGGCCGACATGCTTATGAGCCTTAGAGCCGGACTTGAAAAGCATCACGGTGTAAAGATAAGCGATGAAGCTATATTTGCCGCCTGTGAACTGTCAGTCCGCTACATTCCGGACAGATTTCTCCCTGATAAAGCCATAGACCTTATAGATGAAGCATCTGCCGCTATAAGGCTGACAAAATCAAAAGAGGAAAAAGTCGTTAAAGCCCAGAATATCGCAGAGGTTGTTTCCATGTGGACTAATATCCCCGTTACAGGTCTATCGGGAGATGAAAAAAACAAGCTTGTAAATCTTGAAGCTCGGCTGAAAGCCCGCATAATCGGTCAGGATGAAGCCGTTTCCGCAGTATCAAGAGCCATACGCCGCAGTCGGGTAGGACTTCGGGACCCTGAAAGGCCGGTAGGAAGCTTTCTGTTTTTAGGTCCTACCGGTGTGGGAAAAACAGAACTCTGCCGAGCCCTTGCGGAAACAGTATACGGAGATGAAAAGGCCATGATACGTCTGGACATGTCCGAATACATGGAAAAGCACAGCGTAAGCCGTCTCATAGGCTCACCTCCGGGTTATGTAGGCTATGAGGAAGGTGGCCAGCTCACGGAAAAAATACGCCGCCAGCCCTGGTCGGTAGTTCTCTTTGATGAAATAGAAAAAGCTCACGAGGATATATGGAGCATACTTCTTCAAATAATGGATGACGGGCATCTGACAGATGCCGCAGGCCGCCGTGTTGATTTCAGAAATTCCCTCATAGTCATGACTTCAAATATAGGTGCCAAGACAATAACAGAAAACCGCTGTTCTCTCGGCTTTGAAAGCGGCGGAGTAAGAACAGCGGCTGAAATGAAAAGTGCTGTAATGGAAGAACTGCGCCAAACCTTTAAACCTGAATTTTTAAACAGAATAGATGAGACAATAGTGTTTAACCGACTCAGTCAGGCTAATCTGCTGGAGATTACCCACAGTCTGCTGGGCGGAATAGAGGAACGGTTCAAAAAGCTTGGTTTAAAACTAATAGTACCCGAGGAAACGGCAGTATGGCTTTCTCAAAACGGACAGGACGAGAAGTACGGTGCAAGACCCTTAAGACGGGCTTTGCAGCATAGCATAGAGGACGCGGCGGCAGAACTTCTTTTAGACGGAAAAGCCGCCAGCGGAGACAGCATTTCCGCCGTCATAAGTGACGGCAAATTGAAACTCTCCGTGGCGGTTTAAGATAATCTCATATTAAATTATAGGCAGCTTTTCAAAGCTTCTATGCCCTCAGCTATCTGCTCTTTAGTGAGATTAAGGGCCTTTGCAGTAGCTATAAAAAGCTTTCCTGCCTCAGGCTGAGTTCTGGTGGAATCTAAAGTACTGGCATAATATTCTTCAACTGTCACCGCAGCGGCATAAGTTCTGCCGCAGGTCTTGCCGCATCTTGCAAAGCCGGCCTCGCATATAGCCCCCTTACTCAGCATGCTGTTTAAAAGAATGTGGACGGAACTGCTTTTCCAACTTTTATCCACAGAGCGCTCCATAAGCTCTCCTCGGGAAAGCGGTTTCTCCGCTGCCCACATAACATCCATAATTTCGAGTTCGTTTTTTGTTAAATACATTCTTCAAACCCCTTTCCTCTATTAAAAAATAATTAATACCAAGTTCTTTTATGCAGTACTTTTTTTAAACAACATCATGCTACTGTAAAGGGGAATAAATGTCAAGATGTAAAAGCGAACATTTTGTAAACAAATAGGAACTCAAGTGCAGAATTCATTATTATGGTTGAAATTAGCACGTTTATAACAACAAAATTAAAATATATTATTATAAACACATCTTTTTTAAGTTCAGGAATTATTTTCCATTTCCCCTTTTCCTTTGTAAATTTATGGAGGGAAGTTTATAAGTTTTCTAAAAATATATTGCCCCATAAATCTATTTAGATGTATAAAAGAAATTAATTGCTTTTTATTCCGGATAAATTTCGGACAATGACCGCTGTTTTCCCGCCCTCAAGCCGATACGGAATGACGGTATTTAAATATTTCAGTAATATTTTACTCAAGGGCAAATTTATTTAAGTATTTCGCTTGACATAACACTAAAGGCAAGCTAAAATGGTAAAGACAATATTTATGGAGTTGGGGAGACTCTGTTAAAATATTTCTTTTCAATTACGACGGGCACATTTTATGGCTCGTCTTGCTTTAGATAAAATTTAAAATTTATCTTTTTAAACCACCGCATAATTCTTAAAGAATGGAGGTGTGTTTACTTACTATGCCCTTTTATTATTGGATTGCTATTTTAGCCGTGGCGGTCGTTGCGGCTGTTCTTTTCTTTTTTCTCGGTATTACCTACCGTAAAAAGGTTGCTGAGCGTGAAATAACCAGCGCTGAGGAAGAAGCGAAGCGTATAATAAATGAATCTATAAAAAGCGCCGAGAGCAAAAAAAGAGAGGCTCTCGTTGAGGCAAAGGAAGAAATACACAAAAGCCGCTCAGAACATGAGCGGGAAATGAGGGAGCGCCGAAGCGAGCTCCAAAAACAGGAACGCCGTTTACAGCAAAAGGAAGAAAACCTTGACAGAAAGCTGGACTCCATTGAGAAGAAAAACGACAATCTCAATAACAAGATTGCCGCCGTGGAAGCTCAGCAGAAGGAAGTTGCCCTTGTAAAGAAGAGCCAGCTTGAAATGCTGGAAAAAATCTCCGGTTTTACCGTTGAGGACGCAAAGAACTATCTCATTGACAACGTGAAAGACGATGTCACCCATGAGATGGCAATGAAGGTAAAGGAGATTGAAACTCAGTACAAGGAAGAGGCTGACGAAAAAGCGAGAGAGATAATTGCCACAGCTATTCAGCGCTGCGCCGCCGACCATGCCAGTGAGATAACAGTTTCCGTCGTTCCCCTCCCCAACGACGAGATGAAGGGTCGTATAATAGGCCGTGAGGGTCGTAATATCCGCAGTATCGAAACTCTCACCGGATGTGACCTTATTATCGATGATACTCCCGAAACCATTACTATTTCCAGTTTTGACCCTGTACGTCGTGAAGTGGCAAGACTTGCTCTTGAAAAGCTCATTCAGGACGGAAGAATTCACCCGGCACGGATTGAAGAGATGGTTGCAAAAGCTCAGCGTGAAGTAAACGCTGTTATTAAGTCCGAGGGAGAGAGAGCTGTATTTGAAACCAATGTCCACGGTCTGAACCCGGAGATAATAAAACTTCTGGGCCGCATGAAGTACCGTACCAGTTATGGACAAAATGTTTTGAATCACTCCATAGAGGTTTCCCATATTGCAGGTCTTATGGCCGCAGAGCTGGGAGTGGACGTTGCCACTGCCAAGCGTGCAGGTCTTCTGCATGACCTTGGTAAAGCCATTGACCATGAGGTTGAGGGCAGCCATGTAACCATAGGCGTTGATCTTGCCAGAAAATACCGTGAGTCCGAGGCTGTTATTCATGCCATTGAGGCTCACCACGGTGATGTTGAGCCTCACACTGTTGTAGCCTGCCTTGTACAGGCCGCTGACGCTATATCCGCCTCCCGTCCCGGTGCAAGACGTGAAAACATTGAGAACTATGTTAAGCGCCTTGAGCGGCTTGAAGAAGTGGCTAAGAGCTTCCCCGGTGTTGCAAGCTCCTACGCAATTCAGGCAGGCCGTGAGATTAGAATCATGGTAAAGCCTGAGGAAGTAAGTGAGGATCAGATGACTCTTCTTGCCCGTGACATTGCAAAGAAGATAGAGGAAGAGCTCACATATCCCGGTCAGATAAAGGTTTACCTCCTGAGAGAGACCAAAGCCGTTGAATACGCAAAATAAATTAGGGTGCGCT
>JAHHRS010000034.1 GCA_020025675.1 Oscillospiraceae bacterium
GCATCAGGTCTCGTACCCATAATGGTTACGAACATGCTGCAGAAAACGCCGTCACGGCTGTTATCTGGAAGTTTGAAACGGATTGCAGTCTCGTGTCCCTCGTTGTCTTTGGAAACCACCTCTGCAGCAGTGGAGGCGGATGTAGTATTATATTCACTATAAATCTGCCACTGGCTTGACCAGTCACTGAGAGGACCCAAGCTTACGGGATTTAAGTAGATGGTAATCCATGCTTCTCCATTATCGGTAACCGCCACATCTCCGCCATTTATGCAGGAAGCTGCCATGGAGGGATTACCTGTGTTAGAGGCATTCATAAGTCCCATAGGAATTATATATCTGCCCGGAGCAAGCTCCTTTTCAGCGGTGCCGAATTTGTAACCCGCGGCCTCGTTGCTCTCTTCCTGCTGTGCTTTCAGTGCAGTCAGAGCATTTTCTGCTGAAATAAGCTCTTCTGCATTTGTAACCATAAGCTTTGTTTCTTCGTCCAGACCGTCATATGCCTTGCGGGCTTCGGAAATAAGGCTCTCGGATTTAACACTCACTTCGCCTATTTCCGCAATCTTTTTTATTACCGCTTCAGCTTCGGCACTGCCCTGTACGCTCTCAGTTTCTGCATCTGTATCGGCACTGCCTGTTTCGTTTTCTTTTTCGGTTTCACCGCTCCCCTGCTGCTGAGTCTGAGGAATCTCTGCGGTAGGTTCCGCTTCTTTTTCGGTCCGGTCGCTTTCCTGCTCCTGTGTCTGAGGTACCGGAGCTGCGTGTCCCGCTTCATTGTTCTCCATTCCCTCTGCCATGGCAGTTACAGGCAGTGTTCCAATGACCATAACAAGTACCAGAAGCATTGCCATAAGTCTATGGAGCTTTGAATTTTTTTTCATACTTTTTCCTCCCTGATGTTTTGAGCCTAAGCTTTCTTATTGCATCGGCGAAAGTTAGATTTGTCTAACTTCTTATCAAACTAAAAGCCTATTTCCATAGCCGCAAAGCTTTGCAAACAGGCTGCTATATGATGATTTATTTTATCCATACTGCTTATTCTTATCAAGCACATTTTTGTCACGCACCTGTGACGATTTTTTTGTCTGAGAAATTTATTTTACGCATATATTCTCAAATATTCCGAATATTTCTCATTATGCGAACTTTTTTCTGTCACACCTCCGTGACACAATATTTAACTTTTTACATCATCATATTGAATACAGCAGTGGATTCAGGCATATGCACAGCTCCAATGGAGCATTTTATTTTAAGGTACACACTTCCATGGAGAACCTGACTTATCTTTTCTCCGATATTTATAAAATCAAGAGCCGCCGCGGGGAAGCTTACAATGTCATTACTTAACTCGGCGTTTATAAAGTCGCTGTTTTCCATGTATTTCACGCTTACAGCCTTACCGGTGAGCGGTGTACGGCTTATCGGCGAGCTGGCCTCAATGACGGCAATCCTCAGGTATATTTTTCCGCAGCCGTTTTTGACCACAAGTCTTCCGGGATGCTCAAAGCCATCATTTGCCATAGACAGACTGCTGCCGTTTTTAATTCGCTCTCTGTAAATTACGAAGTTAAAATGGTATACTCCGTCGCCAAGAGTTTTGCACAGCTCGCTGCCGCTGAACCTCTTTTTGTTTCTCAACTGATATTTGGCGTTCTGCCATACGGCGGCACTTTTTATGACCTCCATGGTTTCATCGGTGTTGTAGAGCGCCCAGTGGTAGGCATCCTGCTCGGCCTTTTCTATGCTCACACCCTCAAACAGCAGATGATTAAGAGAGGTCGTTATGCGCTCGGAGTAATACGCAGCCTTCATTCTGCCCTCAGGAGTAAGGCATGGCTTACGCTGATTTGTACGGTCGGCAACTCCCTCTTTTTCAAGGTCCATCAACAGTCTGCTTATGCGCTGTTTGTGTACATCCAGAGTTCTTGAGATTTTGCTCACGGTATGACTTTCATCATCTCCTTTAAGAAGCTGCATAAGAACTCTGAGTTTTAAAATTTCATAGTCATCTCTCATCGTTTTTCTCCCGCCTGAAGTCTGCAAGTAGTTAGCCGTGACTAACTACTTTTCTAATAAAACCCCGGCCGTCCTGTGCCGGGCTTACTGTAATAGTTTGTTGTACTATTGTATGGTTAGTTTAATTTAACTGTTTGCATCTAACATATTAGATTTCCAATGATTTGTCAAGAGGAATTTGTTGTCTATGCTTGATAAGAGAGACTTACAGCCTTTAAGCGGTTAATCAGGATTTTGAGAATTCGCCCAATATCAGCAGCGTAATTATTCATGCAGTACGCTCATATTATCTGGATAAGAAGCTGTAAAAAAAAGCCTTGAAAACACAAGGTTTTCAAGGCTTTTAAGCTGGTGCGCGAGGCGGGACTTGAACCCGCACGTCCGGAGTGGACACTAGAACCTGAATCTAGCGAGTCTACCAATTCCACCACTCGCGCATATTTATTTTTAACGCTTGACTATAATATCATTAGGATTGGTGAATGTCAAGTCTTTTTTCCAAATCATGTTTATTTTTGCTCTTTACTTATCCGGGAGCAGATGATATATTTATGATTAACGAATATATCTTTGAAAAGGAGCGATATAATGCTTTTAAATCGTGTGGCAATAAAGCATAAAGCTCAGGAGCTTATCCGCATTTCCATGCCCCTGCCTATTTATGCCGGTATTATTATGCTTATACTGGGGCTTATTACCAGCTTTCTATCTGCCCGTTTAACGGGATTAAGCTTATCCCCGGCGGAGTTTGAACAATATCTAAAATATGTGCAGGAAGGCAATTTTGAATTTGCCTTTCGTATTCTCCAGCGCTTCGACCCATCTCCTTCCGAAACCATTATTGACACTGCTCTGCAGATAATAACATCTGTTGTCAATTTCGGGTTTATTATATTTCTTATGAACATAGTAAGGAACACGGCGCCTTGCCTTGGTAACCTGCTGGACGGCTTTGGAATGTTTTTTAAGGTAATATGGCTGAATATTTTGGTGTTTGTATTTACATTTATCGGCTTTATGTTTTTTATTATTCCCGGCTTTATCGCCATCTACCGTTATCGAATGGCAGTCTTTATTATGATAGATAACCCGAATATGTCCGCATTCGAATGTATAAGAGAGAGCAGCCGCATGATGAAAGGTCACAAATCTGAGCTCTTTATATTTGACCTCAGCTTTATAGGCTGGACCCTTCTGGCAAGTATTCCGTATTTGGGATACCTGGTACAGATATGGACCATACCTTATATAAACCTTTGCTTTGCTGTATATTATGAAGCTTTAAAGAATTGCCCGACTGATGCTGTATACAGAGAATTACCTAAGTCTGATAACGATTCAACTCCACCGGAGTTTTGATAAAACATCTTTCTAATATCAGGCATTCTACCCCATAGTATCTGCAATAGTTTTTAATTGCGCTGTAATCGTTTGTTTAGTATTCCTTTTTGTATAATAAATCACCCCATCTATTATAAAGTATTGTAAACTTTCTAATAGATGGGGTGTATTTCTTTAACAAAGCTTTATATCAATACATCATTGAAAACAGTTGAGGTTTAGGTTTATATTTAACTCCTGATACAAGTCCCATAGCGGCAAACATAGTCATCATAGACGAGCCTCCGTAGCTGAAAAACGGCAGCGTTATGCCTATAACCGGAGTAATTCCTATACACATACCCACGTTAATAAGAGTCTGGAATATAACAGACGAAGCAACTCCAACGCAAAGCAGCATATCGAAAGTCCTGCCTGAATGAACTCCAACTTTTATGCAGTGCACAATTATAATTATAAGCAGAACTAATACCAGCAGGCATCCCAGCATTCCCAGCGTCTCCCCTATTCCGGAGAAAATAAAGTCTGTGTGCTTACCGGTAAAAATAACCGGTCTGTGGTCTGCATCAATTCCCGTCAAACGTCCAGACGCAAGAGACAGTTTACTCTGTGTCGTCTGCCACAATATTTCGTTCTTATCTGGGTCAACACTGGGGTCATACGGTGCTATAAGCCTTTTCTTTTGGTAGTCCTTCAGAAAATAATTCCACAGCAGCGGCACTGAAGCTGCCACCACAGCACCTCCGATAGCAAACCAGTACATCCTTACTCCAACGGCAAAAAGCATGGTAACAAAAATACATAGAATAATAGAAGCACTTCCAAGGTCAGAGGAAACGACAACTATAAGTCCAAAGACTATAAGTAAGTGAGCCGCCATTTGAGCAATAGACATGAACGAGTTCAAATCCTTGTATTCTTTTAGGTACGTCATTTGCTTTGCGGCAACTATAATATATATAACCTTAATAATCTCAGAAGGCTGAAAACCAATTACACTGCCGAAACGTATCCAGCTCTTATTACCGGTACCGTCATCACGGCCAAATAATACCAGAGCTACAAGAAGGGCTATATTTATAAAGCTAAGAAACTTCCATTGGTTTCCCAGAAGGTCTGCGTCTATGACAGTAAGCAGAATAAACGCAGCAATACCCAGAAACATGGAGAATATCTGGACTATAAGGTACTTACTGGGGTTGGATACATTTGCACCGGCGGCATGCATACCGGATGTAACCTCATATATCATAGTTATACCGTAAATTGCACAAATACAGCACATTATAAGCAGAAACATGTCTGCACGCTGAATGAACTGCTTAATGAAAACTTTTATATTTTTTATACTGAAACACCGTCCTTCCCGTAATTGGACCCGATATAACCAAAATGCAAGTTTTAATTTCAAAGTATTTTATCACATAATTGCTCTTTACGCAACGGCATAAAGAGTGTTATAATAACAAAAGTGTAAATTCTGTATTAATGGAGCAAGTTATGCCTACATATATTACTAAAAATGAACAAGAGACGGAAGCTTTGGGAGCCGAGTTTGCTAAAAATCTTCCCGGCGGAAGCGTAATTGCCATGTATGGCGATTTAGGGGCCGGAAAAACAGCCTTTGTAAGGGGCATGGCTAAAGGCTTGGGACTGACATGCCGAGTTACAAGCCCAACTTTTACCATAGTTAACGAGTATTTAGGAGACAGAGAACTCATACATTTTGATATGTATCGGCTTCAAAGTGCCGATGAGCTTTTTGATATAGGTTGGGAAGACTATCTCTCCCGCGGGGCAATTTGCGCAGTGGAGTGGAGTGAAAATGTTCAGGACGCTTTCACTGGGAGCGAAATTACTCTCACCATAGAGAAGTTAGATGAAAGCACCAGAAAGATTAGTATTGAGGGGGACGGAATATGCTGACATTGGCTTTTGAATCATCTGCGAAAGCGGCCTCAGTTGCTCTTTGCGACGATAAAAAACTTATTTCACAGTATACTCAGTGCAGTGCCCTCACCCATAGCCGCACACTTTTGCCTATGGCAGAGGACATGCTGAAAAATGCTGAAATCTCCTTAAAGGACGTGGATCTTATAGCCGTTGCACATGGTCCCGGTTCTTTCACCGGAATCAGAATCGGTGTGTCAACAGTCAAAGGTCTTGCCTGGGCAGGAGATAAGCCCTGTGTAGGAGTGTCCACGCTGGAAGCTATGGCATGGCACGGTCTTGCCTTCGGCGGATATGTATGCCCTGTAATGGACGCAAGACGCAATCAGGTTTATAATGCAATATTTGAAATAAAGGACGGAAAACCTCTGCGTCTTACAGATGACAGGCCCATAGCCTTATCTGAGCTTGCGGAAGAAGTCCGGGCTTTGAATGCACCTGTCTTTCTTGTGGGTGACGGTGCCGAACTCTGTGAAAAGTATTTTAAGGAAAACAATATAGATTGTCAAATTGCACCTGAAAACCTTCGCTGGCAAAGTGCATGGGGTGTAGCCATGGCAGCTATGGACAAGACTCCCGGAACTGCTGACAGCCTTCTCCCTGTGTACCTTCGTCTTTCTCAGGCGGAGCGGGAAAGGCAGGAGCGTTTGGAAAAAGGAGAATAATGTATTTTCTCCCATTTGTCCGCTTGTATCGGGCAAATGGGCGCTAATAAAACATATAATTCGCGGCAGCAGCTGTTTTCAGCTTCAACCGCTATAGAGAAGGAGAACGAGAAAATGAGCAAAGTATGCGTATTCGACCATCCCCTTATTCAGCACAAACTGTCAATTATGCGCGATAAAAGAACCAGCGTTAAGGAATTCCGTGAGCTTGTCTCTGAAATTGCCATGCTTATGTGCTATGAGGCCACACGTGACCTGCCTCTTCAGGAGGTTGACGTTGAGACACCGGTAGCCGTTGCCAAGTGCCACCGTATTTCCGGCAAAAAGCTGGCAGTTGTTCCTATACTCCGTGCCGGTTTAGGCATGGTTGACGGCATGGTCAATATGATGCCAAACGTTAAAGTCGGCCACATCGGTCTTTTCCGTGACCCCAAAACCTTGGAGCCTGTAAAGTACTACTTCAAAATGCCGCCTGATATTCAGGAGCGTGACGTTATAGTTGTTGACCCCATGCTTGCAACCGGTGGCTCCGCATCCGCAGCTATAAAGTTTCTCAAGGATGATGGCGTTAAGCACATAAAGCTCATGTGCCTCATCGGTGCTCCCGAAGGCGTAAAGCGTATGCAGGAGGACCATCCTGATGTTGACATTTATGTTGCCGCTCTGGATGATCATCTCAATGAAAAAGGATACATAGTCCCCGGTCTGGGTGACGCCGGTGACCGTATTTTCGGTACTAAGTAAACTACTCTGATTTAAAAAGGTATACCTTAAATGTTAATATGCTAAGGAAGAGCCTTAGGAAACACCGAAAACCCAAACAGAGTGTATAAAAATTTAAACTGCACCCCATCTGTCAGAAAGTATATTATCCCCTCTGACAAATGGGGTGATTATAATTTATAAAGCAAAACAAGAACCCGACAGGGCCCTTTAGCGGGGCCCTGTCGGTTTCTTTTCAAAAATATAACAGTAAAATTATAAAAGATTTTTATTCGTCCTTTTTAATTTCCTTATCAATTAATACCCATGAAACATTTTCCTTGTCTGGGGGAAGATTATTAATTACAACCGGAACAAATCTGTTACTCACGTCTCCAGTGAGGACGCTGCTCTGAACATCGCTTACATTATAGGAATATGCCGCCTTATCTGTGGGATAATACACTCTGTCAAAAAGTTTAAACAACAGTGTGGCATCCTGTCCTGTCTCCTCATCCGCTTTTACAAGGGAACGGGATGAATTAGTATAAATAGAAAGTATGCCGTCTCTGTCTTTAAGCTGATTTGACACATATACTGCAAATCCGCACACTGCATTGACCGGTCCCGGAGTAGTAGACATCTCCACTGAGTACATAAAGTCCGGCATTGGCTGACCATTTGGATCTGCGGGCGTATCCTTTTTTTCCTCATCCTTTTCTATTACAGGGTGAACAACGTCTGCAAGTACCACCTCGTCAAAGCCCATAGCATAAAGCTCACGGGTAAGCTCCACCGCATAGTTCCTTACATCCAGACTGTATGGGTCAAGCCAAAGCCCTGAATCATCGGTATAGTTTGTACCGTACGGAGTTTTAAGCGCCACATTTATACTGCGGGAAGCATAGGCATTATCTATACAGCAGCTTATCTGAGCCACAAGATAAGTTCCGTTTTCTTTAAGCTTATTAATACTGGTCTGTATCTGTTCCGACACCTCCGGTGAAGCAGACATTCCATATCCCAAAGCTGCCTGAGATTGGGAGTTAAACATGAGAAGTCCGGAACGGGGCTTCATCTCCAAAACCAGTGCATTACCTGTTTTAAGACGCTCTGCATACTCGGCAAGCTTTTCTTCCGTTATATTCTCTGCCGCTACAAATATGGCTCTGAGAGGCTGCACATCTTTTATTTTGGCAGGCTTTACCTTTGAGTAATCAGGCGGGTCAAAAACTATTTCAGTGTCAACGGCAGCAAAGGTTTTTTTTGCTCCGTCAAATCCGGTGCTGTCCTTGGAACCGTCGCTCATAATAGGCAGTTCAACGGAAACACCGTCCTTTGTAACCACAGCGTATTTCTGAATTCCGTAAAAACTAACCACGATGAGTGATAGAACTGCCAGAGCTACTGCAAAAGGGACCAGCGCATAATTTCGTTTTTTCCGCCTGCCTTTGTAAAATTCTGATTTTCTTGCCAAATTATTCTCCTTCCGCTCCGCATTAACGGAGTTAAATACAACTCAGCCTTCTATCTTGGAAATACGCCGAATGTGGCGCTCATCATCTGAGAACGGAGTATCAAGGAAAGTATCCACTATTTTAAGTGCAAGTCCCTCTCCCACAACTCTCCCGCCCATAGCAAGAATGTTGGCATCATTATGAAGTCTTGTAGCCTCAGCAGTAAAGCAGTCTGTGCAGAGAGCAGCGCGAACACCCGGGACTTTGTTAGCGGCAATGGATATGCCTATACCTGTGCCGCATATTAAAATTCCCTTCTCAAATTCGCCGGAAGCCACTGCCTTACCAACCGCTCTGCCATATTCCGGGTAATCACAGCTTTCCTCTGAATAGCATCCAAAATCCTTATATTCAAGGCCTCTCTCGTTAAGATGGGCCATAACAGCCTGTTTTAGTTTAAATCCACCATGGTCACAGCCTATTGCAATCATTTTAATTACCTCCGACATTTTTTCTTATTTTACCACCATATAATAAAAGGTTCAAGTCTGCGATTTGTAAAAACTTATCTCCCATGATTGCTTTCCCAATTTCGACATGTTATAATTATTGTGTATTCTAGGAGCCTTTTCTAATAAAAAAAGGAGAGTTTTACATGGATATTTTAACCATAATATTATATTTTCTTGCAGCGGCTGCATTTATTGTTATAGACTATTTTGTAGCAAGGGAATTTTATATGGTCGCGGCAATGAAAGGCCGGTCGGAAAAAAAATACTTCTGGCTATCTTTCTTTCTTCTTTTTGTAGGTTATATTTTGGTGGCTGCCCTGCCCGACAGAGGCGGCAGAGACATGTCTTCGTTTCAAAGCGACGATTTGCCTGATATTTGAGAGGATCTGGTATTATGTCGGAACGTTATACAAAGCTCTTTGCTCTTGAAAAGGACCAGTTTTGCCCCGGTTCACCGCTTATTATCTGTGCCGGTGCGTTGCTTATGGATAACTACTCAAAAAAACTGCTGGCCCAGTTAAAATTTAAAAATATAGAGAACAGAACCATTAATTCAGTAAAAATTTCCATTACTATGCTTGACAGTGCAGGCAGAGAATTTGGGGAACCCATTGAATATCAGTATCTGGATTTAAATATAAAACGGGATGATGAATTCGGTCAAAAAACTGCTTTTGTGCTCCAAAGCCCCAATGTTCGCTCATACAGAGTAGCAGTCACGGAAATATTGTTTGATGATTCTACTCAATGGATATGGGACAAGAGTCCATGGCAGGCCCTTAATCCCATGCTAAGCCTTAAAGAAGCCTTAGGGGATGAAGAGCTTGCCTCCCAGTATCGGATACGTTATGGTCTTGATTGTGAGTTTGAGCCTCAGGAACAGCAGGGCTTGTGGTTCTGCACATGCGGCGCTGTAAATCACCTTGATGAGCGGAGCTGTCACTCATGTCACCGTGTCTATTCCGCCTTAAAGGATGTAAATATAAGCTCACTTCGCTGCGAATGCGCCGAAAGACTAAAGGCTGAAAATGAGCAGCAGCAGGAAGCGGTGGAATGTACAAAGGAAAAACGTAAAAAGCGTCACTCCTTATATCTGGCTCTTATTCCACTTACAATTATAATTGCCCTTATCATAGTCTTTGTTCCGGGTGAAGTAAAAAAAGCCCGCGCATATGAATCTGCCGCAAATTTGCTTGCTTCGGGAAAATATGCCGAGGCTGAGAGTGCATTTGAAGCTCTCGGGAATTACAGGAACAGTGCTGCTCAGGTAAAAAAGAATATTCCATATGAAAAAGCCCTTAACATTATGCACTGTGCGGAAAAAGCTGACCCTGAAGGTCTGAAGCTCATAGATGTAAGCCTATCTTCATTAAAGAAAGATGACAACATTTCTCTTATCCTTTACCAAGCTGCCGCAGAACGCTTCGGCGCCATAGGAGATTACAGAGACAGCCTTAAAAATCAGGAGCTTTGCCTCGCTGCAATAGATAATATTCATACGGCAAATCTTCAGGCTGAATATGATAAAGCCGTTAGCCTTTTAAAAGGCAAAAATTATCTTGCCGCAAGAGACGCATTCCAAGCTCTGGGTGATTTTTCAGACAGTCCAAAGATGGTCAAAGAAGCAGTATATCAAAAAGCGCTTTCCCTCTATTCATTTATGGAAAATAATGATATACGAAGCGTTTATGCCAAGCTAAGCACCGATACGGAGCTGCCAAGTGAGTTTTCGCTCTCCAAAGATGCCGCTCTCAGCAGAGCTGAGGGTTTTGTAACGGAGCTTAAAGATGCCTGCGGCGGTGATAAGGCAGACATTTCTCTGGACGATAAAGCCCCCGAAGGTTTTCTGCCATATTATGAAGCTCTAACGAATCTGTTCACTTCTCTGGGAGAATATGAGGATAGCTCCGGTTATATTGCAAAGATTCAGGATTTATGCGACTATACAAAGGATTTCTTCAACTTTGTAAATGACGGAAATGTGCAGGGAGCTTATGACTGGCTAAACGCCTATGAAGAAGAGTTTGAAAACCGGGATCGTTGGCTTGAGCTTTTAGAATTATATATGCCGTTTTGTGGCTCATGGCAGCTTTCCACCGGGGACACTTCTTTAATTCCCACAGCCGCCGGAAAGACTGAGCCTTGCAACTTCTTTACAAGCTCGGTTGTAGTCGGGCTGGACACTGTAACTCTCAGAATAAATGTTTCCGGAAATGAGGAATATACTTTTGAATTCACAGCAGAGGCAGGAACAACAAGATTCAGCAACTCTGATTATCCCCCCTACAACTACCTTGCAGCTATTTCCGTATTAAAACGTCTTGCTTTCATGAAGTTTGACGACTCAGGAAATATGATCAGTTCATGTGACTACTCAAGAGCCGGTTAAGCTTTGCAAACGATATGTAAACACTGTCTCTATTCTATTGACTTAAATTCTATATAAGCTTAGAATTTAAGCATAATATTCACGGAAAGGTTTAACATCGTCTTATGAGAGATAAAATTAACAATTTCTTTTCCGGACGTCAAGGTATGGATGAGTTTTCTAAAGCTTTGTTCTGGGCTGGCTTGATTCTACTCCTTCTGTCCTCATTTATGGGTGGTTTTCTTAACGGAGTTCCCGGCGCCTTTATTCGCTGGATTGGCCTTTTTATGCTGATTTACTGCTTTGTGCGGGCTTTTTCAAAACGCCGCAGTCAAAGGGACGCAGAAAACTATGTTTATCTCACTTTTATTGCAAGGCAGAAAAATAAATACGCCGCTTATAAAGATCGCCGTGCACAGCGCAAAGACTTTAAGTTCTTCAAATGTCCCGGCTGCGGTACAATGATCAGAGTCCCTAAAGGCAAAGGGAAAATACACATTAAATGTAAATGCGGATATACTCTGTACAGAAAAACCTGAAAATATGATTATGTCAGTAAAACCGCCCGGAAAAATCCGGGCGGTTTTAGTATTTCCAATGCTTAATATAGTTTTATATAAGAATGCCGCGCTTTTTAGCCTCAAAACTAAGCTCGTCTCTAAAGTCCGGGTGAGCTATCGCAATGAGTTGTTTTGCTCTGTCGCTGAGGCTTCTGCCGCGGAGTTGGGCAACGCCGTATTCTGTCACTATGTAGTCAACATCGTTTTTGCTGGTAGTGCATACAGCACCTGGGGTAAGAATGGATTTGATTTTGCTTATTGCTCCACCCTTTGCAGTGGATGGGAAGGCAATGAAACTTTTACCGCCCCTGGACTGGCATGCACCGCGAACATAGTCAATCTGACCGCCGGAACCGGACATATGCTTTGTTCCTATGCTCTCGGAGCAAACCTGACCCCATAGGTCAACCTCAAGGGCTGCATTAATGGAGATAACATTATCGTTTTTGCATATAATATCAGGGTCGTTCACATAGTCAACAGGCATAAAGGCTATTGCGGGGTTATCGTCAATAAAATCGTAGATACGCTGAGAACCGTATGCAAATGTGGTAACGCTTATTCCCTTATGTATCTGCTTTTTACTGTTGTTTACAGCTCCGCACTCTATAAGCTCAACCATAGAGTCGGTAAACATTTCGGTGTGTATGCCCAGGTCGTGTTTATTTTTAAGAGCCATGCCGGTTGCATCAGGCACAGCACCTATTCCAAGCTGAATGCAGGCTCCGTCGGGAATACGCTCGGCAATAAGATTTCCTATGGTCTGGCTCACATCATCAATAACTGTGGGAGGCAGAACAGGAAGTTTATAGTTTGCCTCTATAAGGCCGTCAACCTGACTGATATGTATCTGAAGTCCGTTTACGGCACGAGGCTGGTTTTCATTTACTTCAAGGAAAATGCGCTTTGTTTTTTCAAGCATGGCCTGACTGTAAGAGCTGGTTGTGCCAAGGCTGAAATATCCGTGTTTATCCATAGGAGAAACAGAAACGCAGAACACATCATAATCGTACAGGCTGCGAACATACTTGGGAATATCTCTGTAATATGCGGGGATAAAGTCTGCCCAACCGCCGTTTATTGCTTTTCTGGCTCCGCCGCTTGAAAACCATGAGCAGCCGGTCATTTTTCCCTTAAGATTCTGGTCAGCATAGAATTCAAGAGGATAGACGTCAAGAAGAGTCTGAACCTTAACATCTTTTATTTCGTCTGCGTACGCTCTTTTAGCAATAGCGGACATAATTTCCGGTGTCTGGGCTGCGCCTGCGTCCATTCCTATAAGCCATCCGCTTTCAACTCTGGCGGCCAGCTCGTCAGCATTTGTAAGCTTAGCCTGATACATTTGTTTAAAATCTGTCATATCTATATCTCCTTTATTTTATCTACGTCTGTTGCGTTTTTTGTGGTCTGAATACATGGGGTTTGAGGCAATTCTGCTGTCAGACTCCTGCATAAATTTTTTAAGTCTTTCTTCAAACTGCTGGTCGCAACCCTGTGAGCTTACTTTCTCCTCAGGCACAGACTGAACCCTGTGTGCAGTATTGTCATCCCTCTGAGGCTTGCGGTTAAAACGAGTTGTCTGACTCCCTTCTCTGTTCTGTGGCTCCTGAGCACGTTTTATGGAAAGATTTATTTTTCCATCATCCGTTACGTTCAAAACCTTTACCTTGACCGCTTGCCCCACCTCAAGGTGCTCGTGCACATCACTGACATAGCTGTTAGCTATCTCTGATATGTGAACCAATCCGCTCTTACCATCCGGTAATGACACAAAGGCTCCGAACTTTGTAATTCCGGTTACCTTAGCCTCTAAAACGTTCCCTACTTCCAGCCCCATAACGGCTCCTCTCTGTCTGTATCAAAAATAAAAATTTTTTCTCCGGGTTTAACCATACCCAGTCTTTCACGGGCAAGCTGCTCCATTTTCTCGTCATCCGGCGGGTTGGCAAGCTCCTCTCTCAGCCTTTCATTTTCAGTCCTAAGTTCACAAAGCTCCACTTCCAGCTCATCTGACATACGCTGAGTCTTTCTGAGATTGACCAGACCAGCGGTAAAAGCCGTCATTGAATACATAAGCAGTGACACGACAACAATTCTGAAAACAAGCTCTCGATTACGCATTTTAACCTCTTCCCGGAAACCTGTCCGTATGTAATTAATAATAAATCATTATTACATTTTTTTAAAGAGATATTTTGCTGAAATTTGAAATTTTTTTAATAAGTTTTTAATTTTTCTATTAAATGAAGTTAGAATTTCATAAATACGGTTTAAAATCGGTGAGACTAAACGGCTCAGAGTATATAAATATCCTAAAAATCCAAGCAATGAAGCCGTGAGCTGCCAAAGCCCCAGACGGCAGTTTTCCGAGGCCATGGCAAAAACAAAAAGCGAAACACCGCTTACAAGCGCAAAGATTATATCCAGAATTATTTCTGCAGCTTTGCCCCAATTAGCTCTCAGCGGGCGGATAATATCATAGAGTAATCCCGCCACTGTTCCCAGTACAAAAGCCCACATGAGCCACATAAGCTCTCCGTTAATATTTACACCCATTCAGCCAAAAAGTCTTTTCCAGATACTGCCGGATTTTACATTTTCCTCATAGCTCAGTTCCTGAATGTGTCCATGAAGCTCAAGCTGTCCCATATCAAGGTCAATCCTTTCAATGTGCAGTCCCTGTCCCCTGATATTAAGGTCTCCCAGCGCCGTGGTGAGAACTACAAGATTTTCATCAAAACCGGAAACATCGTCAACCCCGGTCAGACTCAGCCTTTCTCGAGATTCAAGATTTAAGCTGTGGAGCCTTGCAGGTGTTTTTTCGATTTCATCATAAGCCATTGTTCCACCCCCTTATGGCATGTATATGCTGTAAAAGAGTAAAATAAAACGGTGCAGCTTAGCAAGTCCAAAAGTTTTTCAACACAAGCATTTAAACTTTTTCTCCAAAAAAATTTAAATTACTTTTTATGAGTCCATTTTCACAGTTCGTGTTTTTATATGCAATATATAAGGGCAAAACAGACAGGACGGCAAAAGCCGCCCTGTCTGTTTTGCATTCATTTCATTTTCTGTTGGGAATTATTTGTTTGCACCGTTAGCGCCTATGCCGAAGTGAAGTTCTTTCATGCCTTCAACCTCGTCACATATATCCTTGAGAGCACATACTGAGCAGTCTGTGGGCAACCCCTCAAGAATATGGGTAAGCGTACCGGTAACATCGTTGGACTTCTTAGCCAGCTCTTTCATAGCGTTAAAGTCAAAGCCGGGCTTGGTGATGAAGATAACTTTGGCGTTGAGCACACTGGAATTCTTTTTATATTCTCTTATGTAGTTTGCGCCAATGGATTTAAAGCTTATACCCTTTTTCAGAGCCTTCTTGCTGACACGAACCTGCTCCCTGTAAGACTCAGGGGACATACGAACCATGTAACCTTCCGGGTACACATGGTACTTTGCAAATTCAATGTCTTTAAGAGTTCTGTAAACGGCCTCGTCATCATCGCTGAGGAGCCCCACACGGAGAAGTACTATGCGGGCAAAATCCACATCGCCCTTTATCTCTTTAAGGTCAGGTCCGTAAAGCAGAACCTCGTCCTTGTCCACAAGCTCGTGGTTTGAGGTATAGAGAACATAGTTTGCGGAGCCCTTGCCCCGGGCGCCAAGCTCATATGCGGCGTCCTTCTGCAAGACCAATTCGCTGGAGCCTATATCAGTCCAGCAATTATTTTCGGAATAATCCCATCTAACGGCGCTGCCATTACGGAGCAGAGCCTCAGTATCCTTAATAAGGGAGTTGTACAGTTCCATATATTAGAATACCAAATCTACTTTCTTGCGGTCGAATATTTCATTCATTCTCATGTACAACCATGACAGCAGCTTCTGATCGAGGTTCCAGAAATAGACTACAAACAGAAGTCCTGTGACCACAAGGAGGATTTTCATAAGTTTCTTAAAGAATTTGCACATATTTATGTATATGCTCCTTTCCTAAAAATGGAGTTAAAATCAAAGCAGTTTACTTCTTAGCAAGGCCTTTCTGACGGGCATACTCGGCAGCACCAAGAGCGCCCATGAGCTGAGGGTCGGTCTTGAGGTCAACGACCTTCAGTTTAAGAACGTGCTCAATAGCTTCCTTCAGACCGTCGTTCTTTGCGCAGCCACCGGTAAGGGTAATTGAGTCGGTAGCGCCTGCCTTCTTAGCCATAACGAAGCAGCGTTTTGCAACTGCCATTTCTATGCCTGCTGCAATCTCGTCGATAGGCTTGCCCTCACCCACAAGGGTGATAACTTCAGACTCTGCAAAAACGGTGCACTGAGCAGTTATAGGAATAACATTTTTTGCCTTAAGGGATAACTTTGAAAATTCCGGAAGTGTTACCTCGAAAGCACGAGCCATAGCCTCGAAGAAACGACCGGTACCGGCAGCGCATTTATCGTTCATAGCAAAGTTCTTAACAGTACCGTCGGTATCAATGCTGATACCCTTAACGTCCTGACCGCCGATATCTATGATAGCCTTAACATCGGGGTTAGTAACATGGACACCCATAGCATGGCAGGAGATTTCGGAGATGTTTTCATCAGCGAAGGGAACCTTATTACGTCCGTAACCTGTACCTATGAGATATTCCAAATCTTTGGAAGTTTTGAGGCCTACCTTGTCCAGAACTTCCTGCATTGCAGCCTCTGCGGACTGCTGAGCATTCATCTTGCTTCTAATTGTGGTGTCAGCCAGAATTTTACCTGTTTCGTCAACTATAATTGCCTTGGTGTAGGTAGAACCAACGTCACATCCGCCGAAGTATTTCATGTATATTTCCTCCAAAATATGTATTTTGTTATATAGGACGGAGACAGCCGCCCATAAAGTTCATTTTACTTCACTCCTGAGGGGCCTTCTGACCGAACGAGGGAGTTTTTTAATTTTCAGATAAAGCTGAAAACTTACATGCAGATATCGTCTTCAAAGTCCACCAGTGACTCATCAATAGGCTCAGCCTGCTTGACAGTACGCATATACTGGCTGACCTTGTCACGCATAGTGCGTCGAGAAACGGTACGGGGGTCCATAAGGTCATGCTCGACCCAGATCATATCTATGCCGCGTTCACGTCCCTGCTCATCCAGAATACCCTGAACAGTAGCCATGTTCTTACATGCAACATTCTGGTACATAATGACCATGCGGGCATCCCATGATTCGCACTGAGCCCACAGCTCGTCAACGACGTTCTGATAACCGCCGTTGGTATGGCGGCGCATAACCATACGCTCATACAGCCTTGCAAGGTCTCTGAGAGCCTCTTCCTTATCCTCTGTCTCAAGCATCTTGGTGAAGTTGAGGGATTCCATCTCCACCAGAACGTTAATGCCCCAGCAGTTGGCAGCCCAGTTGGAGAAGTTGGCGTAGTAGTGAGCAGGGCAGGACCAGACAATGGCTCTGTAACGCATCTTTCCGGGATACGGTTCTTCCTTTTTATCGTAGGCTTTAAGCAGAATCTTATTCATCTTCTGCATTGCCTTGAGAGTACGGGGATCTGCTCCGCCGTCCATCTCATAGTTCCATTTACGGAACAGTTCGTACATAGGACCTATAAACTGAGGATTGGCAGTCTTATTGATCTCCCATTTCTGAAGTTCATAGGTTGTCTCTTCGTTAAAGCGCTTTATCTGATTGAAGTATGCATCCCAGTTCCACTTAGCTCCGGTCTGATCTTCAATGAATTTTATGCAGGCTCTAATATCCTCAGCACCCATCTGAACGGTTTCCTCGTCGTAGTAACGCACGGGGAAGCAAAGGTGGAACACCGGCATGTCGGGGAAGCGGCGGGCAAAGTAAGAAGATGCCATTGTGGAGCCGTCACAGGGCATTGAGCTGGAAAGGAAGCAGCAGCCCATATGAGGAAGAGCATCAATAACAAGGGCTCCGCACTCTGAGGAGGGAACAGGGCAGGTATCGGAGGGAAGACCGAAGCTCTCCACAGCATCAATGTAAGGAACGCAGGTAAGCTGGTCAAGTTCGGATACCAGGAACACAGGCAGAAGCTGGTGAGGAATACCCAACAGATCGGGGAAGCCTCCCATTATCTGACCCATGGTCATTTCGTCAAACAGAACGGTCTTGCGGCTCAATTCGCGGCAATTACCGTTTTTCTCATCGCACTTGGAGAGGAACACAAGGTTCTCTGCAACGTAGC
This sequence comes from Oscillospiraceae bacterium, assembly GCA_020025675.1. Classification (GTDB taxonomy): domain Bacteria; phylum Bacillota; class Clostridia; order Oscillospirales; family Oscillospiraceae; genus Limivicinus. The sequence goes on from JAHHRS010000034.1 coordinate 17,778, forward strand.
GGAAGATTTCGTAGGTAGCCATGTGAGAAAGGCGAAGGTTTGACCCGCGCAGACCCATCATGCACTTATCTGCAAAGCCGTGGCAGCAGAAATAGGAAACATACCAGCGATAATAGAACAGTCCGTTAAGAGCAGGAATAAGATCCTTGGAGAAAGTAAGGAGAAGCATACCCCAGATATGAGCCCATTCCTTAAAATCATAGAGGGTATCCCTGATACCGCGCCACTCACGGCGGACAGTAGCCATATCTCCTTTTCTGTAAAGGCGTCCAAGATGTTTTTCACCGTTTACAATAACATCTACCTTTTCGGCAGCGGACATTTCTTTAAACTCGATAAACTCTTCCTTGACACGACGGATATCATCTTTCATCTTGAACTTCTGGACACCCCAGAAGTGCTTCATATCCGTTTCCTTGATCATATCCTTGACAATGCCGAAAACTTCTTTCATGTTTTCGGCCTGTGCCTTCCAGTTTATCTCGTCCTTGCAGCGGTAGAAAGAAGGATTCGGATATTTAGGAGCTTTAGCCATTATTTATTTCCCTCCTCTTTGTGAATGCGTTTGATTTCAAGGGACTCAACGAATGCCTGAACACGGGTACGGAGCTGACCGGAGTTACCGTTATTATAAAGTCTGTCTATGGAAAGAACAGGCCAGCCGTAGTCGTCGGCAATAACATGGCTTGCCAAAGCTCTCTCGAATCCCCAATAGTCGCAGTACTTCATCTGCTCATAGATAATACCGTCAGCCTTGTACTCCTTGGCAAGTCTGTCGGAGGTTTCACGGCGCTGAAGAACCTTTTCATCGGATATGTATCTCGGACACTCGGAAGCTTCCATATAGTGCAGGCATATCTGCCTCAGAGCATCCTCATCGTCGCGAAGCTCTATAATTTCGCGGCCTGGAGTAGAACCATAGCAATATCTGTCGGATACCACAAGCGCACCGCAGCTCTCAATAAGCTCGGTAAGCTGAGGATCGTCTATCTCGGAGCCAACAATGGCAACACGGGCGCGGAAAGCAGGTTTCTTATCCGGCTTTCTCTGTCTGAGCTCTTCCAGTGTCTCACGGAGGTAAGGAAGAATGAGAGCCTTCGGGCAGACATATGTGCACAGGTCAATAACATGGAACTCATAACCTGTTATTACGGGGTTATCGGCCTTACGCATTTCCATCATTTCATTTATAATGCGGCAAACCTCGTTGTGCTCCTCAACGGCCTTACGAATAGCTGCATCGGAAGTGTCCACACCGTAAACCTCTGTCATTCTGTCAAGCACACGCAGGCGCATCTGCTTTACATAGGAGTCCAGAGTATAGTCGGTAATTTTGTAGGGCATATCGGTGTGAGTGACAAAGAAATTTGGTTTGTCGTTCACATGAAGGATTTCGAAGTGCTCCATTGAACGGTTCATCATGGAGCAGGCATCCACACCTATAAGGGCGTCCAGAAACTTGTAGCCACCTTCAATAGCACGCTCCAGAAGAGCTCTGGAGAACTCGCATGTGTAGTTTGACATGTAGTAGGTTGCAATGTCTATGGAACCAGTCTTGGGTGCGCGAAGACGTACTGAGAAACAGTTATCGACGTTGAGCAGAACTTCCGGGATGTGGAAACAGGTATATCCCATTGCCAACTGTCCATTGTCCTGAGCCTGTTTGACCAGCTCATTGTCGGCGTTCTCAAGCAGTTTTTCGAAGTAGATCAGATGCTTAAGATCTTTCAAATGTTACACCTCTTCTTTTTAAAGTATTTCTATTCTCCGGAGTGCTTCCGTCACTCCCTTGAGCATTGCAGAATCTGCGGGCAATTCCATAACACTTTTACCCTTTATTTCGTTAGCGGCAAAAGTATTGTCCGCAGGGATAAATGAAAGTATGTCCACACCGGGGATAGACATTAAGTTTTTAAGTTCCGGATTGGTCATACGATTCACTATTGCGCCGATCTTATCATAGGAGATAAGCTCATCGGCCACATTCTTAATGGTTGTGACGACCTGGCCGCCCTTCTTGCTCTGGTCAGTTATGAGCAGCAGGTGGGTAACCTTTTCCATCACACGGCGCTGGATTTGTTCTATACCGGCTTCACCGTCAATAACCACATAATCAAAGCTGTTGGCAAGAAGACTGATGACTTCTTTCAGGTATGAGTTTACCTTGCAGTAGCACCCGGAGCTTTCAGGCCGGCCTATGGCTAAAAAAGCAAAACCGGGCATTTCAATAAGTGCGTCGAAAATTCTGAAACGTGCTTCGCTGAGAAGCTCAAGAGCTTCCTTTGTCTCCCCATTCTCAACACTGTCCACTATACTCATTCGTATATCGTCCAGCGTCAGCTTTACATCCACGCCAAGAGCAACGGACAGGCCAACTGCAGGGTCAGCGTCTATCGCAAGTATTTTTTTATCCGGATACTTTTCAACAAGCAGCCTAACAATAGTAGCTGAAATGGAAGTCTTACCGACTCCGCCTTTACCTGCAACCGTAATTATCTTGGCCATGTTATCCATGTGCGTCCCCCCTAATGATTATTACATGTACCATATTGTCTATGCTTTGTCGAACTTATTTTATCACGAAGCTAAAAAATATGCAAGATAAACACATTGAAATTACAAAAAAGCCTGTTTTTAGTACAAAATGCGCATAAAACTCTATCTTATATGCCAATCATGTTTAGACAGTGCCGCAGTTTTGTAAAAATTTTATCAAAGATTGTCGCTTTTTAGGAACATTTTTCGTCAAAATACCTCTTTTAGCTAATCAAATGCAGGAAAAAATCATTTGTTTATATTGCTGATTTTTAGGCAAAATAATAATTTTGAACAAAAAAGCAGTCCCCTTTTCATTTGGGGACTGCTATAAAAATCAGCATTGCTTCATTAATCTTATAAAAAATTCAACGGAGCGGTGAACCACATCAAGACGTATTCTCTCATTGTTGCCGTGAATGGTTGCACGTTCCTCTGCGGTAAGATCCATAGCTGAGAAGCGGTAAACCTTGTCGGACAAATCTCTGTAATGGCGGCTGTCTGAGCATTGTATCATAAGATAAGGAGATACAATGCAGTTGCCCCAAGTGGCGGAAACTGCGTTTTTAACCCGATTCCAACCCTCGCAGTCAGTGCGAGAAATGGGGCTGGGTTCCATATGTGCACCCATGGTGAGTTTAATGTCGCTGTCGTTTATTGTCTTCTTAATGTACTTCTGAGCCGATTCCAGAGAGTCAGCAGGATTAAGACGTATGTTAGATACCATGGAAGCAGACGGCGGGATCACATTTGGAGTCTGGCTGGCTTTCATCTGAGTAAACGCAACAGTAGTTCTCATAAGAGCATTTAGCTCACCGCCGCTCTTTTTGCACATAGTGTCCAGAATACCGCCAAAGCACCAGAGGTTTGCAAAAATCATACGGTAGAGGAAGCTTGAATGTCTGCCCAAAGTATCAAACATCTCTGCCACAGGCTTTGTAATATGAGCCTTAAACGGGTGATTTTCCATTTTCACGCAGGCGGCAGACATTCTGCCCACCGGTGTGTGGGGCTTAGGTGCGGAGGCGTGACCGCCGTTAGAGGATATGCTGTATTCAAGGTTCATCATACCTTTTTCTGCAATGCCTATAAGGGCGCAGGGCACTTTTACCCCGGGAAAAACATCTTCCACAACTGCTCCGCCCTCATCAACAACCATTGACGGATCTATGCCGTTTTCTTTAAAATAATTGACAATATTAACAGCACCCTGACCGTTAACCTCTTCTCCGCCGGAAAAGGCAAAGTAGATGTCATTTTCAGGGGTAAAGCCCTGTTTTATAAGGTTCTCGGCGGCAGAAAGTATGCCGTTAAATGTAGATTTTGTATCAAGCGCACCTCTGCCCCAGAGGACACCGTTTTCTATTATGGCCTCAAAGGGCGGTTTCTCCCAGTTTTCCTCCTCCACAGGCACAACGTCATAGTGAGCCATCAAAACAGCAGGAGCACCGTCATGCCTGCCTTTCCAGTGGAAAAGCAAAGCTCTGTTATCCATACGCTGCATAGGGCAGGTTTCAGTCACATGGGGATAGAGAACAGGAAGTTTATTTATAAGCTTTTCAAACTCTGCGTCATCCTCAAGCGCCGGGTCTTCATTTGAAACAGTTTTGCAGCGGATAAGCTCTCTGAGAGCATTTTCCGCAGCATCACGGTCAAAATCTACATCCGGAAAAGCCGGTTTTTCCTCTGGCAGCGGCTTAAACTTCACTGTTCTGACAATTATCACAGTTATAAAAATTGCCACAGCAGCCAACAGTGCGTATAAAACTATCATTTTTATTTTTCCCCTTTACTTCTGTTTTTCTGTTCCGGAAAGGTCCGGGATAAACGGCGCAGCTATCGGAACCTTATTTTCATAGGTACCTTCGATAAGTGCCTGAGCTATTATAAATAATAATCAATGCCAGTTTAGTCAGACAGCTCAGAATTTATTTCCTCAGTGATAGCGGAATACAGGCAAGAGCCGCATCTCTGCGGCTCTGTAATATTGTGTATTTAATTATACGCTTTAAATCGCTGCTTGTAAAGTTAAAGATAACTTATATTGTTTTTATTCAAAAACCGTATATTCCCGCTCTGCCGTTATCCCCTTCCGTCTCCTTTATGAGACGCAAAAGCTCTCTGTCGGTGTAAATTTTAAGCGGTTCTATGTTCAGTAATTCAGCCTCACGCTCCATGAGCTTTATTAAAATATCGTAATAACTTTCTTTTTCAGCATCCAGTTTTCTTGCAATCCTTGGCAGTTCTTTTTCGCACAATGCCCTCAGCCCAAGCTGGCTCTCCTCATCATACAGGCGATCAATAAGCACCGCCAATGCTTCTCTCTCGCTCATGCTTCTGTCAATACAAAAGCGTCTTCCGTAAAGGCCGTACAAAACCCGCATAGTGTCGTAATAGCCTATGCTCATATCACGTCTGGCCTGCTTTGCGTCAAAATTCAGCACCCCGCCTAAATCAAAATCCGTGTCTACCACAGTGAGCTGCACATCATCCGGCATTTTAAAGCGTCGCTCTCTTCCGTGTCCCAGAATTCTGACGGCTATTATATTCTTATAGCCGTTAGAAACGAGGGCATGAAGCGGCAGAGTGTCCATAAGTCCGCCGTCGGCATAGAATTTGCCTCCCAGCTTTTCCAGCCGGAAAGTGGGGTGATAAGCAGAGGCAAGCAGCATATCACAAATTTCCTCTGCCGGAAGCTCATTAATTTTAATTTCCAACGGTTTTAGTTCACTTAGAGACACAGTAGTAACATAAAGTTCAACCGGGCTTTCTTTTATAGCTTTCTCGTCCACCATTTCTTTTATCCACTGTCGTAGAGGTGCAACGTCCAACCCCCGGTTTTTTATAATCTCCAAGGCCTGTGGGATAAGGTCATCAATATCTGAAAATTCAACTTCTCCGCTAAGAACCTTTTTAAGTTCTTTTTCCTCTTCGGCTGAGAGCTGTATAACCTGAGTCAATCGTATATCTTTCCAGACATTAATTGCTCTGTCTATATCTCCCATTACCATAAGCGCACCGTTAAGCGCTCCAACAGAAGTGCCGGATACAGCATTAAACTTTATTCCGCTCTCTTTTAAGGCAATCCATGCGCCTACCTCATATGCACCTTTTGCGCCGCCTCCTTCAAGGGCTATGGCATAGGTTTTCTCTGTATCAAGCTTTAATTTCATATACTCTCCTCTTTGAGTTAAAAAAAGCCGGAGAAACTCCGGCTTTTTTAAAATTTATTTTTTCAGGCTGACAGCCTTCTCAGCCATCTCAGCTATCTTTTCAGCACTCAGTCCGTAATACTGCAAGACCTCTTCTGCCTTGCCGCTTCTGCCGAACCGGTCCATAACACCGTGGCGCAAAACGGGAACGGGGCATTTCTCGCTGAGCAGGCCGCAGACTGCCTCACCAAGTCCCCCTATAACAGAGTGCTCCTCGGAAGTGACTATGCAGCCGGTCTCCCTTGCAGCCTTCAGGACAATATCCTCGTCCAGCGGCTTTATGGTGTGCATGTTTATAACTCTGGCGGAAATTCCCTTCTCCTCCAGAATTTTTGCTGCCTTAACAGCTCTTCCCACCATAAGACCGACAGCTATAATGCTGACGTCTTTGCCGTCCCTCAGGCACACGCCTTTTCCTATCTGAAATTCATATCCCTCAAGTTCATCTGTGAACACTTCGCTGTCGGAGCGCTGAAGGCGCATGTAAGCGGGGCCGTCAAAGTTTAAGAGCGCCTCCACAGCTTTTTTCATTTCATACCCGTCACAGGGGCAGAGAACAGTCATGCCGGGAATGGCACGCATCAGCGCAAAATCCTCAATGCACTGGTGGGTAGCTCCGTCCTCTCCTACGGACACGCCGCCGTGAGAGCCTATAATTTTAACATCTAACTCCGGATAGGCAACAGAGTTTCTAACCTGTTCATATGCTCTGCCGGTTGTAAACATGGCAAAACTGTTGCAGAAGGGCTTTAATCCGGTGGTAGCCATACCAGCCGCTATACCTGTCATATTGCACTCGGCAATTCCGCAGTCAAAAAATCTTTCGGGGAATGCCTTGGCAAAAGAATTAGTTTTGGTAGCGCCGGACAAGTCTGCATCCAGCACAACAAGCTGTGGGTATTTAGGAGCAAGCTCCACTAAAGCCTCACCATATGCGGTGCGAGTTGCTATTTTTCCCGCCATATCACTCAGCCTCCAGTTCTTTTATCTGAGCCATAAGCTCATTTTTTGCAATCTCAAACTGCTCATCGTTTGGAGCCTTGCCATGCCATCCTGCCTGATTTTCCATAAAGGAGATACCTTTACCTTTGGTGGTAGCGGCGATTATTGCAGTAGGCTGTCCCTTAAACTCTCTGGCTTCCCTGAGAGCGGAACGTATATCGGCATAATCGTGACCGTTTATTTTTATAACATGCCAGTTGAATGCCTTAAACTTCTCATCAAGAGG
>JAHHRS010000035.1 GCA_020025675.1 Oscillospiraceae bacterium
GGACAGCGGCAGCGTTGCCGTGTCCGATGCGGTCAGCGTGACCATGACGCGGATTACCGCTATGAACAATTCCCTTGTCATTGCGGTGGCGGTCATTGTGCCCGTAATCTGTATTGCTGTTGCTGTCTACTTGACACGCCGCAAAAAAATTAGGCGCTAGTTTATTGCAAACAAGAAAGGGACTGTACAAAAAGTCCCTGAAAAGCCCGGCTGCATGAAAGGGTGCACCTTGGCAAAATAATTAAAAAACGGCTGCAATGGGGGGTTCCCCAAAGCAGCCGTTTCGTGTTGTGTTTCCTGTTATTTTGGAGCTGTAATGAAACAAAATTACATTGTTAGCAATTCTACCGCAATATAGCTGAAAAAACCGGTGGATATAAACAAGTCTTATGAGGAAGCGAAAAAATCTGCAAAAAGCGCATTAATAACAGTGGTAATATTATTCACTTTGGATTGCTTCAATCCTTTGCGGGACTCCTGATCTTTCTTGCAGCGGTTATGCCGGTCTTCCGGTCCCGATTTGTCCATTTGCTCAAAGTGAAGTGTTCACTTGCAGACCTATTGGTGACTTACTTGGTATTTTATAACTATCTCACCGTAGCTTTTCCCTTATGTCTTAACAAAATCACTTCCGGTCACGGGACACACCGAAAATAATTTGCCGCAGTTTAAGGTTTCGGGAACAAAAGTTATGATAGGCGATAGTGCCCCGGTTTAAAGGAAATAGGATATTTTGCGGTTTTCACAAATAAGGGGAATTAACAGCGGTTATGATTGGAAAGTGTTTTATACTACTGGGCGTAAATGTGCTTAAAGCAATGGAATAATTGTTCAAATTTTACTTTATATGAAAATATTGAGGAGTTTATAAAAACTGCTTGCATTTTAAATTTGCAGTGCTATACTTTAAAACGAAAACAAAATACCTTGGAAATTCATTGGACGGGAACAAGTAATTTGTGCAGAATTCTTAAGAGAGGCAGTGGTTGGTGTGAACTGCTGAAGGAAACACGAGATGAAATCATCCCAGAGAAGCGAGCTGAAATTACAGTAAGTGAGCCGGAGTTGAGCCACGTTACAGGTGAAATGCATTGTTGGATGCAGAAAGTGCCGGAGTCATATCCGGAATCAAGGTGGTACCACGGTTTACGATCGTCCTTCTATACAGAAGGGCGATTTTTGTTTTCAAGCAAAATATAATATATATGCAGCGTGCCAACACACCAGCAGCGAACTTCAGATACGTAATATGGATATTTTAAGAAAGGAACAACTACAATGGAGGGGAAAACTATGAAAATGGAAGTAATTGAAACTTCTCAGAAAAAGGCAAAACCTGAATGGGATCAGAATCTTGGCTTCGGTAAATACTTTACCGACCATATGTTCACAATGGACTGGACCGAAGAGGAGGGCTGGTGCAATGCTAAAATTGAACCGTACGGCCCGATGGTGCTTGACCCTGCAAGCCTTGTACTCCATTACGCACAGGAGACCTTCGAGGGCATGAAAGCCTATAAGACCGGCGACGGACGTGTTCTTCTGTTCCGGCCGGAAATGAATGCACGCCGCTTTGCAAATTCCAACCGCCGTCTGTGCATGCCCGTTATGAGCGAGGAGATGTTTGTTGAGGCTGTTGCTTCCATAGTCAATTTTGAGAAGGACTGGATTCCTACCGCCGAGGGTACTTCTCTGTACATCCGTCCCTTCATGTTTGCCACTGAGGCATCTGTGGGTGTACATCCCAGCAGCAAATATAAATTTGTAATTCTGCTTTCACCTGTTGCAGCTTACTATCCTGAAGGGGTAAGTCCTGTTAAAATATACGTTGAGGATGAATTCGTCCGCGCCACAAAGGGAGGCACCGGATTTACAAAGTGCGGAGGCAACTATGCAGCCAGCATTGCAGCACAGGTAAAGGCCCAGGAGCTTGGCTATACTCAGGTTCTCTGGCTGGACGGTGTGGAGCGCAAATATGTTGAAGAAGTCGGAACAATGAACGTTATGTTCAAGATTGACGGCAAGATTGTTACCGCTCCCTGCGACGGTACAGTTCTGCCCGGAGTTACCCGCGACTCTATTATTCACCTGCTGAAGCACTGGGGCTACCAGGTTGAAGAAAGACATCTGGCAATTGACGAACTAATGCAGGCCGGCCGTGACGGTAAGCTTGAGGAGGCTTTCGGTACAGGTACAGCTGCTGTCATTTCTCCTGTGGGTGAGCTTAACTACAAGGGCGAGATTGCAGTTATAAACGACTTTAAGACCGGCCAGCTTACCCAGAAGCTGTATGATACACTGACCGGAATTCAGTGGGGCAATCTGGAAGATCCCTTCGGTTGGACTTACGAAGTAAAATAATTGTATAAACTTTAGCAAAAGCGCAGCAGAGGAGTAATCCTACTGCTGCGCTTTTGTTTTGCTTGCCGCTGCTGAGTTTTGTTTATTTATTTTAATCCCTGATTCCTTTTAATCATTGCGGGGCAGCGGCAGGAAACGGATTCTTTACAGCTTTGCTATAATATGAGATTTTGTGCTTAGTATAAAATTTGCTCCAAGGGTATAAAAAAACATTACATTGACTGTAAGTATCTTTTACGCAAGGGCTGTGCTATCATTTAGATACAAAGTCACAGGAGGTACTCAAATGGAACCGATTTTAAATATAGAAAATTTAAGCAAAGCTTACGGAAATATACCAAACCAGACAAAAGCTCTTAACGGTATTACGTTTCAGGTAATGGCGGGAGAATTCCTTGGCATTATGGGAAGCAGCGGCTCCGGAAAGTCCACACTGCTAAACTGCATTGCCACCGTAATAAAACCCAGCGGGGGAAGCATTGTGATGGAGGGTGAAAAACTCAATTCTCTCAGCGGAAAGGCTCTGGCAGATTACAGGGGCAAAAAAGTGGGCTACCTGTTTCAGAATTTTGAACTGCTGGACAATCTTACCGGACGGGAAAACATTCTGCTTCCCACATCTCTCCACAGTGTACCTGAAAAAGAGAGTCAGGAGCAGCTTTGTCATCTGGCAGAATATCTGGAAATTACGGATGTTCTGGATAAATTTCCGGCCCAGATGTCAGGCGGTCAGAGACAGAGGGTTGCAGCTGCAAGAGCCATGATTCTCCACCCAAGAATAATTCTTGCAGATGAACCCACAGGGGCTTTGGACTCCAAAAATGCTAAAAACATAATGGAAAAGCTTTCCGGACTTAATCGGGATGAGCAGGCAACTATTCTGATGGTGACTCACGACTGCAATGCCGCAAGCTTCTGTAAAAGGATACTGTTCATTCAGGACGGTGTAATATTCCATGAGCTTCGCCGCGGAGATTTAACACAGAATGACTTTTACGAGCACATTCTGAAAGTTATGGCACAGCTGGGAGGAGGAAGCTCCAATGTTCTCTGATTTAATTCTCCGAAACAGCAGGCGGAGCAGAAAGGAAAACGGACTTTTTTTCAGCTCCCTTGTAGTATCCATAGTAGCTTTTTATATAATTCTTTCGATTTCTAATCAGGACGTAATGATTTTTCTGAAAAAAATGGAAAGCGATGCCGTTAACAAGCTGATGCTCTTAATTCCTGTTTTTTACGTGATGACTTTGGTAATACTGCTGTTTCTTATTTATTTTGCAAGTAATTATCAGCTTCAGCGGCGCAGACATGAGTTCGGCGTGTATTTAATGATGGGTATGCGCAGAAGCAAGCTTTTCTCCATGCTCCTTGCGGAGGATTTTGTAAGCAGTGTTTTTGCTCTTGCAATCGGTCTGCCTGTGGCTGTTTTGCTTTCTGAAATCATCAGCCTTACTACTGCTAAAATGGTGGGAATGGGTATTATAGGACATAAATTTACCCTGTCCCTTCCTGCAGTGCTCTTTACTGTTATAGGTTTTCTGACAATTAAACTTTTAGCTTTTTTGATTTTGAGCGGAACCATAAGCAGACAGGAAATAGGCACACTTTTGTCCGATACACCCGACAGTATAAAAAAACAAAAACCTGCCTTTGTGTACGGCATTGCCGGTGTCTGCGGCATTGTAATGTTAGTGACTGCATATGCAATGGCAATTTGCGGGCTTGCATGGCAGGAAGATAAATTGATGCTGATAACCATGCTTTTGGGCATGATCGGGACTATTCTTCTTTTTTATGGAATGCGCGTATTAATCGCAGCGGTTGTTAAAAATTCCAAGGGAAATAAAAAGCTTCATGTATTTAATTTCCGCCAGATTCAGGAAAATGTTATCCGGCAGTCTACCTCTATTGCAATAAGCTCTCTGCTTATACTGGCGGCGCTGTGCTTTTTCGGCGCAGGAATAGGAATTTCAGGCACAAGTTCACTAAAACGTGATCATGTACTGGATTATACGTTCCGTGATTACAGCGACATAGCTCCCCATGAGGTTTTGCCTAAAATACAGAAAGTAATTAAGGAAAACGGGTTGGAAAATCATTTTTCACAGCTGCTTTCCATGGGCATCGGACAAATCAGAACTACCGATGAGTACGAAGATGTTTTCACTATGGACACCGTTATAGACACCATAGAGCAGCAGCCTAAATCACAGACTAAGGAAATTATTCTCGACAATCTGAGCTATACAGACAGGCCGTATTTGATACGTCTGTCTGACTATAATAAACTGCTTGAACTGGCGGGGAGACAAAAGGTAGAACTGAGGGAAAATGAAGCGGCAGTATATATGGACCCTCAGTATACGAATGGGGAGCAGACCGCGCTTCTCAATAAAATCCTTGCAGATCATCCTCAGGCAAGCCTTGACGGCAGTACAATTTATCTGACCGGAGAGGTGCAGTCCACAAAATTAGTGACAGACAGATCAATCACCCTGTCTTTTGCACTGATTTTGCCGGATGAACAGTTTTCCTACTATACTCAGGATAAATACAGCGTATATATAAACGGTGTTCTTAATAAGGAAACAGTGGGTAAAATCGGCCTTATGAATGCTATTTCCGCCATGAATGTTCATCTGGATGCTCTCAATTTGTCAGAACTTCATCTGGAATATGAAAGCTTTCTTCAGAACATGGGCAGGCAGCTGTTCTTCTCTGTGGCTGCAAGCTATATTACAAGCTATCTTGCAATTATATTTCTTGTGGTTTCAAACACTATCTTGGGCGTTCAGTTTTTAATGAGTCAGAGAAGGACAGGCCGCAGATACAGAACACTGGTGCGTCTTGGCGCAAGCTACGAAACCCTCTGCCGGTCTGCGAGAAAGCAGATTAACTGGTTTATGGGCCTGCCTGTTTTCGTTGCAGCCGTGGGCAGCCTGTTTGGTGTAAAGGCGCTGTATGCCGGTATTCTTTCGGTAGAAATACGGAACATGCAGGGTAAAATGCTGGTTGTTTCCGGGGCTACTATTTTGCTGCTGCTTGTGGTAGAATATATTTATATGACCGTTGTAAAGCGCTCCAGTGATAAATATTTGCTCACACTTATTGAACCCCAAAGAGAAGAATAAAAGAAAGGAGAGTCTGCGGTGAAAACAATTGCCGTTGTGGAAGATGAAGCATACATGCGTGAGGAACTGTGCAGTATGCTGGAAAAGGCCGGATATGAGGCTGTGGAAATAACCTCGTTTGAAGATGCCGCCCAGCAGCTGACGGAGTTATCTCCCCAGCTTGTAATTTTGGATTTGAATCTTCCCGAAATCAGCGGATTTCAAATCTGCCGGGAGCTTAAACAGAAAACATCTATACCGGTTTTTGTCTTAACTTCCAGCGACCAAATGCAAGATGAACTGCATGCTCTCAGGCTTGGGGCAGATGAATACCAGACAAAACCGTTTAGCAACAAGCGGCTGCTTGCAAGAATATCCAATATTCTGAAACGCTACGAAGGCCGCACAAATCTTCTTGAGGGAGAAGGTTTTCTGCTGGACCGAGGTACTTATACTCTGTATATTCATAACAGCTCCACGGTGCTCCCTAAAAATCAGGGTAAGCTGTTAGAAATGCTTTTAACCGGCGGGGAAGAGCCTGTAACGGCGCAGGAGCTTTGCCAAGCCCTTTGGGGTACCACGGAGTTTGTTGATGAAAATGCTTTGCAAGTAAATTTGACGAGACTTAAAAAGACAATGGCGAACCTTAAAATGGAACAGAAAATAGTGGCTGTACGGGGAATAGGCTATCGTTTGGAAAGGTCCGAAAAACTGTGAAAAATATTTGGGAAACGCTGAAAAGATACTCAATGTGGCTGCTTGCTCTCCTGTGTGTGGATGTATTTGCGGCGTTACTGTTATGGCTTTCCGATCTGCAGGCGTTTAAAACACTTTTGGGGCTGATATTGCTATGGAGTCTGATCCTGTTTGCGGCCGTATTGGGTGCTGCAAGTGTGAAGGAGAGAAAAAAGCAAAAGCTCTTTGATGATTTTCTTTCCTGTCCGGACGCTGTAAATGAAGAAAAATTATTTTGTGCGGTAAGCGGACAGGAGAGGGAACAGCTTAAAAAACTGACCGCAGTTTTACGGGAAAATCAAATGAGCCTTAACGAGCTTAATGAAGATTTAAAGGATTATGAAGAATATGTTGAGGGTTGGGCCCATGAAGCCAAAACTCCATTGTCTCTTCTCACTTTGATTTTGGACAATCGGGCAGACGAAATTCCAAATTCGCTGCAAAACAAGCTGGATTATGTACGCAGCTGTTTTCAGGAGGATATCAGCCAGATGCTCTACTATGCCAGATTGAAGAGCAGTACAAAGGATTACCGATTTGAGATGCTTGATCTTCGAAATTCTATACAAGAAGTGCTTGAGGATTATGCACAGCTTCTGGAGGAAAAACATTTCACTGTCCAAAATGACCTGAAAGCGGAAAGGGTTTTTACAGACCGCAGAGGTATTCAGTTTATGCTTGGACAAATTATAAGCAATGCTGTTAAATACAGCGGCAGCGATCCGAAGATTATTATATCTATGGAGCGAACAGCCGGTGAGAATATTCTCTCCATTGCAGATAACGGAATTGGCGTTAAAAGCTACGATCTGCCCTATATTTTCCAGAAAGGTTTTACAGGAGATGCTACAGACAGCAGGAAAAAGGCCACCGGTATGGGACTGTATCTGACAAAAAAGATGGCAGATGACCTTAATTTGAAATTAGATGTAAAATCAGAATGGGGAAGGGGACTTACGATTTATATTTCATTTCCTAAAGTCAATATGCCATAGCAGAATAAAGTAAAAGACATGATTTCCCATGAAATCATGTCTTTAAATTTATCCGACCCAGTAAACAGGGTGCGTATCTATACTTAATCCCAGTTTTTCCTGCAAAGCAATGGAGGCGGTATTGCCTTTTCTGATGTGACAGTAGGGTAGCTGGCCTTTTTTCAGACAGCTTTTTATAAGCTCAGCCTCTAAAAGCTCCGCCAGCCCTCTCCTGCGAAACTCCGGCAGAACCTCAAGAAGCCCCATTGCGCCTTCCTGATGAATTCCTGCAAAGCCTGCAAGCTGTCCGTCTATGACTCCTCCTACCATGCCCTCTGCTATCCTGTCCCGTATATGAACTTCTAATGAACCGGGATTGTGATAATTTTCAAGTACAAATGGCAGGTCAGTTTCTGTTAATGGACGCATTTTAATGTTAGGGTGAGAAATCTGGGGAGGAATTGGTTTTAAGTAAAAGGCAGTTATACATTCCATTATTTCCGGATAAACCCCTTCTTCTACCAGCCTGTTTGCCAGTGCTTGGTCATCGGTCATAACAAGACCGGTGTTATATAATTGGCTGCATTGAGCCGAAGGTCCCGAGGCATAGCATATGCGGTACTGCTCATTTAAAAGTACCAGCGTATCGTCACTTATCTGACACAGTTCTGCGCCTCTGTTAAAGAAGTCCAGCATGTAGCGGCAGCGCTCCGGGGCATTTTTTACCCAGTTCTCTACAAGCTCTCTTTCTTCACCTGCACTCAGGGGCAATTTTGAAGCCTTATTTTGAAGCATATATACCATCTCCCGAAAAACGATTCTTATTTAAAATACCATATTCCGAAGTCAGTGTCCAGCCTTTAACCCTTGATTTCGAGTACAGATTTTAGGTGTAAATCAGCGGTTTTTTGCAAATAATGACGGATTGACAGCCTTTTCAAACTGTGTTACGATTGAAAAACAGAGGCTGCGGTATGAATTTTCTGCAGCCGGTCAGAACATTTTTCGGAGGTTGAACGCCATGGCTTATACATATGAATATTTTAAGAAAAGCGCTGATTACCTGAAAGAAAAAATAGATTTCGTCCCTGAAATCGCTATCGTTTTAGGCTCCTGTCTCGGACCTTTTTCTCAGGAAATTGAAAACCCCGTAGTTATTGACTACGCCGATATTCCGAATTTCCTTGTATCTACCGTTTCTTCCCATGCAGGAAAGCTTATCTTCGGTACGGTTTGCGGAAAGAAAGTAGTGTGTATGTCCGGCCGTTTCCACTCCTATGAGGGATATGATTTTGAACAGCTTGTAATACCTGTCCGTGTTCTGAAGCTTCTTGGCGTTAAAACCCTTATCCTTACAAATGCTGCCGGCGCTGTAAACACTAGCTATCACCCCGGAGATATTATGCTTATTTCCGACCATATAAAGCTCAACGGGGCAAGCCCCCTTAGAGGACCAAATGTTGAAGAATTCGGCCCCCGCTTTTTTGACATATCAAAAATGTACACTCCCCAGCTTCGTGAAACGGCAATGCGCTGCGCCGAGGGGACAGGGCTTACAGTCCATGAGGGCGTATATATGTTCTTCACAGGCCCCCAGTTTGAGACTCCGGCAGAAATCAGAGCTGCCCGTATTCTGGGAGCTGATGCCGTGGGTATGTCAACCGTAACAGAGGCTCTTACCGCCGCACACTGCGGAATGCCGCTGCTTGCCGTGTCAGTTATGACCAATATGGCAGCCGGTGTTTTAAATCGTCCTCTTACCAGTGAGGAAGTGGATGAGACCGCAAAAACCATAGAGCAGCGGTTCAGCGATTATATGAAGAAAATAGTTGCAGCTCTCTGAGAGCACTGACTTCTGTAAGGAAGGAAAAACAGAATTAAGCTGCTTTATAAGCTGCCACATAATCTCGCCGAAAAAGGATAATTCCTAACTTTGGGCAGATTAAAAATCTTGTATCGAGCTAAGAAAACTTTGGAAAAGTTTAATATTAAAAAATAAAACATATAAACTCACAAATCCTGCAAGTCGGGGAGTATGACATTTTTGTACACTTTATTTTAAAATTTTACATTTAGAACCGCTTTTCCTGTCAAAACGGCGAAATAACAGAATGACGTTGACAAAAGACAGACACTCTATATAATAGATGTCGAAAGAAGGAAAAAAGATGATACTTTTTTCTTATGAAATCTCCGTTGCAGTCTAATGCTGTGAGGGGAATAAACAACTGAACTATGGAGGAAAAAACCACATGAAGAAAGCTCTTGCACTTCTCCTGGCACTGGTAATGTGCCTTGGCGTTCTTGCCGGTTGCGGCGAGAAAACTCCCGAAACCAATACCGCACCCGAAGCAAATGCCGAAGGTGAAGCAAAGAACGAAGGTGCTGAAAGTGAAGCTCCTGCGCTTCCCGGCGAAGGAAAGAAGGTCGCCCTTGTCTGCGACAAGGTGGGTACTCAGGTTTTCCTGAACATGATGGTAAAGGCTCTTAATGAAGCTGCCGAGAAGTACGGTTTCGAGCCTACTGTTGCCGAGTGTGCTGACAGTGCTGCTTTTGAGGATAATATGCGCGCTCTTGTTGCAGAGGGTTATGACCTTATTATCGGCGGTGGCTGGAACGCAGGCGATGCTATCAACAAGGTAGCTACCGAGTATCCTGATGCAAGCAACTATGTCCTTATCGACTCTGAGGTTGAGGCTGAAAATGTAAAGTGCATTTCCTACCGTGAGCAGGAAGGCGCTTACCTCATCGGTCAGATAGCCGCCCTTGTTACTGACGGCGAAAGCCATACCTATGGCGCTGTTCACGTCTTTGAAGGCCCCGGTTCATGGAAATGGCGCTACGGCTTCATGGAAGGTGTTCTGTCTCAGGACCCCGAGGCAAAGTTCGTGTTTAACTATGTAAACTCCTTTACTGATCCTGCAAAGGCCAAGGAGCTTGCTATACAGCAGTTTGAGCAGGGCTGCCTGTTCGTTAACTCCGCTGCTGCCGGCGGCGACTCCGGTACTTTTGAGGCTGCAAAAGAAAAGGGCTTCTACACCTCCGGACAGGATATTGACCTGACCGATCCTGAGAACCCCTACATCGTCACTTCTCAGATTAAAGACTCTTACTACACCGTTTGGAATTTGATGGATGAGTTCTTCAGCGACCGCTGGACTACCGAGGATTCTACGTGGGGTATTGCCGAGAACACTATCGGCGCTGTCTATGTAACTCACGAGAGCAAGAATCCTGTCAATGAGCGTCTGTCCGAGGAGGACCTTGCTATTGTTAAGCAGTCAGCCGAGGATATCCGCAGCGGTAAGCTGGACCTCATTAATATGCCTACTGAGGAAGAATATAACGCCGCTAAGTGATAGCGAGTCTGTTAAATCTCCCAAAAGTGAGTGAATTATCCGAACAGACGGGAAGAATACGCATCTTCCCGTCTGTTCTTTGTGTATAAGCCAGACTCCGGCTTCCGCTGGAAGCCATTACTTTATGCAGAAAAGGCAGGTGTTTCGGTTTGCTGCTTGAAATGAAGCATATAACCAAAGTCTATGGAAATCTGTACGCTAATGATGACGTACATTTAAGCCTTAATCAGGGCGAAATTCTGGCGGTAATCGGCGAAAACGGCGCAGGTAAATCTACACTTATGAAAATCCTCTATGGCCTTGAACAGCCAACAGAGGGAGAAATCTATATTAACGGACAGCTTCAGCGCTTCCGTTCTCCCCATGACGCCATGGCTAAAAAAATAGGCATGGTGCAGCAGCATTTTATGCTCTTTAAGACCTGCACTGTGGCGGAGAACATTGTCTATGGCAGTGAACCAAGAAAGAAAAAAATCTTCTTTGACAGAGAAAAAGCAGTTAAAATTACAGAAGAGCTGTGCGAAAAGTACGGCCTATACATCGACCCCAGGCGTATAGTGGGGGATTGCCCTGTGGGACTTCAGCAGAGAGTTGAAATTCTGAAGGTGCTGTATCAGAATGCGGACATCATTATTTTTGATGAGCCTTCTGCGGTGCTGACACCTCAGGAGGTTCACGAGCTTTTAAATACAATGAAAAAACTGGCGGGTATGGGTAAGAGCATAATCATCATAACCCATAAACTCCATGAAGTCATGGAGGTGGCTGACCGTGTCATGGTAATGAGACAGGGTAAATACGTCACCGAAATGAACAAGAAGGACACAAATATTGAGGAAATGTCCTATCTTATGGTTGGACGGAGAATAGTAACTACAAAGGTTGAGCCACAGGAGACAACCGGAGTTGTGCTTGATATTGATAATCTTGTCCTAAACAGCGGCGAGGGGAAAAATATTCTGGACGGCTTCAATATGCACGTTGATGCAGGCGAGATAGTAGGTGTTGCCGGTGTATCAGGTAACGGACAGCCGGAGCTTATCCAGTGCATTACCGGTCTTATGAAGCCCACCTCAGGCAGAATAAGCCTTGCGGGAGAAGATATTACCGGCAAGACAGTGGGCGAAATCAGAGAAGCAGGCTGTGCCTGTATCCCTGAGGACCGCTATCTCTGGGGCTGCGCCACTCAGGCAACACTGGTTGAAACAGCCGTTATGGCGCATCAGTACAAGCCGGAGCTTAGCCGCAGGGGTCTTATAAATGTCAGAAACATGCAGAAGTTTACCAATAAGCTGCTGAATGATTATGACGTAAGACACAGCGGCCTTTCGCAGAAAGCGGGAGAGCTTTCCGGCGGTAATATCCAGAAGCTCATAGTGGCAAGAGAGATTGAGCAGAATTCCACTCTGCTTATTGCAGCTGAGCCTACAAGAGGTGTTGATATTGGCGCTATGGAATTTATCCACAACCGCCTGCTTGAAAAGCGGAAAAAGGGTGATGCCGTTCTTCTTATCTCCTCTGAGCTTACGGAAATTATGAGTCTTTCCGACAGAATCTATGTTATATATAACGGCAAGGCTGCGGGAGAATTTACCCGCGCTGAAGCCACCGAGGAAAAGCTCGGTATTCTTATGATGGGAGGTACGCTCAATGAAGAAAGTAAAAATGTCTGAAAATAAGCTGGCCTCCTCATTGTTGCGTGGCCTTAAAGCTCTTCGCCAGCCGGCACTTGCAACCGTATTCGGCCTCTTTGTGGGCGCTCTGGTTATACTTGCGTGCGGAGAAAGCCCGTTCCCCGTATACAAAGAGATGTTTACAAAATCATTTATCCAGCCCTTCTACCTGTTTTCCACCCTTACAAGAGCAACTCCCATAATAATCTGCGCTATGGCTACCGCAATGGCATGGCGTGCAGGCTATATAAACATAGGTGTTGAGGGGCAGATGATAGCAGGTTCCTTTGCGGCTACTGCTGCCGCACTTTATATTCCCGGCCCTCCGGTGCTGGTGGCAATACTGGCATGGCTTATAGGTATGATCGTGGGTGCCCTTTATGCACTTATTCCTGCCATACTCAACTGGAAGTATCAGGTAACAATGGTTATAACCACACTTATGCTTAACTATGTTGCAAACTATATCACAAGTTATTTTGTTACCTATCCCCTCAAAGACCCCTCCGGCGACGGGCTTTCACTTCAGACTGTGCAGCTCAGCAAGGAAATGTGGCTGCCCCGCCTTTCCACTACATCTACCTTTAACGCCGGATTTATAGTGGCCATTGCGGTGGTGGTATTTATGCTGTTCATTACAAAACGTACTGTTTTCGGATATGAGTCAAAAATGGGCGGCTTTAACCCATCATTTGCCCGTTATGGCGGCGCAAAGCAGGTAAAGGTCATGCTTGTAACAATGGCTCTGTCCGGTGCAATTGCCTCTCTCGGCGGTATGACCGAGGTCTTTGGACTTAAATACCGTTTTGCAGACGGTATGCTTACCACCCCCAGCTATGCCTGGACAGGCCTTATGGCCGCTCTTATTGCCGACCTTAATCCCGTTGGAATGCTGGTGGTGTCTATTTTCCTTTCCGGCCTTCAGATAGGCGGCAGCGCAATTCAGCGCTCAATGGGAATTCCTCTGGAAATTGCCACGATTATTCAGTGCTGTATAACACTTTTCGTTTCAGTGAAGCTGGTTATCCGCTTTAAAAAGCACAAAAAGGGGAATAAATCCGGAATTGTTTCGAGCCAAGAGGGAAAGGAGGTAAGTGAAGCATGAACAGCGCTTATATTGCCTCTATTCTTAACTCCACTCTCCGCTCCACTACACCTATACTTCTTGCAGCTCTGGGAAGTGCCATATGCAGCCGTGTAGGCGTTTTTAACATCGCTCTTGAAGCTCAGATGCTTATCGGCTCGTTCTTCTCCATAGTTGTAAACTACTTTACCGGCAGTGTTTTGCTGTCTGTTATGGCGGGTATGCTTGCAGGTTCTCTGGTAGGCCTTATTGTTGCAATTCTTCAGGTTAAATATAAGGCTGCCGATATGGTAATCGGTACATCCCTTAACCTCCTTGTAAATGGTGCCACAAGCTTCCTGCTCTACCTTATTTTCGGCCTGAGAGGAAGGCTTGTTGATAACAGGCTTGTTTCTCTCAGCAAAATAAATCTGCCCCTTATAAAGGATATTCCTTTCCTTGGAAGAGTTCTGGAAAACCTCACCATAATAGACTATCTTGCCTATGTTATTGCCATACTCCTCTTTATCTACCTGTTTAAAACCGTTTCCGGTTTCCGCACACTGTCTGTGGGCATTAGTAAAGAGGCAGCAGAAAGTCTGGGTACTAAGGGAACAAGGGTGCAGATGCGTATGGTTGTGCTTTCCGGCGCACTCTGCGGCTTGGGCGGTACCGTGCTGAGTATGGGTCAGGTCACCATGTTTACCGAAAACATGACTTCCGGCCGTGGCTTTATCGCAATGGCAGCTGCAAGCCTGGGACAGAACCACCCAATTATAACCATTGTGTCAAGCCTGTTCTTTGGCTTGTGTCAGGGTATCGGCCTTGCACTGCAAAATGTTATTAAGAGCCAGCTTACAATGACATTGCCTTATATCGCAACCATTGTTGCTCTTGTTGTGTTCAGCCGCAGAAGTATGAAAAGCAAAAAAGCTGCGAAATTAGAAAAAATGTAACTTCACCTTAAAATACCGCTTCGTTTTGAACTGCACCGTCTATGTCGGATAGTATATCATACTCTCTGACAGAGGGGATGCAGTTCATTCTTTACAAATGTTTTTAAATAGGGATACTTTACAAGTGGCCTTACTTGAATTATAATGAATTAAACAGAAATCCACCGAATTTAAACGAAATTGCAACGTTAGGTGAGAAAAACAACCTTTAACTCGCAGGTCGTTGGTTCAGACCCTTTTCCGCAACCACTAAAAACCTGATTTCGCAAGAAATCGGGTTTTTCTTTTACACGGTCTCAGCATTGACAGTGCAAGGTTTTTCCGCTAAAAAAATATTATCAGGAGGTAATTTCGTGACACGCAGTAATCTTTCTTCCCAGAATATTACCGAGGGCATAATCTGGAAACAGCTTTTATCTTTTTTCTTTCCCATTCTGCTGGGCACATTTTTTCAGCAGATGTACAATACCGTGGACACCATTATAGTGGGACGGGCTGTGGGTACTCAGGCACTGGCCGCAGTTGGTGCCACCTCTGCACTTATAAATCTTGTAAGCGGATTTTTTATGGGCCTGAGCACAGGCGTTACAGTCATTGTTTCACAGACCTACGGTGCCCGTGATGAAGAGGGTGTTTCCCGTGCTGTTCACACCGGTATGGCGCTGTCTTTGGTGCTTGGCGTTATCATCATTTTAATCGGTGTTCTGGGCGGCCCGTGGATTCTGCGTCTGACCAAAACTCCGGAAAGCTGCTATGCCGATGCTGTTCTTTATACTCATATTTATTTTTCAGGTTCAGTCGCCTTTATGGTTTATAATATGGGAGCCAGTATTCTGAGAGCTTTGGGCGATTCCACACGTCCCACAATATTCCTGATTATAGCCTGTCTGGTAAACATCATTATGGACATTGTATGTGTAGTGTGGTTCAAAATGGGCATTGCCGGTGCTGCTATTGCAACAGTTTTCTCCCAGTGCGTCAGTGCTGTTCTGGTTGTTATAACCATGATGAAGCAGCCCGATGAGGCAAAACTGAGATTAAAGGACCTTAAAATCCATGGCAGACTTCTGCGCCGAGTCCTTACAATCGGTATTCCCGGGGGACTCCAGTTTATTACCTTTGACCTTTCAAATCTTCTGATTCAGTCCAGTGTCAATTCCTTTGGCGAAACTACCATTGCGGCATGGACGGCATATCAGAAAACTGATGCTCTCAGCTGGATGATTCTCAATTCATTCGGAATAGCGGCTACCACATTTGTGGGACAAAACTACGGTGCTCAGAAGTACGACCGTATCCGCCGCAGCGTCTGGACCTGCATTGGTATGAATGTAGCTGCGGTAGTTGTTACAAGCGGCATTATTCTCCTGTTCCGCAGACAAATTCTCGGTATTTATACCACCGATTTAAATGTAATAGAGACAGGCGCTCAGGTAATGATGTGGATTATTCCCTTTAATGTCACTTTCTGCGCTGTGGAAGTTTTTGCAGGGGCAATGCGTGGAACAGGATATACCATAGTTCCAACTATTGTAAATATGCTGTGCGTCTGCGTTTTCAGAATATTATGGGTCTGGTTTGTGGTTTCACGCTGGCACATTTTGAGTGTACTTTCCATGGCCTACCCTGTAAGCTGGATTCTGGCGCTGATTTTCTTTTCTATAATCTACTTCCGCGGCAAATGGCTTAGTAAGCCCATTGAAACGGGCGATGCTATTTATGCAGACTGAGTTTAAAGATGTAATCAGGAAAAATAACAGGCAGCAGTTCAATAAATGGGAAAGGCAAACTTTTGGCAATTGTTGACTTTGAATTAAAAAGCTGTATAATTTAAACACCAAAGGTATAAACCCACTGATAGATATGCAATAATTGATGGTTATGTATATATTGCACTTAATTATACGCAAATACTTGAAAAGATAAATGCACAGAGTTGACAATACCTTAATTCGTAATGATATGAAAAATAAAAGGAGTATTAAATTATGAAAATAGCTATGTATGGCTCCGGAGCTGCCGGAAGTGTATTTGCATCATATCTTCGCAGCGGCGGAGCGGAAATTGTTCTTATCGATAGATATAAAGAGCATATGGATAAGGTTGCTAAGGACGGCATGAAATTTACCATTCACTTAAATGAAAACGGTCAGTATAGGGATATTGTAAATGTTCTTACAGGATTTGAAACATATACAAATCCGGCAGACTGCGGCATTGTGGATATAGTAATCTTTATGACCAAGGCAACTCAGCTTGAGCAGGCTATTGAGAATGCAAGGCCGTGCATCGGCCCCAACACCGTGCTTGTATCTCTTATTAACGGTTTGGGAAATGATGATGAACTGTTGAAAAAATTTCCGGCCGAGCGCTGTGTAATAGGCTCCGGTGTAATAGGAACTGCGCTGACCGCACCGGGAGAGTGTGTATCTACTCCTGCCGGCGGGGTTCAGATGAATTTCGGCGGTATAGCTCGTTCAGAACTTTCTGATAAGGCCTGTGAGTACATGGAAAAGTGCTTCAGAGACGGCGGCTGCGATGCTTATTGGCGCAAGGATGATATATATTATTATGTTTGGAAAAAAGTAATTGTAAATTCCGCTGAAAATGCTGTTTGTGCTGCTCTTAGACTTAAAATCTGCTATGTTGCAGACGATAAGTACGGCTATCAGCTCTTTGATCAGGTGATACATGAAACGACCGCAGTTGCACAGGCTCGCGGAGTTAACATAGATGCAGATGAATTTATGGCAAATGACTTTAAGGATGTAATGACCAATATGGGAGATTATTATCCATCCATGTGTCAGGACATGCTTATGCATAAGCGCCAGACTGAGATTTCAGTGCTGAACGGCAAAATTGTGGAGTATGGCGAAGCTCTTGGGGTACCCACACCCACAAACAAAGTTCTGACTCAGATTATTTCCTGCATACAAAATAATTACGATAATCAGTATAGAGAATAAAAGAAAATATATATAAAACGGGTCTTGTCTAAAAAATGACAAGGCCCTTTTTTTAATATTAAACTTATAATTTTATCTTCTGAGTTAGTCATACTCTAAAGCATATCCGGTTTATTCATAGACTGCCATATGGGTTGCATGACCGTAATTAGTAAAAAACTCCGGTGTAACTTATTGTTATCTAAACAATTCTATTGCACTTAATTCAGAACAATATTTCGTGAAATTGTTACAAAATAGACTGTCTTTTTATTAACTTTCCTTGCATTTTGCCATTTTTGCGTTTAACATACTGATACAGAAAACAAAAACGCGAAATAGCAGAGCCCTTTGAGATTAGTCGATATGAATTAGGTATAATTCGATCCCATGTTATACATTAAGCATAAAAACTCTATGGGCGGCGGAATATGAAGGCGAATGTAGCAGCATGCACTACATCGCTTTTTTGCCCTGTGGCCTCTTGCTATCTGCGTCTTTTGGATGAACGAAAAAAATAGAAAAAGTGGGTATGTAATTTATGGAAACAAAAAACGCATCAAAAAGCTCATGGGCTGCGGCATTTGCAGTGGCTTCGGTATGGTTTGGCACACATGTAGGCGGCGGCTTTGCCACCGGCAATCAGGTAATCCAGTATTTCTCCCAGTACGGTTGGACGGCAGCAATCTTCCCGATTATTGCAATGGGAATTCTTGCTATGGTTATATATGTGGTGATGAGCTTTGCAAAGCTCAGCGGCTTTGATAACTACAAGGATACATTTGAAGCTCTTTATCCAAACCCCAAAATGGAAATTTTGTTTGAAATTTTCTATATTGTAATTATTCTAGCTGCGGTTGCCAGCGCAGTTGCCGGTGCGGGCGAGGTTATGGCAAACTTCATCGGAATTGAATATGTGGGCACTGCAAAGCTTCTGTGCAATGTAGCCATAGTTGCCGTTCTGGTTCTGCTGAGTGTTTTCGGCATTAAACTGGTTATGGCTGCTTCCACGGTACTTTCTGTGGCAATCCTTGCTATTACTGCCTGCGTTATTTTTTCCGGCCTTACCGCCGACATGGACTCTGTCGTGTCTCAGTATTTAACGGCAAATAACCTGGAACCCGTTGCTTACACTGATGATCTCTTTGGCTCCATCTGGAGCGGCGTTATAGTCTATGCAGCGTTCCAGTGCGTATCTATCGCTCCCATGATTGCAGCTTCCAGCCAGTTGACCATGAAGGGAATCAAACGTTCCGCAATTCTGGGCTGTATTATGAACGGCGGCGCTCTTGCAGCTTCCGGCTACATGCTCTCCAAGTGGTATCCCGTACTTAAGGCACTTCAGGGTGCAGGTATAAGCGGATTTACCAATGCTCTTGGCATCCCCAACCAGACTATTCTGAACATTGTGGGCGTAAGAGCCATTCTGGTTCTTTTCAGTCTCCTTCTTTTCTGCGCCTTCGTTTCTACCTGTGTTACTCTCGTATACACCATGGTTCAGCGCTTCCAGGGCATCTGCCTGCCCAATGTTATTAAGTCCGAAAAGGCTCGCAGCGCAGTTGTCGGTTTCATAGTCATTCTTATCTGCTTTGCTCTGTCACTGCTGGGTTTATCCAATATAATTAAGTACGCATATGGCTATGATGGATATTTTGCAATCTTTGCAGTTGTCATTCCTGTACTGATTTGGGGTATTCCTAAAGTGAGAAAACTAAAAGGCATTCAGAAAAATTCCCAGTATGAAGTGAATTCCGGAAATCTTGTGGCAGAAAATTAAGGGCGTAAGTATTCGAAATTTTCCCATAGAGGCAGGCCGGTTCAGCCCTTTGCCTGCTTTTATATTGGTTCACACATAATTTAATAATCAAGGAGTTAAATTGTTAACTCTGATATAATATTTGGAGGTTATACAAATGAAATTTGCAATGTATGGTTCCGGCGCAGCCGGCAGTGTTTTCGCTTCATACCTTCGCAAGGGCGGAGCAGACATCATTCTTATAGACCGCTATGAAGAACACATGAAGAAGGTCCAGAATGAAGGCATGACTTTTACCGTTCATCTTCAGGAAGATGGCGAATACAAGGATATTACCGAGGTTCTTCAGGGCTTCCGTACATACACCACAGCTTCTGCAGCTTTTGAGGCGGAAGGCAAGGTTGATGTTATTATCTACATGACCAAGGCAACTCAGCTCAGCTCAGCAATCGAGGACTCAATGCCTGTTGTGGGAGACAACACTGTTGCTGTTTCTCTTATAAACGGTCTGGGCAACGACGATAACCTGCTGAAAGTGTTCCCCAAGGAGCGCTGCGTTATCGGTTCCGGTGTTCTGGGAACCGCTCTGGCAGGTCCTGCCCACTGCGTTTCAACTCCTGCCGGCGGAGTTCAGATGAACTTCGGCGCAATCAAGAGAAGTCCTCTTACCGATGCAGCATGTGAGACCATGCTCAAGTGCTTCCGTGAAGGCGACTGCGATGCATACTGGCGTGCAGATGACATTTACACCTATGTATGGAAGAAAGTTATTGTTAACTCAACCGTTAACGCTGTCTGCGCAGTTCTGCGTCTGAAAATCAGCGAGGTTGAGGCAGATCCCAACGGCAGAGAGCTGTTCCGCAATGTTATCAGAGAGGCCTGCGCTGTTGCTACTGCAAAGGGAACTCCTCTGGATGCCGATGACTTCATTGAGCATGATCATAAGGACATTGTAACCAACATCGGAGACTACTACCCCTCCATGTGCCAGGATATGCTCTTTAACCACCGCCAGACCGAGATTGACGTTCTCAACGGCAAAATTGCGGAGTACGGTAAGGAATTGGGTATTCCCTGCCCCACCTGCGATGTCATCGCCCAGATTGTCCGCACTATTCAGGGCAACTATGACAAGCAGTACATAAAGTAAATTATTTAACATCCTTAATTGCCGAAACTGCTGACAAACGGCGGCAGCATTGGTGAATTAATATGTAAAACGGGTGCAGCCTTATATGAGGCTGCACCCATTTTTAAACCCTCTAATAAACTATCTGACTAACCCTGAAAAGCGCAAAAAGGAAAAGTAACAGTCGGTAACTATTATATCCAAAAAAGTTTATAACGCCGCCATGCTTATAAGAGAGCACTCAGTCAGAAAAGATTTGTCTTTAGAGGCAAAATATAATATAATGCAAATATAACTAAAAAATGGAAACAACTTAACCGAGCAAAGTTAAAGCTCTTGCTAAAAATAATACAATTAAAGAGTTCAAAGAAGTATAAACAAAGCTTAAAAGAATGGCTATAACAGTTTCTAATAAATAGAAAAAATGTATACACTTTTCGGGTACTGAGGGAGGAGTCCAATGAAAAAAAGCAGAAAATTTCTTTACATCTTTATGTCCTTAATTGCAGCTATGCTTTTGTGTGCCTGCGGAAATAACAATAATGACAGCAGCAAAACAGAGGAAAAAGATATAGTGTTGACAGACAGACAAATTCAAATTCTTAGAGAAAATGGATTGCCGGAGAATTTTGATGAGTTATCTCTTTCTCAAAAAAGCGCTATCTCATCCATTGAAACCATGCTTAGCTATCTTGAGGAAAAATATCAGGATACATTTACTTTCGATGAATATGCCCCTGCGTTTGGCATAGAAAATGAGTGGCTGACCGCCTATATTAAGCAGGGAGAATCAGAGAAGATTGTTACAGTATCCAGAACATATGACGGCGAAAAGTTTAATTATAAGGACAATTATCTTGAGGTAGTCTCGAAAGAGGAATATGAAAAAGCAGTGGAAGAATATTTCCATAAAGTGCTGCCGGATTCTGAGCTGTGGGTTACGACTCTCGTCAATCATGTTTCAGATACCGAGGGAAACATTCTTGCCAAATGTAATGCAAGTTCTCTGGTGTTTATGAAAAACATTTTTAGCAGCGAAGAAGAAATCAAAAAAATCGTTGTAGATTTTGCAAATTATCTTTTATCGCTGGGTCTTGCGGAGCCGGCAGGGATGCAATTATATGTCCAAAATGAGGAAGATTTTTTCGATATAAATCAATTTAACTATTCCGAAAGAATACGTAATGAACAGTATGTATACTCATATGGGTTCGATATTAACGGTGATGGAGATATTTCCTATTATGGGGACTGAATATCATTGATGTGCCCCTTTTGATAAAGCACAGAGCAAGGGAAAATGGAAGTTTATGCATAACTGACCGGCTGAATTTGAAATAATTTTTTACAACCATGTTTAAGCTGAGCGCCCTGAATCCCAACCTGCTTTTTAAATTAAAACCTACGTAAAAAAGAGTGACAGGAAAAAAGCGGTATTATTATTTAATGGGCGTCTAACCGGAGTTTAAAGAAAAACTTTTTTTAAAATTCCTGCTTAATGGCTTCTTAAACTGCTCACCGTTTATAACAGTTGGCATTGAGCTTAATTCCAGAAACAACGAACAAAATGACCCCGCTTTTACTAAGCATATGTTAAAATTCAAAGCCCGAAAGTTATGCTTTCGGGCTTTTTTCTGTAAAAACCTCGGGGTAAATAATAAATATTTATAACTGATTTAATTAAATCCTGCTGTGCGTAAGGAGGAAAACTTTTTATCCCTAAATACAGGTATCACCGTAGTGACGGCATAGGGCTATAAAGGAGCACATATTGGGAGTAAGGTACTTATTCTTGTGATAAACAATATTAAGGTTTCTGCTTAGCTGAGGCTTTAAAGGGACAGCTGTTATAAGTCCGTCCTTCACATCTCTCTCAACAAGCATGAAAGGCAAAACGGAAACTCCCAATCCTTCTGACACTGCACTTATTATGGCATGTGAGCTGGTGCTTTCCCAAATAGGCTGTACTGTAAGCTGAGATGCGGCAAGACAGGAATCCAGTATTTTACGGGCGGCGCTTCCATGCTCACGCATTAAAAACGGGTATTTGATGAGCTGAGACAGAGAGACAGAATGCTGCTTTGCCAATGGGTGATCTGAAGGCAGGACAGCATAAAGACTGTCCTGCATAAATGGCTGAACATAGATGTCACTGTGCTCTGACTGGGCCTCTATAAGTCCTATATCTATGCTGCCGTCAAGAATATGCTTTTCTATATCTCCGGAATTACTTACTATGACCCTGACTTTAAGATTGGGAAACTCTTTTTTAAATTCACTGATAAGAGATGGGAGAATATGAGTGCCGATTGTTATACTGCTTCCTATGCACAGACTGCCAATGGTGTCCCAATTTTTTATGGTCTGCTCCATTTCGTCAAAGAGGCTTATAATATGCAGTGCATAGCTGTAAAATTCATGAGCACTTTCTGTGGGGCAAATGTGCCTACCTATTCTGTCAAAGAGAGGAACCCCGTAGTAATCTTCCAGTTCTTTTATGGCTGTGCTAACAGAGGGTTGGGCTAAATGCAGGGAGTCAGCGGCCTTTGTCATACTGCTGTGCTGATACACTGATACAAAAATGCGTATATGTCTTAATGTCATAACCATGCTCCTAATACATAAAAAATATAATATGTTTTTCATATTGTAATACTATTTTTAATATATATCAAGTTCATGTATAATTGTGCAAGAGGGAGGTCGAAAAATGAAAAATAAATCTGAAATAATTAAAAAATTGTTTTTCTCCACGTTGTACCTTAGTGCGTTTACCTTTGGCGGCGGGTATGTAATAGTAAGTCTTATGAAGAAAAAATTTGTTGATGAACTTAAATGGATAGGCGAGGATGAAATGATGGATTTGGTTGCTATCGCACAATCGTCGCCCGGAGCTATCGCTGTTAACGGAGCAATAGTTGTTGGATATAAGCTTGCAGGAATGGCGGGGGCAGTTACAGCCATTATAGCAACCATTATACCGCCTTTCGTTGTCATCTCCGCTATATCCGCTTTCTATACAATGTTTAGAGACAGTTATGTAGTAAGCCAGCTGCTTGAAGGTATGCAGGCGGGAGTTGGGGCACTCATATGCACGGTAGTTTACGATATGGCAAAAGGTATAACTGAAAAGAAAGATGCGGTGTCCATAATAATAATGCTCTGCGCATTTATAGCGGTATGTGTTTTCAAAATTAATGTGGTAGTCCTTATCCTTATATGTGCGGCAATGGGGCTTGTAAAAGGCCTTCTGAATAAAAGGAGGGCTTCATAAGTGTTACTAAAGCTGTTTTTCAGTTTCCTTCAGGTAGGAATGTTTAGCTTTGGCGGCGGGTATGCGGCTATGCCTCTCATTCAGGCGCAAGTGGTAAATGAACATGGCTGGCTTAGCATTACGGAGTTTACTGATCTTGTTACCATATCGGAGATGACTCCCGGACCTATCGCCGTGAATTCCGCTACATTTGTGGGAATAAGGGTGGCGGGACTGCCGGGAGCTTTTGTTGCAACTCTCGGATGTATACTGCCTGCATGTATACTGGTTACTGTTATTGCAAAGCTCTATCTTAAATATCGTAGCATGTCAGTTTTGCAGGATGTACTGAGTTGTATACGCCCTGCAGTTGTGGCCATGATTGCCTCTGCCGGTATTTCTATCCTTACCTCTGCTTTCTGGGGAGGCATTGTAAATTTCTCTGTTGCCGATACACGCTGGACGATGGTTGCAATTTTCCTTATTTGTTTAGTCTTATTAAAAAAGTTCAAATTAAGCCCCATTCTGGTCATGTTCTCCGC
>JAHHRS010000036.1 GCA_020025675.1 Oscillospiraceae bacterium
CCCGACCTGCTGATTACAAATCAGCTGCTCTACCAACTGAGCTACACCAGCATTTCGTCGGCTTGATTATAATAGCAAAAGCGGGTTTAAAAGTCAAGTCTTTTTTTACAATTTTTTTCAATTTCTTAAATTTTCTTTAGTTTCATTGAAATCAGAACATAAATATGATAACATTGGAAAAACTCGGAGAAAAAAAGAGATTGGAGTAAAAATGAAGACTGCTTATAAATACAGATTGCTGATTATATTTTTAATTGCGGTTCTGGTGGTTGGCTTGGCTGTACTTTTGATGGTTCGGCTCTTTAAGCCTGAGCCTGTTGACCCCCACGAAGGTCAGGTGTATATAAACGACGGCTTCGGTATGGTGTGGATTACCCCCCTTGAAGGTGTGGACGTGAACCCCCTCACATACAGCGACTTCAAAACGGTAAACGGTGAGCCTGTTTTAAACCGTGACGGCTATACCGTATCAAAAGGCATAGACGTTTCGGAGCACCAGCTTGAAATTGACTGGGCGCAGGTGTCAAAGAATATAGATTATGCCTACATTCGTCTGGGCTATCGGGGTTCAACGGAAGGCGGTCTGTATGAAGACCCCTATTATAAGGCAAATATCAGCGGCGCAATAAATAACGGCCTTCAGACCGGAATTTATTTCTTCTCTCAGGCCGTGTCCGTATCGGAGGCAGTGGAGGAAGCAGAGTTTGTGATAGAGCGCCTAAAGGATTATAAAATTGATTTGCCTGTGGTGTTTGACTGGGAAAAGATAGAGGGCGGCGGCAGAAGTGACGAAGTGACGCCCGATTTGCTTACCGACTGTGCGGTTGCCTTTTGCCAAACCATAGAAAACGCAGGTTATACCCCCGCTGTGTACTTTAACCGCTATTTAGGCTATTATATGTATGATCTGTCAAAGCTTACCGATTATGAGTTTTGGGTTTCTGTCCCCGGTGAATTTCCGGACTTTTATTATGAAAGCGATATGTGGCAGTATAGTTTTGAGGGTAAGGTCCCCGGCATAAGCGAGCTTACGGACATGAATTTGCGCCTGATACCGGACCCTGTACCGGAGGATGAGGAAGCAAAGGATAATGAGGCAAAAAACAGTGAGGATGAGTATTCTGATTTGCCGGTAGTAGAATATCAAAAATAATACTTGAAATTTACTGAGATTTGTTATATAATTCCTCACGACGTGCCGGTGTGATGGAATGGTAGACGTAGCGGATTCAAAATCCGCCGGTGGCAACACCGTGTGGGTTCGAGTCCCACCACCGGCACCAGAAAAACAGGTACCCCAATCGGGGTACCTGTTTTTTTATACTCATAGGGTGGGACGAGAACGGCGGCTCTTAGCAATGTGCCGGTGGCACATTGCAACCGGCGTGGCTTTTCCGCAGAAAAGGAGTCCCACCACCGGCACCAGAATAATGTAGCCATTTCAAATGGCTTTACACTGTCAAGTTTTGATAAAGTCCTGAGTTTTCAAGGGCTTTTTGAAACATCATCAATACTTGACACTGTGAAGCTTGCGATTTGGCTGCTTTTTTATTTTATAATTATTAACCTATCCTGTCCAATTATGAACTGCACCCCATTTGATAGACAGTATGATGTACTGAATAACAAGTGGGGTGATTTTTTATGCCAAAAGGAATACCGAACAAGCGATACACGCCGGAATTCAAGAAGGTTGTAGTTGAAACGATGCGGTCAGAGCATTTAAGTGTTAGAGAGACAATGCGAAGATTTTCCATCTATGACCACGGAATCGTTAATCGCTGGGAGCGTATCTACTTGGAAGAAGGTCCGGAAGGACTATCTGTTGAGCGGCGTGGTATCTTGATTACTACAATAACAAAAGAATTAAGACAAAACTAAAGGGCCTGTCGCCTGCTTTGCGCAGACAACAAGCCCTTTCGGTAGCTTGAACAGTATTTACCTGAAAATATTGTCTAACTTTTTGGTGTCACTTCATAGCTGCAATGTGGCTTTTATACTTTAAGTTCCCAATCAGTGCTGCGAATTACTGTTTATATTAAGTATAATTTATTTATATATACTGTACTATATTAAGTTTATGTGATAAAATGATTTTATATTTCAGCTAAAAAGTAAGGTGAATTACAAATGAGTGCTCTCAATCAAAATGATCAATTTTGCATGTTCGGCTTTGAACCGGAAACAGCTGAGCAAAACATTGAGATTCCTATTTGGTTATCGGATGAACAGAAGGATTTCATCCGAACTGCATTGGAAGGTAATAACATTCTTGTCGATGCCTGTATCGGCAGCGGCAAAACAACTGCTATTCAGCAGCTTTGTAATGTTTTACCGAATAACAAAAGGATTCTATATCTCACCTATAACAGGCTCCTTAAAATAGATGCCCGCGCAAAAATAAAAGCAGCAAACGTCACCGTTACCAATTACCATGGGTTTGCATACAGTATGCTGAGAAGATTAGGTATGCATACCGGTGTGTCAGATTTAATTTTAGAATTTAACAGGGTAAAGCCTCCCATAGGAAAATATGATGTACTCATCTTAGATGAATATCAGGATATAATGCAGGAGTTTGCGGAAATGCTGGAATATATAACATCCGCAAATTCTGACATTCAGATAATTGCAGTCGGTGATATGGAACAGAAAATATATGATATGACCTCTTTAAATGTTCCTGAATTTATAGACAGTTTTTTAGGCGAGTATAAAACAATTACTTTTACTAAGTGTTTTCGTCTATCTGCGGGAATAGCCGGATTTCTAAGCAGAGTTTGGGACAAGCCCATTATCGGCGTTAATAACTCCTGCTCGGTAGAAAAGATGCGTTTTGATGAAGCAGTAGACTTTCTTTCTATGCAAAATCCCGAGGATGTACTTTGTCTGGGTTCAAGAACCGGCGATATGCCCAGAGCCTTAAATACCCTCGAGTCTTTATATCCGGAGAGATATAATAAGAAAACCACATTTGCAAGTATTTCAAATTCTGATAATACTACCAGCCCAAATAAAAAATCTGCGATATTTACTACATACGACAGCAGCAAAGGTCTTGAACGGAAAATTTGCGTTGTATTTGATTTTACCGAGAGTTACTGGCAGACGAGAATAAATAAGCCGGAACAATCTTATCAGATTCTCAGGAATATTTTTTGTGTAGCTGCCAGCAGAGGAAAATACAAAATCATTTTTGTATCTGAACTTTTGGACTTTTTAAGTGAAGAAACTTTGTCTGCCGATATGTGCCGCAAGATTCAAACAGGAAATATGGATATAAGAGGAATGTTTGATTTTAAATACAGAGAGAACATTGAGCAGTGTTATTCAATGCTCAATATAAATGAAAAGCCTCTCCCTGATCATAATTCCATATACATACGTGCTAATGATAATTTGATAGATTTATCCCCTTGCATACAGACTTACCAAAAAGCTATATATTTTACAGATTTTCAGATAAACAAATATGTAGATATGTTTTTCCAGATGAACCCGGATAAATATAAATCTAAAGGCGAATACCGTCGCTTGCAGATTCTTGAAGAACAGGTTTTGTATTTCACCTCACTATCTACGGTACAAGAGAGGTATTGGACGCAGGTTGATATTCCGTTTGTGACTGAAACCGCAAGGAATTCAATAATTCAGAGGCTTTCATCTAAGTTTTCGCCTAACGAAAGTGTTCAGGTAGAATGTTCTATCGATTTTGAGGACTCAAACGGTAATCTGATGTTTTCTGCTTTAGGTCTTGCCGATGTAGTAAAAAACGATATTGAATATGAATTGGAATTTGTATCAGAGTTAAGCCATGAGCACTTTTTACAGTGTGCATGCTATATGATTGCTCTTGGCCTTAAAAAATGTGTTCTCTGGAATACTCAAAAAAATCTTGAATTTGAAATTACGGTTCCCGACAAGCAGAAATTTTTAGATGCTGTAATTTCAGCAATTACAAAGAATAAACACACAAAGTATTATGGGCCATCGGTTAATTAAAGGGCGCATATAGTTTGAGAGGAGAAAATTATGGGTTATATTGCAGTTTTAGATACAGAAACGAACTGGTATGATGCAGTAATGTCCATAGGTCTTGTTATTGCAAGGGATGATAATTACTCCCTTATAGCTTCAAGATACTATATTATCGACCCTGAATACAAAGTGGGCGGAATGTTTTCGGATGTAATTGTGCCTAAAAGAGGTCAGGCGTATAAAGTATGCAGCCGGAATGAAGCCATAGCCGATATAGTTCAAACCTGCGTAGATATGGGTGTAAGCAAGCTCTTTGCATATAATGCCCCATTTGATTTCCGGCACTTGCCGGAGCTATCATCATTTGATTGGTATGACATAATGAAAATAGCCGCATACAGGCAATATAATCCGTTTATCCCCGGAAATGCCTGCTGCTGCAATACCGGCAGGCTCAAAAGCAACTACAACGTTGAGGCAATGACAAGGCTTCTAACCGGCAACTGTACATATGCAGAAACACATAATGCTCTTGAAGATGCAACGGATGAGCTTAACATTATGAGACTGCTGGGTAAGAATATAAGAACCTATGATATTGCGCGTATTTAAAATGCTATTGTCCGATGGGAAAGCGGCACGTGTGAATAATAAATTTTGAGAATTTCTCTTCGATATTTAAATAACTCTCACATTTAACTTATACTATCAGAGAAGTACAGAAATGAGGCAGTATAATGGTTAATATAAGCGGAAAAGAATGGATAGAATTAACAGCAGCAGATATTCAGGCCGCTGTTTCTGAAATAGATTTCGAAGAATCATTCTATTTTGAGTTCAAAGATGATAGAGTTTCCACTAAAAAAATGATGGAAGAAGTATCTGCTTTTTCAAACACCTTTGGTGGATATATTTTTCTCGGCATTTCCGATGATAAAAAGATTGAAGGCTGTATAAATTGGACTGAGCAGAAAATTCACACAACAATTCACGACTCTATAACCCCTACTCCTTCATTTGATGTAAAAAAATTCACCATAGATGATAATGTTATATATGTAATAAAAATTGACGAAGGCTCTGAACCTCCATACATAACCAGCAGCGGCAAGATTTATGAACGGCTTTCGTCAGGTTCATTTGCTATCAAGGATTCTTCGAAACTTTCACAAATCTACAATAAAAGAGAGCTGCAGATGGCCAAAATTGAGAAAAAAATTTCAATACCGCCATTGGGCGAAAACATCAATAACATATACGGATATATTGACATTGGTTTTAACTTGGTAGTATCTGATACCCACGCTGCTGCTGACGCTTTTTACAGTTCGGACTTAAAAGCAATAGCCGAAAAAGCAGTTTCTAATATACCTTCCTCCGCTCTATCACGTATTGGATATTCCATAGTCTATACACCGGGAGGATTATCTATTCAAAACGGTCATATGCCGGCCCATACTAATAATTGATCCTAAGTACAAGCCCATAGTAGATAAAAACGGCTGCAAGGTGGAAATCATACTGAAAACCGTTTCCATATATGATACAAACGGGAAACTGCTCCGTAAAGAAAGTATCGTAGATTATACGAAAGAAAATGTCCAAGGTGAGTACGCCTCTCTTGATAACTTTATCCGTCATTGGACAGCTGAGGAAAAGAAAGAGAAAATAAAAGAGCTGCTTTATGAGCGGGGCATAGATTTTGAAATGATGAAAGCCGAGATTTTAAAGCTTGACCCCTTCCTTAAAATGGGTAAGCCCCCAAAGATTGCATCCTTCTTCGGCGGTAAAGAAAAATATTTGCAGGCCGTGAAGGAACCGGAAAACGAAATATATAGAGATGAGGTAGTGTAAACATGAAAGGCTCTGAAACAAAACTGGTATCTTATATGCAGGGTTCGGATAAGCGTTTTATAATTCCTGTGTACCAGAGAAATTATGACTGGAAGCAGGAAAACTGCAAGCAGTTATTTGACGATCTTGTAAAAATAATACGTAAGAATCGTAAAAGCCATTTTTTCGGCAGCATAGTATCAGTACACAATGAAGGAGAGTTCAATAAATTTCAGGTTATTGACGGTCAGCAGCGTCTTACTACAATATCATTGCTTTTCCTTGCTATGTATAATCTGATGAAAGACGGTATTATAGTACCCGCTCAGTCTAATCTTGCAGATAAAATCTATAAGACCTATCTCATTGATGAATGGCAGGAAGATGAAACTCGTATTAAGCTTAAACCTGTAAAAAATGACCGAAAAGCTTTCAGTATGCTGTTTAAGGACGAGGAAGATTTCATTGCCCAGTCCAATCTTACAATTAACTATAATTTCTTTTGTGACCAGATAAAAAAAGAGCGGATAAGCATAGATGAGCTTTATACTGCGATTACCCGTCTTGAAATCATCAATATCACGCTGAATCAGGATGATAATCCTCAGCTTATTTTTGAAAGTCTTAACTCCACCGGTCTTGCCCTCAGTGAAGGCGATAAAATACGAAACTTCATCCTGATGGGTCTGCCAACAAAAAAGCAGAATGACTACTATGAAAAATACTGGAACAAAATTGAGCTTGCCACCGAATATGATGTAAGTTCATTTATTCGTGACTATTTAAGTGTAAAACAGCAGTCTATTCCGTCAATGAGCAAGGTTTACATTACTTTCAAGGCTTATGTTGAAGACGGCGAAATTGAGATTGAAGCGCTCCTCAACGATATGCTTGCCTATGCCAAAAGATACAGTGTTCTCCTTAAAGGTAAAACTGCCGATAAGAAACTTAATGCCTGCATTTATCGCCTTAATCGCCTTGCCACAACCGTCACCCGTCCTTTCTTCATGGAAGTTCTTCGTATGCAGGAGGAAGGGGTTATAAGTCTGGCAGAAGTAACGGAGATTTTTGTTTATACAGAAAATTATCTTTTCCGCAGAGCAATCTGCGACCTTGCTACAAACTCCTTAAATAAAATCTTCCTTATGCTTCACAAAGAAATAATCCGATATGACGGCACTTCTAATGATTACCTTGAAAAATTCAAATATGCATTGCTCTCCAAGAATGACAGAGGTAAATTTCCTGAGGATGAGGAGTTTGCCGAGGCTCTTTCCCGGCGTCAGGTCTACCAGATGAACAGCAAAAATAAGCTTTACATATTTGAGCGGATTGAAAATGGGGGCACTTTAGAAGATAAAGATATTTACGCTCATTGTGATAACGGAACTTATACAATAGAGCATATTATGCCTCAGCATCTTACACCTGCATGGGCTGAAGCATTAGGGCCTGAGTATAAAGAAATACATGAGCAGTGGCTTCATCGTCTGGCAAACCTCACCCTCACTGCCTACAATTCAAAATACAGCAATAACAGTTTTGAAGATAAACGTGACAGGAAAGACGGTTTCCGTGAAAGCGGTCTGCGTATGAATACATGGATAGCACAGCAGTCTAAGTGGACACGAGATGAGCTTGAAGCAAGAAATGATATGCTTGTAGAAAAAGCTCTTGAAATCTGGGCTCTCCCCAAGACTTCGTATACACCGGCAGAGAAGCAGCTTGACTGCTACACACTTGAGGATGAGGCAGATTTAAGCGGCCGTGAAATCTCCAGATTTGAGTACAAAAATACGGTTCAGCCTGTTTCAAGCTGGATTGACATGATGGAGCAGATTTTAAAAATTCTCCATGATGAAGATAAGTCTGTGCTTTCTCAGCTTGCCCATACCCATGATCCATCCAATGAACTGGATGTTTATGTAAGCGATAATCCTGCTGACCTTCGAGCTGCAATTATGATTGATGACGGTATTTATGTGGAGCGTAATACCAGCACAAATGCAAAGCTCAATATACTAAAAAAATTCTTCAAGGCTTATAATGCAGAGCCTGATGATCTGGTGTTTTATTTAAAGGATGTTTCACAGGGCAAAGCGCCTGATGAAGCAGAAAGCCGTCAGGAACTCCACCGCAGATACTGGACTATGGCTCTTCCTTATATTAAGGAAAAGCACGGAGAAAATGCCGCCTTCAGCAAAACCAATCCCTCAAAGGATAACTGGATTACGGGATTTATCGGGATCCGTGGGTTTAATATTTCCTGCGTAGCAAACTACGATGAAGCTCGTGTTGAAATGGTATTGTCAACTTCAAACAAAGAGCTGAATAAAGCTGCATTTGATTATGTTTTTGCCAGAAAAAGAGATATTGAGAGTAAGCTTGGAATAGCTCTCGGGTGGAGACGCAGTAACGACACGAAAGCCTCCTATATTATTCACAAGCTCCCGGAGATCGGAATAATAAATGAAATGAACTGGATTCAAATGGCCAAATTTCACGCCGAGTGGAGTAAAAAGTTCTATGATGTAATAGTACCTGTTCTTCAGGAATGGAACGATACTGAAAGGAAGCTCAGTGAGTAACTTATCAGAATTTATAAAACGGCTCCGTGATATTATGGGCAATGATGCGGTATAAACGGAGATGCGCAGAGAATAGAGCAGATAGCATGGATGCTGTTTTTAAAAATCTATAACTAAAAGGAACAGGAATGGGAGTTTTTGACGACGATTATGTGTCAATAAAGAGCTGCAAAGTGCAGGCTCTGCAGGTGAATTCTTTACGCCCCGAGCAGTTACCGATTTCATGGCAAAAATGATAAAGCCCAAAATCGGTGAAATTATGGCGGACTTCTCCTGCGGCACCGGCGGATTTATCATAAGCTGGCTTAAAAAACTGGAAAAAGAATTTTAAAACACCGATGACCGAGAGTCATGTTTCAAGTCAATTTACGGTATCGAGAAAAAGCAGTTTCCTTATATGCTGTGCATATTAATTGAGATGGTCTCACCCTCCCCTCCCGGTCACCCCCAGCACTTTCCGCAGTTTTCTCTTCCTATTTATATATAAATCCACATCCCTTTCGGAGTGTATTTTTGTTTCCGCCCTTCGTCCCTGAATGCGGCACGGATTGACTGAATATATCTCTTTGTAA
Source organism: Oscillospiraceae bacterium (assembly GCA_020025675.1). Classification (GTDB taxonomy): domain Bacteria; phylum Bacillota; class Clostridia; order Oscillospirales; family Oscillospiraceae; genus Limivicinus. The sequence goes on from JAHHRS010000036.1 coordinate 8,972, forward strand.
GGAGATTTTCATAAGCTCAATACTACTGATTTTTACTTTTCAATATGGCTTCCCCTCTCCCCCAGTCTCCCGCGGCTCTTTTTGCATTTTATGGCTGTTAAAGGGGAAAGACGGCATAAGTACGCTAAAAATATCATAGCAAGTACCTTACTTTTTGGCTCTTTCCACGATTGACACCAAACTTAAATATAACTACAATATTACTAAAAGAAAAATGCACCTGCAAAAAGAGAGTACGGAGGCAATTACATGGAAAAATTTCGCGCATTTCTGAAGCGAAAAGACATTGAGATTTCGGTTCACCGCTACGGCATTGACGCCCTCAGTGCCATGGCTCAGGGTCTTTTCTGCTCACTGCTGATCGGTACTATTATAAATACCTTAGGTCAGCAGCTTCACATTGATTATCTTGTCACTATCGGCGGCTACGCATCGGCAATGTCCGGCCCTGCTATGGCTGTGGCAATTGGCTATGCGCTTAAGTGCCCGCCTATGGTTTTGTTCTCGCTGATAGCAGTAGGTTCGGCGGCAAACGGTCTGGGCGGTGCGGGAGGCCCCCTGGCTGTTCTGGTAATAGCCATTGTGGCGGCTGAATTCGGTAAAGCGGTCAGCAAGGAAACGAAAGTCGATTTGCTGGTAACTCCCGGTGTCACAATTTTTGTAGGTGTTGCCCTGTCCTCACTGCTTGCCCCCGCAATCGGTACTGCGGCAAGCTGGATGGGTAAGCTTATCATGATGGCAACCGAGCTTCAGCCTTTCCTTATGGGAATTGTGGTTTCCGTTCTTGTGGGCATTGCCCTGACTCTGCCCATTTCCTCCGCTGCAATCTGTGCAGCACTTGGTCTTACCGGTCTTGCCGGCGGCGCTGCTGTTGCAGGCTGCTGCGCCCAGATGGTAGGCTTTGCAGTAATGAGCTTCCGTGAAAACCGCTGGGGCGGTCTGGTGAGTCAGGGTATCGGAACTTCCATGCTGCAGATGGGCAATATAATCCGCAACCCGAAAATCTGGATTGCGCCCACGCTGGCATCCGCCATTACCGGCCCCATTGCCACCTGCATTTTCCATTTAGAGATGAACGGCGCACCTATTTCCTCCGGTATGGGAACCTGCGGCTTTGTAGGTCAGATAGGGGTTTACACCGGTTGGGTAAATTCCGGTCAGCCTATAACCGCCTTCGACTGGATCGGCCTTATCCTTATCTGCTTCATTCTTCCCGGTGTCCTGTCATGGATATTCTGCATGATAGAGCGTAAACTGGGCTGGATTAAGGACGGCGACCTTACTCTGGATTAAAATTTTCAAACGGAGTCCGCTGCAAAATAGCTTAACTTAAAAAAGACGGGTAAGTTTCCCCAAAAGGGATGCTTACTCGTCTTTTTTGCGTTTATATTAAACTAATATGAAAAACCTAATGGAATGCCGGACCGCAACGGTCACCCGGAATTAAAACTGAATTCAGAAATAATATTACCGAAAAACGGGCCGTTCCCACTGACAAGGCTCCGGACTTAGGAATTGGATTGCAGAAAACTGTACGGAGCCTATTCTTCCAACGGTCGGGCATCGCTGCTGCACAGCGCAGTACATCAAACAGGAAGAATAAGGTTAGGATTTAAAAACATAGCTTAAATTCAGCTTTTGCCTGCTTGGAATATTTGACTGTGACTAAAGTAAGGTTAAAAGATTATTTTGTAATTATTTTCTGTAAAATTAAAGAATTTATATCATAATTTTCCACATTCAGAACCGTCAGTCCCTGTTCCAGAGCATATTTCACTGTGTACGCCGTCCCGCCGGAGGGCTTTTCGCAGTATGCCACACAATATGCAGAGCCGTCTACCATATGCCTGTCTCTGGCCAGGTAGGCAGCTTTTGAAGGAAATTTTGAACAATATACAATTTTATCCGCTTTACTGTCAATTACTTCTGCACGTCTTTGCTGCTGTGCAGTCCAGTATTTTCTGTAATCGGGATAAGGGAGAATTTCAATCAGCTTTAGCCTATTGTCCCGCTCCCTGCGTTTAATTATGTATTCAGCCATAAGGGTATCAAACCCCAGTGCTCCGCCAACACCGTAATATATAACTCCCTTAGCTTCCAGACTGTCTGTTATGGCTTCCACACGGCTGAGTATAGCAGGTATATCTTTCTCTTTAACATCCCTGTGTCCGGAGAAACAGCAGGTTTTGAGCCTTAGCTTGTCCATAATCTCATCTCCTTTTTTATAATATTATCAGAAAGACCTTTGTATAACAATTATTAAATATATACAAATTATATTAATGCTTAAGCCCGAAATTCGGCTTTTGCAGATGTGAACCAAGTTTTTACTGTACATATTGTAATAATTGAGCACTAAAGGAATAATTTAAAAGCTCACTGTTATTATAATAAACAGGGAGTATATTTTTTGTCAGAATCTGACGATTTACTGTTTTATTTTTCTAATAATCCGACCCATTTCCCGCTCATCTTCTCCCCTCTTATTTTGCCGCCTTTTTAAGGCAGGTGCTGTGGGATAAGGCTGCGGTTATTTTCATATTAAATTTCTCTATCCCTCGGCACTTTCAGTGCAGACGGCTGAGGATAAGTCATTTAAACTTAAAGGAAAATAAACTTTTTTAAGCTGTTGTTTTGCGGGGACAAAAGTGTTATAATACCTCGGCATTAAATAGTATATTTTTAAGGAGATATGTCCGTGAAACATCGAATTACAGTGGCAGGCCGTGAGTTTTCTCTGTTTCAGATGACATGGCCTGTTTTTATAGAGCTGCTTCTGCAAATGCTGGTAGGCAGCATAGATCAGGTAATGCTGAGCCAGTATAACCATACTGCTGTTGCGGCAGTGGGCAATGCAAACCAGATAATGACAACCCTTATTCTTGCCTTTAACGTCATCAGCCTTGCTGCCACAATTATGCTGAGCCAGTTTCTGGGCGCACAGGAGCCGGAAAAAGCGGAGCAGATTTATAGCCTTGCCACAGGGCTTAACCTTCTCATCAGCCTTGTGCTGACAGGACTGCTTCTGATAGGGGCGGACACAATACTGAGGATTATGCAGGTTCCCGCCGACGCCTTTGCAGAGGCGAAAAGCTACATGTTAATAACCACTCTCAGCCTTCCCTGTCAGGCACTGATGCTGACCTTCAGCGCTTTTCTCCGTGCTCATGCGAAAATGTTTGTCATTATGTGCATCACCGGACTTATAAATATCATAAACATTTTAGGCAACATGGCCTTAATATACGGCTTAGGCCCCTTCCCCAGTCTGGGTGCCGCAGGCGCCGCCATTTCCACCAGCATTTGCCGCACCTTCGGAATGATTTTTATGATAATTGCCTTTTACCGCAGCATTCCGGGTGTACATATCCGTCTGAGAAATTACCGGAATATCTCAAAAAATCTGTTCAGACGTTTCATTTACATCGGCCTTCCCTCCGGCGGCGAAACTCTTTCCTATAATCTTTCCCAGTCGGTAAGCCTGATTTTTGTAAATATGATGGGTACATATGCCGTAACAACCCGCATGTATACCCTGCTTTTCGCTCAGGTCTGCTACATGCTCATAAGCGCCGTGAGTCAGTCCGCATCCATTATAATAGGCTATTGCGTGGGCGCACAGGAATTTGATACAGCCGACCGCCAGAACTGGCAGGTGCTTAAAGTTTTTACTCCCATTTCCATCGGAATAAGCATAATTGTAGCGATTTTCGCCGGCCCTCTGTTTGGGCTGTTCAGCAGTGACCCTCAGGTAATTGCCCTTGGCAGGCAGGTGTTTTGGGTGGAGGTAGTGCTTGAGCTTGGACGGAGCTTTAATATCGTTCTGGTTCGCAACCTTCAGGCCGTAGGCGATGTGGCGTTTCCCGTAGTTATCGGAATTGCAAGTCAGTGGATTATAGGGGTTGGCCTTGCCTATTTTTTAGGAATACATCTGGGTCTTGGCCTTGTGGGTGTATGGCTTGCATATGCAGTGGACGAAAATCTCCGGGGGCTTATATTCAGCATCCGCTGGAAAAAAGGCCGCTGGCGGCAAATTAAAGCAGTGTAAAATTCTGGAAATACTTCCGACTTAGGCTGTCGGAAGTATTTTTTTACCTAAGGGAGCCTGTTTAAGCGGTTAAATAATTATTTTTAAAATCAGAATATTGAAATTTATTAATGCCCCTTTTAATTGACATTGACATGTGAGGGTGCTAAAATTTATTGTGTTGAAATATGTGTTAATTTGTATAAATCCGGTTGTATTCCGGGTAGAAAGGCATCTGATCATATGACTTTAGATAAGCTACCAATCGGAAAGACCGCTACCGTCAGCGCTGTGGGCGGTTCCGGCTCTCTCAGGCGGCATTTTCTCGGTATGGGTATCACTCCCGGTACCTCGGTAACGTTGCGGAAGGTTGCTCCTATGGGCGATCCCATAGAGGTGGAGCTACGTGGCTATGAGCTTACATTGCGCCTTGAGGACGCCAAAACCGTGGAAATTGAGAATGTCCACAAGCTGACTGAAGAGGAAATCGAAAAAGAACATTCCAATGACCGTGACCGTATGGCCTCCATTCCTCACCCATGTCACGGGGAGGAGAGTTTTGGCCGTTTAGGTCAGGTACACCCGCCGGAATATCCCATAAGCATTGCCCTTGTGGGAAACCAGAACTGCGGTAAGACCACTCTGTTTAATAAGCTTACAGGCTCCAATCAGCATGTGGGCAACTTCCCCGGTGTTACGGTGGAGCAGAAAACGGGGGAAATTAAGGGCTTTAGTAATGTGAAGCTGGTTGACCTTCCCGGTATTTATTCCCTCTCGCCCTATTCAAGTGAGGAAATAGTAACCCGTGATTATATTATAAACAATAAACCAGATGCAATTATAAATATAGTGGACGCAACCAATATTGAGCGCAACCTGTACCTGACCCTTCAGCTCATAGAGCTTGATATTCCCATGGTTCTGGCCCTTAATATGATGGATGAAATGCGTTCAAACGGTAACTCCGTAAATGTAAATCAGCTGGAAGCCCACCTTGGAATTCCGGTAATTCCCATATCTGCTGCAAAAAGTGAGGGCTTGAGCGAGCTGACGGCTCACGTTTTACGGGTTGCACAGGCAAAGCAGAAGCCTGCACGGCAGGATTTCTGTTCAGGCCCTCTGCACCGCTGTATACATTCCATAGCTCACCTGATAGAAGATCACAGTGCCTTTGAGGGTATTCCGCCCCGCTTTGCCGCAACAAAGCTTGTGGAAGGTGATAAGCCTATGCTGGATCGGCTGAAGCTTTCGGAAAACGAGCAGGAAACTGTGGAACATGCAGTTGCCGAAATGGAAACGGAACTTAAAACCGACCGTGAAGCCGCTCTTGCGGATATGCGCTATAACTTTATAGGCGGCTTATGCTCCCAGTGCGTTGTAAAGAAAGGTGAGAGCAGAGAACATGCCCGCTCAGTTAAAATTGACCGTATACTCACCCATAAATATTTCTCAATTCCTATTTTTCTGTGTATTATGGGAGTTATTTTCTACCTTACCTTCGGGCCTGTGGGTCAGGGGCTAAGCGACCTTCTGGGTAAGGGAATAGATTGGCTTGCAGGTGTATGTGACAAGGCCCTTGTTGATTACGGCATTAACCCTGTGGTTCACAGTCTTATAATAGACGGTGTGTTTGTAGGCGTAGGCTCAGTTTTGAGTTTTCTGCCCATAATTGTAACTCTGTTTTTCTTTCTCTCTATTCTGGAGGACTCAGGCTACATGGCAAGAGTTGCATTTGTGATGGATAAGCTTTTGAGGAAGATTGGACTTTCCGGAAGAAGCTTTGTTCCCATGCTTATAGGCTTTGGATGTTCGGTGCCTGCAATAATGGCAACCCGTACATTGTCCTCAGAGCGTGACAGAAAGATGACCATTTTGCTTACGCCCTTTATGTCCTGTTCCGCAAAGCTTCCTATCTATGCCATGTTCTGCGCCGCTTTTTTCAGGAAGTATCAGGCTCTTGTAATGATAGGCTTGTATATTTTCGGCATGGCGGTTGGCATACTCTATGCCCTGCTGCTTAAAAAGAGCGTATTTAAAGGTGAGCCTGTGCCTTTTGTCATGGAGCTTCCCAATTACCGTATGCCTTCCTTTAAAAGCGTGTCCATTCTAATGTGGGAAAAAGCCAAAGACTTTATAGTTAAAGCCTTTACCATTATATTTGTTGCATCAATTATCATATGGTTCCTGCAAACCTTTGACAGCAGGCTGAATGTTGTTACCGACTCTGCAGACAGTCTTCTTGCTCTTCTGGGCAGCTTTATATCTCCCATATTCAAGCCCCTGGGCTTTGGTGATTGGCGAGTGTCCACCGCTCTTATAACCGGCTTTACGGCAAAGGAAGCCGTTGTCAGCACCTTGGCTGTCCTTACCGACTCCACTCTTTCAACTCTTCCCCAGACTCTGGGTAATTTCTTCAGTCCCCTTACCGCAGTTGTGTTTCTGGTATTCACCCTGCTTTATACTCCCTGCGTTGCGGCTATCGCCTCTGTTAAGCGGGAGTTTGGCGGAGTTAAAGCCGCAGTTGCAGTAACGGTTATTCAGTGCGTCATTGCATGGGTAGTGGCTTTCGCTTTGAAGCTTATCCTTACGGCCTGCGGTATGGTTTAATGAGTACTGCCGATATTGTTGTATTAGCCCTTCTGGCTTTATGCCTGTTTTTTGCACTCAGGTATATGAAAAGACATAAAAGCTCATGCAGCGGTGACTGCGGAAGCTGCGGCAAAAGCTGCAAAAATAAATAGTAAAAGAGCAGGGACTTCCCTGCTCTTTTTTAGTTTTTAACATCCTGATTTTCAATTTTAATAAATGTAAGGGTAACATCCCTGCCGTTTGCCACGTATTGCAGCTCGTAAATAATATTATTAATAATGCTTCCGCTGCAGCTTTCGCCGCTTGCAGGAAAGCTGATGCTGAGACTGCCGCCGTCATTAGACCAGAAAAGATCCCTGTAACTGCCCCCCAGCACCAGAGAGCCTGTGCCGTCTGGGGAGAGAGTCATATAATTTTTATCTGTGCCGTAATAGTGGTCAAGGGTGTCGCTGACACTTTGACCGCTAATATCTATCCATGTACCTCTGAGAAAGTCGTCATTGGGGTCTATCTGAGGCAGTACAACAGGGGTAGGCTCCGGAGAAACGGTTTCGTTATTTTGAATTCCCTGTGTATCTCCGCTTATTATATTATCAAGAGGTGATACAGGTTCTTCCGCTTTTTTCTTATCCTTGCTGCCGCATGCACAGAGGCAAAAAAGAGTTGCAAGAGATAAGAGTGCCAAAATAAATTTTTTCATAAAAAGCTCCTTTAGCTCCGTAATACTGCAAATGCAGAATTATTGATGGGCTATTATTTTTATATTATACTATGTACACCTATGCCCGTCAACTGTGCCGGTATAAAGAAAGGGGAAATGTAAAAATCCCCTTCTCCCTATTATACCAAATATACAGGCAAATCCCTATTTTGCGATTAAGTATAGTCATTTATAATCTTGCATTTTACAGGGAAAGTGCTAAAATATATACTGATATTATTTTGCTCTACAAACTATTTTGTAAAATGTAAAGGAATGTTGGTATGGAAAATCAGGAAAGAGAAATAAGCCTCCTGTCCCTTTTCAGATATTTGCTGAAGAGATGGAGAAGCATAGTATTCATAGCTATTATTTTTGCTTTATTTTTCACAGCCTTGAGCCATTTTATGGAAATAAAGAGACTCAGCACGCCGGTGGAACAAATAGAGGAAAATATGACTGCCGATGAGAAGGCCACTGTTTATAAAATTAAGGCTATGGATAAAGAGTTGGAAGATCTGAACTATTATATTGAAAACTCAGCCGTAATGAATATGGATCCGTACAACATTCAGTGGGCCAGCGTAAGCTATTTTGTAGATACAAAGCATGTTACCAATTATGCCGGCGACACCGAGAGCGATCTTATCTGGGATATTATGGCAATCTATGTTTCAAAGCTAAACAGCATGGGATGGAAGGCTGAGGCTCTGAGGGAATCCGGTTCAGATATAGAACTTAAATATTTTAATGAAATGGTCAGTGTTTCCACCTCCGGAAGAAACTTCACGGTAACAATAAAATATCCGGACCCCGATCAGCTTAAAATTATAATGGATGTACTTCAGAAAAGCATACAGAAGTTTAAAGAGGATATAAGCGTCTCCATCGGCACCCACAGCCTGGCTCTTACCGATAGTTCTAAGGAATCCGCCGTTCTGGACAGAGAACTTAAAGCATTTCAGGAGGATAAGAAATACCAGCTCAGCTCCACATATGAGGAAATTCTGAACCTGAAAAACACTATGAACGAAAAGCAAAAAATATTGTATTACGGCAGAGCTCTGTCAAAAAGTGAGTTAAACACCGGAATATTAAGCGATGAGCCCCCTCAGGCGGGTATAAGCTTAAAGAAGTTCGTATTAGGCGGATCTCTGGGCGGATTTATTATGCTGGTAATCTATTTATTAAGATATATTTTGCAGGATAGGTTTCATGTAGAGGATAACATTAAGTCATCCCTGGGAGTTACAAACCTTGGATATGCAGAGCTTCATTTAAAAAGGAAACCAAACTTTATAAACAGAAAAATTCGTAATTCCGAACTCAAAGTTCTTGACGGGCTGAATTCTGATGAGCAGTTCAGTGTAATTCTTTCTAATATAAGGCAGAAATTTTCCGATGCCCGTATGCTTTACATAAGCGGGCCGAAAGAGGATAAACTTGCAGCAGACCTTTCCCAAAGCCTTAACAATTCCGGCATTTGCTGTCAGGCTGTAAGCAATATTATGCGAGAAACTGACGCCGTTAACAACCAATGCGGAGTAGTTTTCATTGTCAGAACCGATTACAGCACCTACCCACAGCTTTTCAGGGAAATAAATTTCTGCAATATACACGGTGCAAAGGTTTTAGGCGTTGCAGTTGAAATTTCATAAGAATAAAAAACCGAAAGCTAAGTAAAGCTTTCGGTTTTTTTATGTGGAAATCAGATTTTTATATCTGAAAGGCTAAGATCATTTTCTCTTGCTATTCGGGCCAGATCCTCAAATTCTGCCTTTCTGCGTTCAACTCCCCAGCCCTTTGAACATTTTACCCGCACACTCCCGTACTGACTCTCCACAATTTCTTCCCCTCGCTTCAAAACATATCGGCGGCAGACAGTTTCACGAACTCCGATGGTAGAGCTGTGCTTAAATATAAGTTTGAGCATTTTGTCCCGCTCCCCCTGCCTGCAAAGACAGCTGATGATTACACCGGGTCTGAATTTTTTCATGCCCACACATTCATACCATGCGTCAAGTGCTCCCTCTTCCATAAGCCTTTCCAGCAAAAAGCCCACAGCCTCAGGACTCATATCGTCCACATTACAGCATAACTCAACAACATTTTCCCTTACCTCCCCCAGCATTGCACGAAGGCAGTTAGGCCGTGAGGTAAAAAGCCTGCTTCCCATGCCATAGCCCACAGCCTCTACCCTCATTTCAGGCATCTGTCCGAAATCCATTACAAAGTATTTAATGAGAGCCGCTCCCGTAGGGGTACACATTTCTTTTTCAATGTCTCCGGCGTAGCTTGGCATATTTTTTATAATAACAGCGGTTGCAGGGGCGGGAACAGGCATAAGTCCGTGAGCACATTGAACAGTGCCACCGCCAAGTCGTATTGGGGTTGCGCTTATGTGCTCCGGCTTCAGCTTATCCATTAAATAGCACACGGCGCAAATGTCCGCCAAAGCGTCCATAGTTCCAAGCTCATGGAAATGTATGTTTTCCATTTCCCTGCCGTGAACCTCACATTCTGCTTCCGCTATAATGCGGTATATATCCATAACCTGAGCTTTAAGTTTGTCGCTTATGTTAAGGGAGTTTGTAATTTTCTCTACATCTTTAAGACCCCTGCACGGTATATGGTTCTCCTGCTCTGCCCCGCCCTCTTCTCCGTTGTAATAGCTTACCTTCATGTGAGAGCCGGTAATTCCGCAGGATAAGACGGGAATAAGTTCATATTTAATCCCCGGAATTCCCATGGAATTTAGTTCCCCCACTGTTTCCTCTCTGTTACTGCAAAGCTCCAGAAGAGCGGCAGAGAGCATATCTCCCGCAGCGCCCATAGAGAGATCCAAAAAAAGTTCCTTCATTTTCCGCTCCTAAATGTGGTTTATCATACTGGCAAGATAGCCTGCGCCGAAGCCGTTGTCAATGTTCACAACGCTCAGTCCGCTGGCGCAGGAATTGAGCATGGATAAAAGAGCGGCAACACCGCCGAAGGCCGCACCGTAACCCACGCTTGTGGGAACCCCTATAACCGGGCAGTCGGCAAGACCGCCGATAACTGAGGGCAGCGCCCCTTCCATACCTGCAACCGCCACAATACACCTTGCGCTCATTATATCCTGCCCGTGGCTGAGCAGTCTGTGGATTCCGGAAACGCCAACATCATAAAGCCGTGTGACCTGATTTCCCAGAGCCTCGGCGGTAAGTGCCGCCTCCTCGGCAACGGGAATGTCGGTAGTGCCGCCGGTAGCCACAAGGATAGTGCCTTTTCCGTCCTTCTCCGGCATGTCTCCGACTATACCCACTTTTGACACAGGGTCATATTTTAACTTCAGTTCTTTCCCTGCATACTGTGCCGCCTCACTGCTCATACGGGTTATAAGCACCGGACTCTGACCGGAATTTAAAAGGGAATTTGCAATAGCCACAATATGCTCCGGGGACTTTCCTTCGCCGTAAATTACTTCCGCCGCACCCTGACGCAGTTCCCTGTGCCGGTCCACTCTGGCAAAACCCATGTCGTCAATGGGCTCCATTTTTATTTTAAGCAGTGCCTGTTCGGGGCTGATTGTTTTTGCCTCAACTGCCTGTAAGATTTCAAGTAACGCCTGTTTTTTCATTTTTACCCCTGTCAATCACTTTTTCTTGCCTTTAAGTCCAGCAGTATATCATCTCCGCTGTCATTAAATATCTGCAAAATTTCTTTTCGCTTTTTAAGGGCAAGGGGAATTTGCTCCTCCGGAAGCTGGAGCTTAAAGCCTCCCTCAATTACCCTAAGTCTCAAATCAGAAAAGCCAAGCTCTCTGAGACGGCTCTCCCCTGTTTCCACTTTTTGGAGTGTTTCACCCTTAATCTCCGTACCCGTGGGAATACGGGTGGCAAGGCAGGCATAAGCGGGCTTATCCCATGTGAAAAGGCCGGCGGCTTTTGAAAGCTCACGTAACGAGGATTTTTCGATGCCGCAGTCTCTCAGAGGTGAAAACACGGAAAGTTCAGCCAGTGCCTTCATACCGGGTCTGTCTTGGGCTGAATCGGAGGCATTGCTTCCATCCATAAGCTCATTAAATCCGTCATTGAGAGCCGCTTCCTTTATCATGGAAAAAATTCTCTTTTTGCAGAAATAACAGCGTCTTTCAGTATTTTTTGTTATATTTTCATCAAGTAAAACATTGTTTTCTATAACCGTCAGCGGCACATCCAGCTCATTGGAAAGCCTAATAGCGTCTCTGAGTTCAAACTGGGGCTGAAAAGGGCTTTTAACATAGTACGCATGAAGCTGAGCACCGTATTTTTTTCCGGCATACATAAGGTAGGCCGAATCTGCACCGCCGGAAAAGGCAAGCGCAATTTTGTTGTGCAATTCAAAAAAATCTTTAAGTTTCAAAGCTCTCTCCTACTAAACTTTAAAGTTGTTTTAACTTTTTACAGTATAGTAGATTAAAACCCTTTAGTCAATAAAAAGCCATTGTTTTCCTGAATGTCAAAGCTTTTTTTCCCTGTCTGATTTTGTTTTGAAGCTGCTCTCCACGGCTGACTCCCTTTTAGAGAAAAGCTTTTGCATTTTAGTTGCAGCTAACTAAAAATTAAAAAATTATCGGGATTTCAGAAAGGCTTGGAGAAATTTAAAATTTCCCAATATTTTTTATTATTGGGTATGGCGATAGAGCCGAATAAATCTTCCCATTAAAAAAAAGATAATTTTTAAGTTATTTTAAAATTTTAAGATAAAAAATCCCGCAGAAGCTGCACCTTGCAGTCCCTGCGGGATTATGACTCCTGTTTTAAATTTTCTCTGTACAGCGGTACTTATCAGTCAAGTCTCCCTGCCAGATATTCAATAAGCTTTCGTCTTGTGACTATGCCGCAGAGGGCTTCCTGAGAGTCAACCACGGGAACGAAATTCTGCTGTATAATAGCGTTTATGACTGCGTCCTCGTCGGCATCAATATGTATGGGGCGGCAGAAGTTGCGGCGCATAATGTGGCCTATTTTGGTGGTATCCCTCAGTCCGCAGCTGCCCTCGTCCATGTCCATTAAAAAGCGGAGAAAATCCCCCTCAGTTACAGCTCCGGCATAGCGCTCCCCGCTGTCCAGAACCGGAATGGCGGTATAGCCTTTTTCCTTCATAAGCTCGTATCCCTGCCGCACAGTGTTATCCTCGTGAAGCAGAACCGTAAAAACTTTAGGGGTCATAATTTTTGCTATATTCATTTCATTCACCGATTTCATTGTTTTTTTCTTTATTTTACCATTAAATCTCTTAAAGATAAAAGGGTATAATGTTAATTTTGCTTTAATAATCTTTTCAGTCCAAAAATGAAAGCGCTTTTCTTTCCGCAAAACTTCTGCTTTCCCAAGCCCTTAAATACTTTTGCTTTTTTAGGCAGCACAGGGAAAGAGCGTATCGACTGGGGATACGCTCCTTTTGCCCTTTAGAAAAGGTCATTACAGCACAACAGACTGTAACGGTATACTTTTATTTAAAATTCACTCCGCCTCATAACAGTTGTAGCTTGAATTTTCCGGAGGCGCAAGACTTGTCCAGCTGTTTGCGTTACAATATATGTAGATATACTCCCCTTGATTTACGGTAATCTCTCCGTTACCTTCAAGTCCTAAATCGTAAACCTGAGGAATATAACGCTCAGCGTCAGGGAATTCGCTGTCCAGAATGTAGACCTGCCACTGCAAATTCTCGTCGCCCTGAACCTCAAATCTATAAGTACCCGTCTTTTCGCATAAAAAATGCACATATCCGTAACTGTCGTAGGCGTCAAGAGGTGAAACGCTGTAAAGGGGCTGAGACTCACTGTCACTTTCATCAGCGGGCGCAACTGCCCCGCTGTTAGTCTCAGCTTCCGCCGGACTTGCCTCAAAGCTTTCCTGCTGCTCCTGAGAAAAGCTCTGGGGAATATCTCCCTCTCCGCTGCCGGGTAGATTTACAATTTCCGGCTCACCTGCGCATCCGCTTATGGTTAGCATTGTAATAATCAGAATAATGCATAAAAGTTTTTTCATATTATCCCTTCCTTTTATATATTATATCCTACGTTCACCCAAAAGGTCAAGGGGATTAAGCCCCAGATTATCCCCCTTACGCCAATAGGTTCAGACTGTAAAATTTCAAAGCTCTATGATGAATTATTTTAATTTTATCATTTTAAACCCTATACCGCAACATCATTTTATATAATACCGGGAAAATACAGAAAATATTCCTTAATACATAAAAAAACAGGTACGAAAAACGTACCTGTCATCTTAACAAAAAAGCCTCGCAGAGTTTGCCGCCCCAGCGGCAAAGAAAATTGAATTCATTTTTTCCAAGGGCGTGTACCTTGGAAAAAATACTTCTCGGTCTGAGAG
>JAHHRS010000037.1 GCA_020025675.1 Oscillospiraceae bacterium
CAGACCGTAGCTCTTTGTCGAAAACCTCCGAAGGAGTTTTTCGACAGCCTCAAAGCTCCCCGAAGGGAGCTTTTTAAGTTTAGCATTGTTATTTTAAAATAGGCTGTAACTGTCTGCCCTCCAGTGCCGCTTCTACGCTTTGTTTTAAGAGAGTGAAGTCTGCCTGCAGGGAATAGGGCTTTTTATCAGGGGCATCCTGTCCGAATGGGACAAAATATATGTTTTTCTTATTTAACAGTCTTGCTATATTTTCGGCAGAGCCGGATAGTCCGTCGTTTGTTGAAAGAGCTATTATTACAGGTTTTCCGTTTCTCAGGTGAGTTTTTGCCGCCATTAAAACCGCGCTGTCCGTTATGCCGTGGGCAAGCTTGGCAAGAGTATTTCCGGTGCAAGGGGCTATAAGCAGTGCCGCCATTGGCTTTGCAGGTCCCAAGGGCTCTGCATCCGCTATGGTTCGGACAGGTTCTTTTCCTGTCAGCTTTCTAAGCTTTTCAAGGTTTTCCTCCGCCGTTCCGAAACGGCTTGAAGTTTTGGCGGCAGTTTCGCTCATAATAGGAATTAAATCAAAATCTTCCTTTAAGCACTCAGCCGCATTAAACAGTTTTTCATATGTGCAATAGGAACCGCAGAGGGCAAGGCCCAGCTTTCGTTTTACGCTCATATTCATTCCTCCTGCTCCTTAATTGCCTCATATATGGCTTTTTTCATAAGCACAGCTCCGGTATAGGGGGAGCTTTTGCCGGGAAGTCCCGGTGCTGACAACACACAGAGCCCTATATTTTCGGCTAGATTTTTGTCAAAACCTCCCGGCGGAGAGGCAAGCTCCAAAATAACCGTACCGCTTTCGCAGCAGCAAAGCATAGCTTCTGTTATTACCCTATCGGGAACTGTATTTATAATGAAGTCAAAATCCCCGATTTCCCCCTCAAGGGCTGAGTATTCCAGTGCTCTTATTCCCAGTGCTTCTGCAAACGCTCTGTCTCCGGCTTTTCTTGCAACCACAACCGGCCTTGCCCCAAGCGCCAGTAAACGCAGGGAAACTATTTTCCCTATTCTGCCAAAGCCCGTTATAAGTACGTCTGAGTCCCAAAGGCTTTTTTCACTGTTGGCCATCAGCTTTTCCAGTGCCCCCTCGGCAGTCAGAGCGGCATTGCCGTACACAAAATCCGGTCTCTGCATAATGTCTTTAACATGCAGTCCTGCTTTTACTGCACTCAGTGTGCTTCGGTCGCTAAGCCTGCCGGCACATAATATCTGCCCTTTCCACAGCGCTGCAATAAGTTCTTTCATGCTCAAAAGTTCTGAGGACAAAGGGGTGTTCAAAAGCCCGCCATTTTCGGCAGGTGTGGGCAGTACTACACAATCCGTCCCATAAACCGCACTTTGTAAGCAGCCCGCTTTAGGAATTTCCTTCGGAAGCTCAGCCTTTTCCAGCGCAAAGCTGCTCACCTTATGTCCGTCCCTTAAAAGCAGGCCACATAAATGAGCCATTCGTCTGTCTCCGCCCAAAATCGCAAACCTCACATCTGCATCACCTCCACGTTTCATACTATTCCTGTGGACAGGGGACTGTTCATGTGTTAGAATATTGAAAACAATTCTGTAAAGGCGGCATTGAAATGAGCATAGCAGACCAGATATTTATAAGTAACTGTAAAGATATATTGGAAAACGGTGTATGGGACACCGATTTAGATGTACGCCCCCGCTGGGAGGACGGAACACCCGCCCACACCGTAAAAAAATTCGGTATTGTAAACCGCTACGACCTTTCCAAGGAATTTCCTATTCTTACCATTAGACGTACTTTCTGGAAATCCGCTGTTGACGAACTTCTCTGGATCTGGCAGAAAAAGAGCAACAATGTGAATGATCTGCGCACCCGCGTATGGGATGCATGGGCCGATGAAAACGGCTCTATCGGCAAAGCCTACGGCTATCAGCTGGCCATTAAGCACCACTACCCGGAGGGTGATATGGATCAGGTGGATAAAGTAATATGGGACTTAAAGCATAATCCTGCTTCCCGCCGCATTATGACCAACATATATAACTTTGCCGATCTCTCCGAAATGGCCCTCTACCCATGCGCCTATTCCATGACCTTTAACGTCAGCGGCAACCGTCTGAACGCTATTTTGAACCAGCGCTCTCAGGATATGCTGGCGGCTAACAACTGGAATGTGGTGCAATACAGTGTCCTGACCATGATGATGGCTCAAATTTCAGGCTTTGAGCCCGGTGAATTGGTTCACGTTATAGCCGATGCCCATATTTACGACAGACATGTTCCCGTTATAGAAGAGCTTATTAAGAATGAGCCTAAACCCGCTCCCACATTTACAATTGATAAATCCGTGGACGATTTCTATAAATTTACAAGAGACAGCTTTAAAGTTGAAAACTACGAATATTCAGAATTTACCGGCAAAATACCGGTGGCACTTTAATGATATGGAAGCAATAGTAGCAGTATATTCAGACTGGGGCATAGGAAGCGACGGCACCCAGCAGGTAGTTTTAAAGGCAGACCGTGCCCATTTCCGTGATATAACCACAGGAAACGCCGTCATCGTGGGCAGGAAAACACTTGAGGACTTTCCCGGAGGAAGGCCCCTCAAAAACCGCCGTAACATAGTTGTCACAAGGCAGGATATAAGCATAGAGGGTGCCGCTGTTGTTCACAGCACAGAAGAAGCCCTTAAAGAAGCCGAAAAGCAGGAGAGAACTATAATAATAGGCGGCGCAAGTATTTATAAACAGTTCTTCCCCTTTACGGACCTTGTACACATTACTAAAATTGAATTAGCTCCCCCATCGGACAGCTTTTTCCCAAATCTTGACAGTCTCCCCGACTGGAAACTGGAAAGCGCCTCCGAATGGTTGGAGGAAAACGGTATACGTTACAGCTTTTGTACCTATCGCCGCATTAAGCCGTAAGGGTAGTACCGGGATAATAATGAGCCAGTATTTCAGCATAGCTTTCGCCTCTTTCAGCCATGAGCTTTGCTCCGTACTGGCTCATTCCAACTCCGTGCCCAAACCCCTTTACGGTAAAAAGGAATTTTCCGTCCTTATATTCAAGGGTAAAAGCCGTTGAACGGAGAGAGAAAAGCTCCCTTATTTCTGTACCCTTGATTTTCACATTACCCAAGCTAATATTTGCCACTCTGCCGCTGTCGTCAAGTTGGCACTCACCTATCCAGCTATCCTCACTTCCTGTGAAATCCGCCTCCGGCTTTAAGGAGAGAACGCAGTCTCTAAAGTCTATAGGCGCACACTCCAGAGTGCTTATAAAATTCGGAACATTGCTTTCGCTCTCCGGACTGTCAACACTCACAAGGTATGGCCGGCTGTTCCATACCTGACCGCAGTCCTCTGTAGCCCCTGCGGAGGAAGAATGGAAGGCTGCAAAAACCGGTTTCCCCTCATAGCTTAAATACTGCCCTGCCGTTTCTTCTACGGCTGAGCTTATTTTTTCATATTTTTCCTGAAACTCATCTCCCCAGTTTTCCCTCATATCTTCCCTGCTTATCCATGCCTGACAGCAGTTAAAATCAGTGCATACCTGAGCGTCTCCGTGTTTGCCGGAGCTTGCGCAGTAAAGGGCATAACTTCTGGCCGCAACCGCCTGTGCCTTTAAAGCCTCTTTGGCAAAATCTGCCGGCATTTCCGCAGCTACAACGCCTATTATGTATGCTTGCATGTCCATCTCCACCGGCTCGCTGCCCACTAAGACTTTTATTTTTTTCGGTGCAGGTTTCTCGGCAGTTATGATATGGGGCTTTATTTCTTTAACTTCTTGGGAGACCTTTTCTTCCCTAGGCGCAGGCACATTTATTTCTGCCGAATCAGGGTCGTTTGCTTCTTTGAGCTGTTCACTTTCCGGAAACTGGGGTCCTTCATCGCAGGCTTCAATTTCTTTAGTCTGCTCCTTTGCAGGGCTTTCCTGCCTTATCTCAACCACATAAGGCAGAAAAATTGTAATAAAAAGGGCAATATATGCCAGAATTATTGTTTTCTTCACGGTCAATCCTCCGTTTTCGCTTGACTGAATATGTAAAAAAGTATAGAATTATCCACAGGGCTTATCCCATGGCTGGTGCCCTGTAATTCAATGCTATTGAAACGGAACTGTAATTATGCAAAACCAAAAAAAATCTCTTGAAATAAACTGTTATGTTTTAGGTGCCGGTGCTTTCGGAGTTTTCCTTCGCTGGCTTCAGAATCAGCTGGCCTTCGACGAGGCAGGACTTGCGGAAAAGAGTGTTTTTCACTTTATTGTTCCTGTTTTCATATTTGCCTCTGCCTATGTGTTTATCCGATTTGTCGATAGCTTTCGGTCAAAACGCTGTTTTCTGCCGGAGGATTTCTGCGGTGCTCTACACAACGAGGGCAAAAGCTTCTCATTTTTCCGCTGGGCAATAGGTCTTTTAATGTGTCTGGGTGCGCTGGTTGTGTTTTTCACCTGCGAGGTGGATAAAAATCCCGGACTCCTGCGTGGTATTGCATTTTTCGGCCTGCTGACCGGCATATCCTACCCTCTGTATTTAGGTGCCGCCAACAGGAAGAATGTTCACCCTGCTATTCTCTGCCTGCTCAGCGTTATGCCTATTCTGCTGTTTTCTTTCTGGCTTGTGGCAACCTATAAAATGAACGACATTAACAGCGTAGTCTGGTCCTTCGGAATTGAGATTGTATCAATTATTATATGTATTCTGGCCTTTTTCCGCATGGCGGGTTTTGCCTTTGGCACTCCGAAATCCGGTCACTGTATGTTTTACGCAATGATGGGGTCTGCAATGTGCGTTATGACGGTTGCCGACACCCGAAACATGGGTCTGCAGATAATGTTTTTTTCCGCTGCATTAATGCTGATTTTCTATAACTGGATAATGATTAAAAATCTGGTTCAGCGTAAGGCACAGAGAGAGGAGCCTCTGGAAGACGGTTTTGACAGACTGTAAATATTAGATGTAATAAAGCCCTGAGAGATATGATCTCTCAGGGCTTTGACTTTACTTTTCTGCACTTAAAACTTTCAATGCTTCATCTTCTACCGAAAATTTAATTTCAAATCCGCTAAACTTCATAGCGTATATTCGTTTAGGGTCATTCTGGTACCTGGGTCTTGGGTCGTTTGCCAATACTCCCCGCAGGGCTTCAAGCTTATTTTGGGGAATTTTTTCCTCTATATCTTTCGGAATTATAACTTCCAGCATTTTTCCGCCGTCCGGTGCAAATCCGCACAGTGCATCCATGTGGCAGTCGGCATACGGAATGTAGGGTTTAATGTCAAATATGGGTGTGCCGTCCATAAGGTCAGCGCCCTCCACATATAGGACAGGCCCAAGATTTTTGTCCTTTTCCAGTCTTATAAGTCTGAGGCAGGAAAGGCCCAAGGCATTTGGTCTAAAGGGAGAACGGGTAGCAAAAACACCCTTTCTTTCGTTTCCGCCAAGTCTTGGGGGTCTGACGGTGGGAGACCAGCCGCCTTTAATGTTTTCCGAAAACTGCCATATAACCCAAATATGGGAAAAATCCTCAATTCCCCTGAATGCCTCCATATCCCGATACTGAGGTTCAAAAACAATACGGCTTTGAAGTTGAGATACTATTCCCGCCTGTCTCGGTATTCCGAACTTTGTGGGAAAGTCGCTCTCCATTCTGGCTATCGGTGAAATTTTATAATCTTCCATATCACATAAGTGCTCCGGACATTTGTTGCAGAGAGTACATCAGATTTACGGAAATTGCGTTTATAACCATGTGCAGACTTATGCTTCCCCATATACTGCCGCACTTTTCATAAGCCCTGCACAGCAGATATGAGACCGGGATATACTGAACGATATATATCCAGTATGACGGATTTCCTATGGCATAGCCCCAGACATGGTAAGCGGAAAAGACCAGAATACTCACAATGTAAGCGCCTATTCTGCTGTATTTTCTCAAAACGCCGAAAACACCCGCTCTGAACAAAATCTCTTCCAGTACCGGTGCCATGAAAACCGCCATTGCAGCTGTTTTTCCGTACTCCATGGAAGCAAGGCCCATAACAGCAGCGTTATTGGGATTTTCCATAGGATCAAGTTTAAATAACAGAAGGTTCACCACCATGTTCATTAATATCATAAGGCCGTAGCAAAGGCAGACCTGAAGAACACAGTGCATAAAATTTTCTATAAAGGGGTCAAAATCCCGGCGCAGAAATCTCCAGCAAAAAGACACAATATAGCAAACACCTATAATATACACCAAAAGATTTGCCCAAGTCTCGCTTATAATACCTTTATACATAAAAAACGGCATAATAAGCGGCAACAGGAACATATGTACAGGCAGATACAGCAGCGTTGCAATTGCTTCTTTTTTAGTAAGAGCGCTGTTAAATTCTATTTCTTTCCCATTTGTCATTTCAACTTCTCGCTTTCTGCTGAAGCTTATACAGCAAATTCATAGCCTCAATAGGTGTAAGTGTGTTTAAATCCGTATCGGTAAGTATCTGCCGTACCTCGTCAAATCCTATATCGGAAAGGCTTATCTGTTCCTCTTCCTCCTCATCTGAGGAGCGGATAACGGGAGCTGCAATACCGTTTTCCTCCAGCTCATTTAAGTATCTCTTAGCCATTTTAATGACAGCGTTGGGAAGGCCCGCCAGTTTTGCAACCTCTATACCATAACTGTCATCGGCTGAGCCTTTGACGATTTTCCGCAGAAACACCAGATTTCCGCCCTGCTTTTTGGCGGTTATATTGTAATTGCGAACTCCGCTTATCTCTCCCTCAAGGGCAGATAATTCGTGGTAGTGGGTGGCAAACATAGTTTTTGCACCCAGTTTCTTTTTATCGGCACAGTATTCCAGTACAGCTCTCGCAATAGCCATACCGTCATAGGTTGATGTGCCTCTGCCTATCTCGTCCAGGATAAGAAGGGAGCTTCCAGTCGCATTTTTGAGTATATTTGCCATCTCATTCATTTCCACCATAAATGTTGACTGACCTGATGCAAGGTCATCGGATGCGCCTATTCTGGTAAACACTCTGTCAACTATGCCTATGGTAGCGCTTTTTGCAGGGACAAAGGAACCTATCTGAGCCATAAGCACAATAAGAGCAGTCTGGCGCATATAAGTGGATTTACCCGCCATATTGGGGCCTGTAATTATAGCAACCCTGTCCTCTTTGTCGTTTAAATAGGTATCGTTTGGAACAAAGAGCACATCTTTAAGGGTCTGCTCCACAACAGGGTGGCGGCCCTCAACAATGTTGAGTTCCTTTGAAACGTCAACTTCCGGCATGGTGTAGCCGTTTCTGACAGCGGTCTCAGCCAGAGAGCACAGACAGTCAAGCTTTGCAACAGCCTCTGCTGTTTTCTGAATTCTGTCCACCTGAGAGGCCACTTTGTCCCGTATCTGGCAGAAATAGTTATATTCAAGCTGGTTTATTCTGTCACGGGCTGTTAAGAGAGTGTTTTCCAGCTCTTTAAGCTCCTGAGTGAAATAGCGCTCATTTGAAACAAGGGTCTGCTTTCTTATATAATCCTCAGGTACATTTTCCAGTCCTGCTGAGCGTGGAATATCTATATAATATCCGAACACCTTGTTATAGCCTATTTTCAGTTTTTTAATACCGGTCCGTTCCCGCTCTCTCTGTTCCATATCCCGAACCATTTTTGAGCCGTTGTCTCTAACGTCTCTCAAATGGTCAAGTTCCTCGGAAAAGCCCGCTCTGATTATTCCCCCCTCACGGACGGAGAATGGAGGATTATCGTCAATAGTTCTGTCTATCTCCCGGTAAATATCCTCCAAAGCATCCATCTCTCTTATGGTGCTTAAAGCGGTGCAGTTAAAGGGGGCTAAAAGTTCCTTTATACCGGGCAGAACCTCTGCACAGTTTGCAAGAGAACGCAAATCCTTTCCTCCTGCATTACCGTAAACTGCTCTGCTCACAAGGCGCTGCATATCGCTTATATCTCTGAGCCTAAGCATAATTTCGCCCCGCTGGACGTTATTTTTATAAAGCTCATCTACTGCCGAAAGGCGGCGCTTTATTGCTACTGCTGAGAGAAGGGGACGCTCAAGCCATGAGCGGAGAAGTCTGCCGCCCATGGGAGTTTTTGTTTTATCCAATACCCACAGAAGAGAGCCCCTCTTTTCACCGCTTCTTAAAGATTCGGTAAGCTCAAGATTTTTTCTGGTGGTCCAGTCCAGCTCCATATATCTGCCGCCGTAAAATACGTCCAGCTTATTTATGTAGCCCAAATCAAATTTCTGAGTAATTGCTATATAGTCCAGAAGTGCGCCTGCGGCACAGACAGCGGCGCTGCTGTCTCCAAGGCCGCTCTCGTCAACATCTTTAAAGCCAAACTGAGAGCAAATCCTTGCGGCAGCCGTGAGGAAGTCAAAGCTCTCCTCCTTTCTCTCCAGCATAGCGTTCAGCTTTTTTGTGAGAAAGTCTTTTATTATCTGCTCATTTTCAGCACCGCTGGAAAGCAAAGCCTCACGTGGAGAAAATCTGCCCAACTCATTAAGAATATGGTTAACAGCGTCATCTTCATATGCGGCACAGCAGAATTCGCCGGTTGAAATGTCACAGAATGCAGCTCCGCCCTTGCCGTTATTGTAATACACAGCGCAGATATAGTTACTGCGCTCATCCTGAAGCATTGAGCTTTCGGTAACCGTACCGGGGCTTATTATTCTTATCACATCCCGCTTTACAAGCCCCTTTGCCAGTGCCGGATCCTCGGTCTGCTCGCATATTGCCACCTTATACCCCTTGGCTATAAGCCTTGCGATATATGCCTCGGCACTGTGATATGGTATTCCGCACATTGGTGTGCGCTCTTCCGGGTCTTTTACCCCTCTGTCTCTGGTGGTGAGTGCAAGATCCAGTTCCCTGGAAGCAACCTTTGCATCATCATCGAACATCTCATAAAAGTCGCCCAAGCGGAAAAAGAGCAGACAGTCCTGATGCTGTTGTTTTATTTCGTAGTACTGCCTTTTCATAGGCGTCAATTCAGCCATTTTCTATCTCTCCATACAGTGCCCAAGTATTGCTTGCGGTAATTTTTACATTTATAAACTGTCCTATCAATGAAGGATCACCGTTAAGATGGACAAGTCTGCCGCCGTTAGTCCGTGAGGTAAGGTTATATTCGTCTTTTCCTGTCTCACCGTCCACAAGGACTCTGTAAGTTTTGCCCTCATATTCCTTGTGCTTCTCCGCAGAAATACGGTTTGCAACTTCGTTAAGGCGGTCAAAGTGCTTCTGTTTATCCTCTCTTGTGTAGGGATCGGGCATTTCAGCGGCAGGAGTTCCCTGACGCTTTGAATATATAAAGGTAAACATTGCGTCATAACGCACCTTTTCGCAAAGCTTTATGGTATCTTCAAACTCCTCGTCAGTCTCGCCGGGGAAGCCCACAATAATATCGGTAGTTATAACAAGATCCGGCATATAGCTTCTTGCAAGCTCTACCTGAGAAATATATTTTGCGCTGTCATAGCGGCGGTTCATAACTTTAAGAATGTGGTCATTACCGGACTGGACAGGCAGGTGAATCTGGTGAGCGCACTTTTCACACTCCGCCATAGTTTTAAAGAGCTTTTCGGTTGCATCCTTGGGGTGGCTTGTCATAAATCTTATGAGAAAATCGCCGGGAATGTCGTTTATCATACGGATAAGGTCTGCAAAGTCTACTCCGCAGTTTAAGTCCCTGCCGTAAGAGTTCACGTTCTGACCCAAAAGGGTGATGTCTTTATATCCGGCGTTAACCAGTTCTCTTGCCTCTGCCACTACGTCCTCAGGCCGTCTTGATCTCTCTCTGCCTCTGGTGTAGGGAACAATGCAGTAGGAGCAGAAGTTATTGCAGCCGTTCATAATGGAAAGCCATGCCTTAACCTTGCCGTCACGCTTTCTGGGAATACCCTCTGCTATTACCCCGTCGCTCTCGCAGCGTGAAAACACTCTCTTATGGCTTTCAATATGCCGTAAAAGCAATTCGGGAAAACGCCAAAGCTCGTGAGGTCCGAAAACAATGTCCACCACCGGATAGGATTTTTTAACCTTATCGGCCATATGCTGCTGCTGTACCATGCAGCCGCAGACGGAGATTATCTGTCCGGGCTTATTTTTCTTTGTGTGGTTAAGTGAGCCCACATTTCCCAGCACTCTCATTTCCGCATGTTCACGGACAGCGCAGGTATTTACAATAATTATATCTGCCTGAAATTCATCGTCGGTAAAATCACAGCCCATAAGGGAGAGATAGCCCCTTAATTTTTCGCTGTCCGCCTCGTTCTGCTGGCAGCCGTAAGTATCCACCAGTGCAAGAGGCTTTTTTCCGTCGGCACAGAGAATTTCCTTTATTCTGGCGCATATTTCTTCCTGCTCTTGTATTTTTTCGCAGCTTATTTCTTTTCTTATATAACTCATGTTGTATTCCTTAACCTTTATAAAGATATTCATTTAATATTAACATAAAATCAGTGGAAGTTTCAACTAAAATCCTGTATAATAAAAACGCTTTTTAAAATCGGAGGTTTATTATGCCTGTTATAAATATATTGCAGCCACATGTGGCTGATATGATAGCCGCCGGTGAGGTGGTAGAGCGTCCCGCATCGGTCATAAAAGAGCTTATGGAAAACGCTTTTGACGCAGGAGCTAAAAATGTAAAAGTTGAAATTCGGGGCGGCGGCGCCACCTTTATTCGGGTGACGGATGACGGCTGCGGTATGGCTCCGGAAGACGCAGGCATTGCCTTTCTTCGTCATGCCACATCTAAGCTAAAGGATGAGAGAGGCCTTGAAGCCATAGAGACTATGGGGTTTAGAGGTGAAGCACTGGCAGCTATTTCTTCCGTGTCACATATTGAGATGTTAACACGTCGCAGAGGCGATAACAGCGGTACAAAGCTTACCTTAAATGCAGGAGATATTGAGGACATGATCCCCACCGGCTGTCCTGAAGGTACCTGTATAACCGTAAAGGACATTTTCTTTAATACTCCGGCCAGACTTAAATTTTTAAAGTCCGACAGGAGCGAGGCCGGTGCATGTTTGACCACCGCACTTCGCTGTGCCCTTGGAAGGCCTGAAGTCTCCGTCCGCTTTATACGGGACGATAAAGAGGAATTTTTCTCCCCAGGTGACAGCATGCAGAGCTCATGTATTTACTCCCTTTTAGGCCGTGAACTTGCCACAACGCTCATACAGTGCGGAAGTGAAAACGACGGATTAAAGCTCTCCGGTTTTGTGTCCTCTCCTTCAGCCGGCAGAGGAAACCGCAGTGCTCAGTATTTTTTCTGTAACGGAAGATGGATAAAATCCCCCATGCTTCAGTCTGCTCTGGAGCAGGCTTATAAAAACAGTCTCCTGACCGGTCGTTTTCCCGCATGTGTACTGTATTTGGATATAAGCTGCGGCAGTGTAGATGTTAATGTGCATCCGGCAAAAACAGAAGTTAAATTTTCATCGGAAAAGGCCGTTTTTGACCTTGTTTATCATGCCGTGCGTGATGCATTAGATAATGAAAACGCCGCCGTTAAAGCGGAGCTTACACCTAAAGAAAGAATAAGCCCAAAACCCAGAGAGGATTTTTACCGGAGCATGAGCGCATCGGACTTTCGTGAAAACGGCTATAAGCCTGCACCCGCTCCTGCACGCTCTCACTCTCCCGCCGGTTTTGCTGTAAAGCCTGAGTTTTCAACACGTCCCTCCTCAGGCTTTGCCCCTCCCGTGTCATATAACAGCTATTCAGCACCAAAACAAACTTCCTTTAAAAGTTCAGAAGTTCCCTATAATGCTTATTCAACCCCTGTTTATACCACCAAAGAAGAGCAAAAAACGGAAGCGGAAGAAAAAGTTTCTGATATTTACACAAAACATTTTCCACAAGTTGTTGAAAACTCTGTTGAAAGTGTTGAAAACTCACAAATTTCAAATTACAAAATTATTGGTGAAGCTCTTAAAACCTACATAATCGTAGAAAAGGACGAGGAATTGCTTCTTATCGACAAGCACGCCGCCCATGAGAGAATGATTTTTGACCGTCTGAAGGCAAAATCCGGAGAAATTCCCTCTCAAAACCTTTTAATGCCCATTCCTCTCAAGCTTAATCCGGAGGATTCTGAGCTTATTGAGGAAAACGGTGAGCTTCTTTTGGATTTAGGATTTGAGATAGAGCCTTTCGGCGAAAACGAGTATATCCTCCGTGCGCTTCCTGCCGATATGGAGGCCGGAGACGCAGAGGCAGCAGTTGAGGAAATATGCGAAAAGCTCCGCAGAGGCACAGCTCCTAACGCCCGGAGTGCAAGGGATGAAATTCTCCACACCGTTGCCTGCAAGGCCGCTATAAAGGCCGGCTGGGATACGGATAAAAAGGAATTGGAAGTTCTTGTAAAAGCCGTTTTGTCAGGTGATATAAAATACTGTCCTCACGGCCGTCCGCTGTCGGTTTCTTTAAGCAAAAATGAGCTGGATAAGCTTTTTAAGCGTATAGTATAAGGTGAATTATGGCAGATAGAGTTATAGTCGTAGCAGGGCCTACGGCAAGCGGAAAAACAAGGCTCAGTATTGAGCTTGCTAAAAAATTAAACGGTGAAATCGTCTCTGCTGACTCCATGCAGATTTATAAGGGTATGGACATAGGAACTGCCAAGGCAACAAGGGAGGAAAAAGCCCAGATTCCTCACCATATGCTGGATGTTGCAGAACCTTGGGAAGAATACTCGGCCGCAAGATATGTGGAAGATGCCTCCCGCTGCTGTGACGATATAATAGCCAGAGGTAAAATTCCGGTCATAACAGGGGGCACAGGTCTTTATATAGACTCCCTACTCTCAGGCAGAAACTTTGCCATGTGTGAGAAAGGGGATAACAAGCTCCGTGATGAGCTTTCAAAAAAATTTGACGCTGTGGGCGGAGAAGAGATGCTCCGTGAGCTTCGGGAAGTAGACCCCGAAAGGGCGGAAAAGCTAAATTCCGGTGACAAGCGGAGAATTGTCAGAGCACTGGAAATTTTTAAGCTCACAGGAATAACCATAACTGAGCATGACAGACGCACAAAATCTCTTCCAAAGGCTTATGATGCCTGCTATTTTGTGCTTAACTTCAAAGACAGAGCCGACCTGTATAAAAGAATTGAGCAGCGAGTAGACCTAATGGTAAAGCAAGGGCTTTTTGAAGAAGTTGAAGGTCTGTTAGCCTCAGGTCTTCCTGAGCACTGCACAGCTATGCAGGCAATAGGCTATAAAGAGATAGTCTCCGCTTTGAAAGGTGAAATTAGTAAAGAGGAGGCTATTGACCTTATAAAGCAGTCAAGCCGCCGCTATGCAAAGCGTCAGCTCACATGGTTTCGGAAAAATCAGGATGCATGCTGGTTGGAATTTGACTCCCAGCCTGATTATAATAAAGCTCTTTCCACGGCTCTTGATTATATTGGCTCTAAATGGAAATAATAATTAAACATATCCCTGTCATCATTCCCCGCTTTTGACAAAATTTTGCCCGCCTTTCGGTATATCATAAAGTACCACGCATAATGCGTGAGATATACTATAATGACGGAGGGAAAAGGACCCTCTGCGAAAAGGAGTTGGCAGATATGCAGAAAACGCAAAATCTCCAGGATTCATTCCTAAACCAGGCCAGGCTTGAACGCCTCAACGTCACCATGTTTCTTATGAATGGCTTTCAGCTTCACGGTGTTGTCAAAGGCTTTGACGGCTTTACCGTGATTTTGGATTCCGATGGGAAACAGCAGCTTATATATAAGCACGCTATTTCCACTATAGTACCCCCCAGACCCTTAGCCATTGATGGGAATACATAAGCGCAAAAAAACGCCGCCTATGCTGGCGGCGGCTGTGACGCTTGTCTTTTTGACTCTCTGTGCCTATGGCGGAGTTAACATTTGGAATCACTTTAACCGGGATTATGAGACTGTAAGAGTCTCTTCCGCAAGTCTTAAAGACAGTGTCCGACTACGGGGGATAGCCGTGAGAAGGGAGCAGGTAATCTGCTCCCCCATGGACGACAGTGAGTTCCCCTCCGACGGAGACAGGCTCTCCGCCAAGGCTGCGGAGGCGTTTTCCGGCGATTATGAGGGGTCTGCCCTGTTTTTTAAAAATATTGACGGATTTGAATATTTAAGTCCTGAGGACTTTTATTATATGGAGCCGGGAGAGCTTGAAGATATTTTGAATGAAAAACCGGAGAGAGAAAAAGGCGACGGCAAACTGATTTCCGGTTTTGACTGGTATTTTGCAGCTCTGTCTGATGACAGTTACAAAATACCTCCGCCGGGAGAATGTACCCTTCGCTTTGAGGAGACAGGCGGGAAACTGCCCGCAAGGCTTTTAAAAATTAGTCAGCCGGAGAAAGGAAAGCTTCTTCTTCTCTTTCGCTTAAATCAGGGTGGAGAGGAATATATGAAGCTGAGAAAAACTGAGGCAGAGCTTGTTTTTTCCGAATACTCGGGTCTAAATCTGCCTATTAATGCCGTTCACACAGATGGGGACGGAAATGAATATGTTTACACCCTCACCGCCGGAAAACCTGAGCGCCGTGCGGTAGAGATTATATATAAATACGGAGAGAACTGCATTGCCGCCATAAATCCTGAGGCGGAAGCTCTCAGGGAGGGAAACCTCCTTATAATTTCCGCAAAGAAATAGAAGGAAAGGATGTCATAGAGAATATGAGCATAGCCGAAAGCACTGCCGCAGTGCTTAAAAACATAGAGAACGCAGCCATTGCCGCCGGTAAAGATCCCAAGGATATTTACCTTGTGGTAGCAAGCAAAATGAATGATGCCGAAAGGGTGCAGGAGGCCATTAAAGCAGGCGTTCCCATATGCGGAGAAAATCGTGTACAGGAAATGCTGGAGAAAAACAGTCAGGGTGCCTACAACGGCGCAAAACTCCATTTTATAGGTCATCTCCAGAAAAACAAAGTCAGGCAGGTTGTAGGGCTTGCAGAACTAATTCACAGTGTTGATTCCTTACCGCTCATTTCCGCTATTAATAAGGAAGCGGAGAAAAAATTCATAGTTCAGGATATTCTTCTTGAAGTAAATATAGGAAATGAAGAGTCAAAATCCGGTTTTTCCCCTGAGGAAATTCCCGGAATTTTGTCAGAAATTTGCCAATTTTCTGCTGTGAGAGTCCGCGGATTAATGGCAATACCGCCTGTTTGCCGGATTTCTCGCGAAAATCGGCCATATTTTGAGAGAATGAAGCAGCTTTTTGTTGACAATAGCGAGAAAAAATACGATAATGTATATATGGATTTTCTGTCCATGGGTATGTCAGGCGATTATCAGGAAGCAATAGCCTGCGGTGCTAACATGGTCAGAGTGGGCAGCGCCATTTTCGGTGCCCGTATCTATAAATAGCAAAACTTACTGGAGGCAAAACCATGGGCTTCATGGATCAACTGCGTAAGCTTACACAACCATACGATGACGAGGACGATTTCTTTGAGGACTCTGACGTCAGCCTGAAACAGGTGGCGCAGAATGCTCAGCCCGGTTCTATACAGGAGAAGTTTGAAAGCGTTTTTGCTGATGAGCCGACTTCCGGGCCTGAACCTGCCGTGAGAAAGACTGCAAAACCTTCCGGAGATGGCGGCATATTTGGAAATTTTACTCACAAGCGCCCGGCAAAGCCTAAGGCTTCTCACCGGGAAAAAGTCGTCAACTTCGGCGGCAATGACACTCAGGTAATTTTATTTAATCCTAAATCCTTTGAGGAGGCCGGCGAACTTTTAAATCACCTTAATCAGAACCGTTCTGTCGTAATGACGCTTGAGGGTCTGCCTACGGATACTGCCCGCAGGCTTTTGGACTTTTTGTCCGGTATAACTTTTGCCCTGCAGGGTAAAATCACTCCTGTATCGGGAAAGACATATTTCATCACTCCCCAGAATGTGGACATTCTGGCCTCTCAGGGGCAGCAGCCTGAAAGTGATGAGCAGTACTTTTAAATAAATAATTATTGAAAGGTGGATAAATATATGATTACCGCTCAGGATATTCGCGAAAAAACCTTTGAAAAGTCCAAGTTCGGCGGCTATGATATGGCCTCTGTTGATGATTTTCTTGAGGAACTGGCAGACGATATAACCGCCTCCCAGAAGGAAAACGCTGTTTTAAAGAGCAAGATGAAGGTTCTTGTGGACAAAATAGAAGAATACAGAGCCAATGAAGATGCACTCAATCTGGCTGTCATTTCCGCTCAGAAACTTGCTGTGCAGATAGAGGCAGACGCAAGAAAGCGGGTCTCCGCTATGCTGGCTGACGCTGACAGACAGGTTAAGGCCAGAGTGGGCTCCATTGAAGAAGAGACAATAAGACAGGAAAAACGGCTTCAGGACGCTAAAGCCGCCACCGCCAAGTTCATAGAAGGTATGCGCGCCATGTGCAACACCCAGCTTAAAAATCTGGATGCTATCAGCAGCGGCATATACACCCAGCCTGAGGCTCCCAAAGTCGATGATACTTCCGCTCCCTCGGCTGATGCTGCCGGTGCTCAGGAGGATATTTCAATAGAGTTTCCCCCTGTAACAGAGGCAAAGCCCAATGTTAAGGCTCAAAAGAGCTTTAACAACACCCAGCCTTTCTCTTTCTGAGGCTGAAAATATGATTACTCCGGGGCGGGCGCGGATGCGTGCGCCCCGCTGTTTGATATATCGGCAGCCTATTACCGGCATTTTTTGCCGATTGCGGTATATCTGCATTATTTTCCATAGAAATCAAAGATAAACAGGAGATATTTACATTATGTCACAGGATTTCAACACCACATTGAACCTTCCGAAAACTGACTTTCCAATGCGAGCCGGGCTTCCCAAAAGAGAACCCGATATGCTTAAAGCTTGGGAAGATATGGACTTATACCATGAGCTTTTGAAGAAAAACGAAGGCTGCCCCAGTTTCATTCTCCACGACGGCCCTCCCTTTTCCAACGGCAACATACACATGGGACATGCTCTCAATAAGACTATAAAGGACTTTATAATCCGTTCTTACGCCATGCGCGGTTACTATACTCCCTACGTCCCCGGATGGGATAACCACGGAATGCCCATTGAGAGTGCCATTATAAAGGAGCAGAAGCTCAACCATAAGGCCATGTCTGTTTCCGACTTTAGAAATGCCTGCCAGAAATACGCAGAAAAGTATATAGACAAGCAGAGGGAAGGCTTTAAGCGTTTGGGTGTTCTGGGTGATTGGGACAATCCCTATAAGACCATGAACAAAGGCTTTGAGGCTGAAGAAATCCGCATCTTTGGTAAGATGTATAAAAACGGACATATATACAAAGGTTTGAAGCCTGTATACTGGTGCCCTAAGGATGAGACTGCTCTTGCCGAGGCAGAAATTGAGTATCAGGATGACCCTTGTACCACTGTCTACGTCAAGTTCCCGATGAACGATGATCTGGGAAAACTTTCTCACCTTGACCGCAGCAAGCTTTACTTCGTTATTTGGACTACTACCATTTGGACTCTTCCCGGAAATATGGGTATCGCCCTTCATCCCCGTGAGAGCTACGCAATTGTGAAAGCTTCAAACGGTGAGATGTACATCATTGCTGAGGCTCTGGTTGAGAAGGTAATGAAGGTGGGCGGCATTGAGGATTACGAGATAGTTGAGACTCATCCCGGTAATTTCTTTGAAAATATGCTGGCAGATCATCCTTTCCTGCCCAAAACCTCCCGCCTGCTCCTTGCAGATTACGTCACTATGGATTCCGGTACAGGCTGTGTCCATACCGCTCCCGGTTTCGGTGCAGACGACTATCAGACATGCCTGCGCTACGGCATGGATATGGTGGTTCCTGTTGACGATCAGGGCCGTCATACCGACTATGCAGGTAAGTATGCTGGCCTTAAAACCGAAGAGTCAAATCCCATAATTTTAAACGACATGAAAGAGAGCGGCGCCCTCTTTGCATCCGAGGATATAGTTCACAGCTATCCGCACTGCTGGCGCTGCAAGAGCCCCATTATTTTCCGTGCCACTCCTCAGTGGTTCTGCTCTGTTGACTCCTTTAAGGAAGACGCAATCAAGGCCTGCGACGATGTTCGCTGGCTCCCAGCATGGGGTAAGGACAGAATGGCAGCTATGATAAGAGAGCGCAACGACTGGTGTATTTCCCGTCAGCGCCGCTGGGGTCTGCCTATTCCCGTGTTCTACTGTGACGATTGCAAAAAGCCCATCTGCACCGATGAAACCATTGAAGCCGTTGCCTCCCTTTTTGAGGAAAAGGGCTCCAATGCTTGGTTTGAGATGGAGGCTGAGGATATTCTTCCCAAGGCCTTTAAATGCCCTCATTGCGGCGGTATCCACTTCACTAAGGAAGTTGATACTCTGGACGGATGGTTTGACTCCGGCTCTACCCATATTGCCGCTATGAAACGCGACCAGGGTTTCTGGCCCTGCGACATGTACATGGAGGGCGGCGACCAGTACAGAGGCTGGTTCCAGTCTTCATTGCTTGTAGCTGTCGGCTCTACCGGTGTGGCTCAGGCTCCTTATAGGCAGTGCCTTACTCACGGCTGGACGGTTGACGGTGAAGGCCGTGCAATGCATAAGAGTCTCGGTAACGGAGTTGATCCTGCCGATATTATTAAGGAATTCGGCGCTGATATGATTCGTCTTTGGGCAGGTTCCGCTGACTATCATGTGGATGTGCGCTGCTCCAAGAAAATTTTCCAGCAGCTGAGTCAGAACTACCTTAAGTTCCGCAATACTGCCCGTTACTGTCTTGGAAACCTGAACGGCTTTGACCCTAACGATCTTGTAAAGCCTGAGGATATGATGGAGCTTGACCGCTGGGCTATTACAAAGTTGAACCAGCTTATCGAAAAGGTAATGAAAGCCTACGATAACTATGAGTTCCACACCGTTTCCCACTCTATAAATGATTTTTGTGTGGTTGAGCTATCCAGCTTCTACCTTGATATTATTAAAGACCGTCTGTACTGCGAAAACGGCCTCAAGCGCCGCAGCGCTCAGACTGCACTGTACCTTATTTTGGACAGCATGGCAAAGATGTTTGCACCTATCCTTGCTTTCACCTGTGATGAGATTTGGCAGGCAATGCCCCACCGTGAGGGTGACGATGAGAGAAACATCGTCCTTAACCGCATGAATTCCACCTTTGACGATTACGCACTCTCTTCTCAGGCTATGGCAAAGTGGGATACTCTCATTGAACTTCGTGACGATGTTAACATCGTTCTTGAAAATGCCCGTGCCGGAAAGCGTATAGGTAAAGCCCTTGAAGCGTCTGTTGTCCTTTACGCCAATGACGGGGAAACAAGGGAAGCACTAAAGACCGTAGAAAGTCTAAATCTGGCAGAACTCTTCATTGTGTCTAACTGCTATATTGCAGATGATGAACCTCAGTATAAAGACGCTGTATGCGGCAAGGGTGAAAATCTCCCCGGACTCACCATTTATGTATTCGAGGCTCCCGGTCAGAAATGCCCCCGTTGTTGGATGCACTCAGAGGATGCTGACCCCGAAACCGGTCTCTGCCCCCGCTGTGCCGCTGCTCTGTCAGAGCTTTGAACTATAAATTAAACAGAGGAGACCGCTCTCCTCTGTTTATGTACAATTTTAAACCGCAATTCACGCGCCGCATTTCAACTGCGGCAGATAGGAGAGAGAAATGCTTTACGCAATAGTTGCTCTTTTAGTCATCATCGCTGATCAGTGGGTTAAATACTGGGTTTCCATGTCCATATCCATGGCCTCCACAGGTGAGCCCCTGATTCCGGGGATTGTCAGCCTTGTAAACCTCCACAATGACGGCTGTGCCTTCAGCTTTTTAAGTGGCGGCGGTGCTCGAATATACTTTATAATTTTGACAGGTGTTTTTACTGTTGCCGTTATAATTGCACTTGCTACCCGCTTTATTTCCGGCCCTGTCAGCAGATGGAGTATAGTCCTTGTTACCGCCGGTGGACTTTCAAACTGCATTGACCGTGTGATTTACGGCTACGTGCAGGACATGTTCAAGCTTGAACTCTTTAATTTCCCCATTTTCAATGTGGCTGATATTTTCATCACCGTTTGCTGCATCATTTTCGTCTTAGCTATTTTGTTTGAAAAAAATCCGACAGACGACTACGATGATGAGTTTGAAGAAGTGGACGATGAGGAAGAGGACAGACCTAAACGGAAGTCAAGAAAAGAGAAAGAAGCCATTGACGGTGAAGCACC
Organism: Oscillospiraceae bacterium; assembly: GCA_020025675.1. Taxonomy (GTDB): domain Bacteria; phylum Bacillota; class Clostridia; order Oscillospirales; family Oscillospiraceae; genus Limivicinus. The sequence continues at coordinate 20,244 of JAHHRS010000037.1, forward strand.
CGCAAAGGTTCTGAAGGGTAAGAAAAAGGCTCAGGATCAGTATGAGCGATACAAGGCCGAAAGAGCCGCCCGTCCCGGTACTCCTGCACCTCAGCCCCAGCGCAGACCCAGACAAACACCTGACGGTTCAGATCCCTTTGCCGAGTGGGAGAAGGCCAGCGCTAAAGTTGAAGCTCAGCAGAAGAACACATACGCCGCCAGAGCAACCGGTGTTGCCCCCTCGAACTATACAAGACCTCAGGCTCGATACAGCGCTCCTGCACAGTCTCCGGCAAGACCTGCCGCTCCCAGACCTGCAAGGCCCGTTTCCCCTGCCGCTCCTCAGGCTGCGCCTAAGAGTGTAAGGGCTCAGGTTCCCGTTGAGCCTCCTGTACAGCCCGCTCCCCAACCCCCTGTTCAGGAGCGTCCTAAGGAGACTTCCACAGGCGTTAATACCGGTATGGATTTCAGCCTTGACGATATTCTAAACGAATTTAAATAAAATAACATGGATGAAAATATTCTTTTTATCACAGCCAAGGAGGGCGGAGACAGGATCGACGCTCTCCTTTCCTGTAATATAGAGGGTTTATCCCGAAGCGCCATACAAAAGCTTATAGAAAGCGGTGCCGTAACCAAGGGTGGTATACGGGTAAAAAAGAATTACAAGTGCGCTGCCGGTGACAGCTTTCAAGTTTTACTGCCGGTATTAAAGGAACATCATCCTTTTCCCGAAAATATTCCGTTGGATATTGTATTTGAAGATGATGATCTCATTGTCATAAATAAGCCCCGGGGAATGGTAGTTCATCAGTCGCCCGGCCATTATGAGGGCACACTTGTGAATGCCCTGTTGTACCATTGCTGCGGAAAGCTTTCCGCAATTGGCGGTGAGGACCGCCCCGGTATTGTTCACCGAATTGATAAAGACACTTCCGGTCTTATAATTGCCGCAAAAAACGACTTTGCCCATGAAAACTTATCCGCTCAGCTTGCCGACCACAGTCTTTCAAGAACATATGAGGCCGTTGTCCGCGGCAACATGAAAGAAAATTCGGGAAAAGTGGATAAGCCCATAGGACGTCACCCTGTTGACAGAAAAAAAATGGCTGTAACGGAAATTCACTCCCGATCTGCCCTGACTTACTGGGAGCTTATCGCAAATTACAAGGGTTACAGTCACATACGCTGCCGCCTTAAAACAGGCCGCACACACCAGATAAGAGTCCATATGGCAAGTATAAATCACCCTCTTTTAGGGGATTACACCTACGGCTCTCCATCGCCTGAAAAAGGCCTTGAAGGTCAGTGTCTTCACGCAAGAAAGCTCAGATTCATTCACCCCAGAAGCCAAAAAATTATAGAATTGGAATGTCCTTTGCCCCAATACTTTGAAGATGTTTTGTCAAAGCTGGGACCTCAGATTTAAAAGGAGGAGATTATGAACGCAGGTATGATAGCCGGTATAGTATTCCTTGCTGGACTTATAATAGGCGGACTTATTTTAGTTATAAAGCTCATATCAGGAGCTGTGGGAATTATAGGCGGTTTTTTCAATCTGATTCTGGGTCTTGTTGTAATAATCGCCCTTATAGTTATAGTTATTTGGATGTTCAGTTACGCAAAGAGAAAAAAATAGCCCTTTTATAAAAGCCGGAATGTATGT
>JAHHRS010000038.1 GCA_020025675.1 Oscillospiraceae bacterium
TCCATGCCAAGACCCAGCATTTCACAGTGCTCGGCGGAAACATCCTGCAATATTTTAAAAAGCCCTGTTGTAGAGAGTTCTTCAGTAAGCTCTATTTCTTTTGTGTATACTTCCATTTTTAACCTTCCGAAACTGTTTTTTACCCATTATAAACTGTATTATTTAAAATTAACAGCCCTTACGGAAAAAAAACCAAACTTTTTTAATTATATCAATTTTTGTCCTCAAAATCTGCCCATCCCCCCGCTGTCTGACAAACCGCCAAAAGCCAGCTGTGTCCCCGTCAGCTTTGTATTTATGTAATGGACGTCCAGCTCTCCTGTGTTCGGCAATAGGGATAATTTTGTATAGAAATTAGAGAATTTTTAGTTTACATTTGTGCTTATATCCAAAAGACTTGATATATTTTTGTGAACTATATTTTTATGAAATGATTGTAATTGGCTTTTAAGTAAAATATAATAAATGTCACCTTATATGAGGTGTGCTCCTATTTCGATAATATTCAGGAGCAAAAACCGCTGAATGTAAAAAACAGGACTCAGCTTTACGGGTAAATTACGATAAACTCATGTACCCCTAAGACTTTGTAAAGCTGTAAATCTTTTATAATCGAAAAATCAAATGAAATCTATCAAAAACCGGGGACGGCGGCAAGGCTATGTTCCTTGTCCCTCCTGCGGTGGCTGAAATGGAGGAGAAATATGAAATTTTCCAAAGTCTTATTAACCACGGGCTGCAGAATTTACCAGGGAGTTTTTAAACTTGCAAATTATCTTGTGCCCTACCGTATGCCGGAATATCTGGAAGGGCCTAATTCCATTGGGAAACTACCCGCCTTTTTAAAAGAAAAGGGCCTGAATGACGTGCTTTTTATAACCGGCACCGGTATGCTTCGCCGTGGTCAGGCTGAGCCCATGCTCACTGCCATGGATAAAGAGGGTATCCGCTACACTGTTCTGAGTTTTGACCACCCGGACCCCACCTGTGACGACGTTGAAGAGGGTTGGAGGCTGTTTAAGGAAAATAATTGCAAGGTAATAGTGGCAATGGGCGGCGGCTCAAGGCTTGACTGCGGAAAAGGCATTGCCGCAAAAGTTGTGCGCCCCAACAGGAAGATAACTCAGCTTCAGGGAGTTTTGAAGGTACATAAGAAGATACCGCCCTTTGTGGCTATCCCTACAACGGCCGGCACAGGCTCGGAAACCACCATTGCCGCTGTAATAACCGACAGCAGTACACACCACAAAGCCTCCATAAACGACCCCTGCCTTATACCTAAATATGCGGTTCTTGACCCCCTTCTTACAGTGGGTCTGCCCCCTGAAACCACCGCCACCACAGGCATGGACGCACTGTGTCATGCCGTGGAGGCATACACCAACCACACTTATAATACAAAGCTTGAAAACAGGCTGGCAAAAGAGGCTGTAAATCTTATATATCATAATATTTTGAGGGTCTACCACGACGGCAATGATGTTGAAGCACGGCAAAAAATGCAGCTTGGCGCATTCTACGCCGGCAGAGCTTTTACTCGGGGAAGTGTAGGCTATGTTCACGCAATAGGTCATACTTTGGGCGGCCTGTACGGTATGCCTCACGGTCTTGCAATGTCTGTTTTACTGCCCCATGTTATGCGGCAGTTCGGAGCTAAAGCCCATAAGCCTTTGGCCGAACTTGCAGATGTCTGCGGAATTCAGGGGCACAATGACGCGGAGAAAGCAAATGCTTTTATCGACTGGATAGAAGCTGCAAAAAGGGAAATGAATTTGCCCGATAAGGTAGACGTCATTGAGGATAAGGATGTGGAGCAGATAATCTCATGGGCCATGAAAGAGGCAAACCCTCTTTATCCCGTGCCGGAGGTTTGGGACAGAGATGATTTCAGAAAGTTTATAGAAATTATAAGAGCATAAAAAATTCGGATGTGACTCAAAATCACATCCGTTTTTTACTGTTAAAAAAGGCTTTTACTTACTGCCTGCAATTCTGTATGAAATCACAATCTGAAGCATTGAAATTGCTAAAACCGTGCCGATTATCACTGCTTCGTAACTGAAAGGCAGGAAATTTCTAAGTAAAAATACAACTGCAAATGCTAAAATATAGCTTGCTATTTTCACCGTATTAGCAGTTGTCATTGCGGCGGAAGTGTTTTTTTCAACACAGCGTTTGGTTACAAACCCGTTTAAAAGCGCAACCAATCCGCCCCACACAAAGCCAACCAATATACCGAAAAAGTAATTCAAAATAAAATCTCCTTTTTATCAAGTAATTTCCTGTTTTTTAAATTTTATCACAAACTGACTTTCATAACAAGACAAAAAACGCTCCGAAAATTTTCGGAGCGTTTTCACTATAAAATTTATCCGAAAACTGCGTTTTCCTCAGGACTTGTTTCAGGAGTCTCCGGAACGGCAGGTTCTGCGGGTTCGGAAGGTTCGGCAGGAGTCTCCGGTTCAGTCGGTACAACCGGTGTCTCGGAAGGTGTAAGCTCGGGATTTACAGTCTCTCCCTGTTCAGGGGGCTGTGAAGGAACTACAATTATTGTGGGGCCTTCGGGTTCCTCCGGTGTTTCCTCAACGGTTTCTACTGTCTTTGTTCCTGCACTGTAATTGGATGTATAGTACCAGTCGCCAACAAGATTGGTAGTTGCTGCGTAACCGTTACCGTCTTTATACACAATATTCAGATTATCGTAACCTATGGGGCTTTCATATGGGTTAAGGCACTGGTTTAACATGTCTATCCATGGATATATATTTATAACTGAATAGCTGAGTCCGCCTATACCGGCAGAGTCACTGGGCACCATGTAGAAATTCACATTTTCCGGCTGGCACTTCAAAGCCTGACGGATAAAATAGGCAATGTTGGCACCTGTAAGATTTGTGTCCATGCCATCGGCAAGTATCTTTACCACTTTTGAAATATTAGGTATATTTCCCAGATTTATAAACTGCTCTGCACAGGACTTCAAAAATCTCTGCTGCATTTCTATACGTCCAAAGTCACCGTTTGCGTAGTCGTGCCTGAAACGGCAAAGCCCCATTGCGGCATAACCGTCCAGATGCTGCATACCCGGGTCAAGATGTATATAAAGGTTCTGTGCAGGGTCTTCATAATGCATGGGCACAGGCACTTCAAAATCCACTCCGCCCAGTGCATCAATCACATCTATGAATACACCCAGATCTATAATTGCATAGCAGTCAGGTTCAAAGCCGGTAATATTTTTTATATGAGTGTTTAAAGCGTCTATACCGTTACCCCCGCTGTTTTTTGAGCCCCAATACACGGAATTTATCTTTCTGACTGACCAGTCCACATTTATTAGGGTGTCTCTGGGAATATTAACAACATCTATTTTATGTTCGTTGGTGTCCAGCTTTCCCACCATTATAGTGTCGGTATTGCCTGTACCGTCATCATTTCCAACAAGTAAGAATGTATAAATCCCGTCTTCTCTCTCTGTATCAAAGGCCGCTTCATCAGAATCTGAGTTATTCTTTTTGTCAGATTTGTTTCCAACCGGCTTTGTGCTGGGGGCAACAGGATCCAAATCAGGGGCTTTTTCCCAAGCCATATAAAAACTGAAGACAGCAATGCACAACACAGCCAGCGTTCCCAAAACGCTTAACAATATTCTCAGGATAAGTTTCTTTTTCTTATTCATATTTTACTCTCCAATTCTAGCCATAAATATTTAAAATATTTACTGATTTGCTATTATAACCTAATTATGTGAATAATCAATAAATAAAACGGTTTTTATTTCTTAAACTTTCTTAATACTTTGGAAATTATAGCCATCACAGTAATTTTTTATAACTTCAGCTATTTTATTTGTGTAAAATCACGTAATGCTTCAAAACTTTTCTCATATATATAGTTCAATAATCCAAAAACGGGATTTTCTTTTTTAAGCCCTTGACTTTATTACCAGAAAGTGATAAAGTCACCCTATCAATTAAAGGAGAGAATATAATGGCTTTTGTTAGTTTTGCAGCTGCATATTATTACTATTACTTTGTTACAAGGTAATAGTAGTTTGTGCTGCACATTAACATAACCATAGGATTAAAAGCCGCACGGACTGCACCGGGCGGCTTTTTTGCACCCATTTTTAAGGAGGAAAATGAAATGAAGAAAATAACAGCTATAATTCTTGCCCTTATACTTGCGCTTTCCATGACTGCCTGCAGTTCAGCCCCTTCTGCGGAAACACCTGCCGAGGGCGGAGAAAAAGTATTCAATGTAGGTATCTGCCAGCTTGCACAGCACCCTGCCCTTGATGCTGCAACGGAAGGTTTTACAGACGCCCTTAAGGAAGGACTTGGAGACAGAGTAAACATATGTTTCCAAAATGCCTCAGGTGATTCTGCCACATGCTCGATTATATGCAATCAGTTTGTAAGTGACAGTGTAGATTTAATAATGGCAAATGCCACTGCATCTTTGCAGGCCGCCGTTTCCGCCACCGGTGACATTCCTGTTTTAGGGACATCCATCACCGATTACGGCACGGCATTGGGAGAAGAGAGTTGGACGGGAGTTTCCGGAAAAAACATTTCCGGCACTTCAGATCTGGCTCCTCTTGACGGTCAGGCCGCAATAATAAAGGAACTGTTCCCCAACGCAAAAACAGTAGGTGTTTTTTACTGCTCCGGAGAACCAAACTCCCTCTTTCAGGTAAATGCAATAACTCCCATGCTCCTTGATATGGGATATGAGGTTAAGGAATTCAGTTTCTCAGACTCAAACGATGTTTCATCTGTAATTGCCAATGCCTGTGAGGAGTGCGAGGTGCTGTACATTCCCACAGATAACACTGCCGCCTCCTGCGGGGAGGCTATAAACAACGTAGCTTTAAACGCCGGAGTTCCTATAATATGCGGTGAAGAGCTGGTATGTGCCGTATTTGGCACTGCAACGCTGTCCGTTTCCTACTATGATATTGGTTTTGAAACCGGTAAAATGGCATGCGACATTCTTTTAAACGGTGCCGATATAAGCGAAATGGAAATCCGTTACTCCCCAAAGTTTGAGAAAGTCTACAACCCCGATATATGTAAAGCTCTAAACGTAAATGTGCCTGATGATTTTAAAGCCGTAACTGCAAATTGAACCGAGGAGATGTAAATTCAGTATGGAAGCATATTTTCAGTCTTTAAGCCTGTTAAAACTAATAAAAAACTTACCCGGCGGCATAGCCCAAGGGCTTATATGGGGTATTATGGCTCTTGGAATTTATATTACATTCCGAATTCTTGACGTAGCTGACCTTACGGTGGACGGCTCCTTTACCTGCGGAGGTGCGGTAACGGTTATGCTGATACTTGCGGGCTGCCCACCATGGCTGGCACTCATTGCAGCAGTTCCGGCAGGATTTTTGGCCGGATTTTGCACAGGCTTTCTGCATACCAAGCTTGGCATACCCGTAATTCTTTGCGGGATTCTAACTCAGTTTTCTCTGTACTCCATTAATCTGAGAATTATGGGAATGGCAGCAAACAAGGCGGTAAGTGTTGATAAATTTGACCTTATTCTCTCCTCACGTCACATTACCGCTGCAATCTGGACCGGATTTTTTATATCACTGGTTCTAATTCTGGTTTTATACTGGTATTTCGGCACCGAGCAGGGCTCAGCTATGCGGTCATCAGGCAGCAATTCCCATATGAGCAGTGCTTTAGGTATAAACACAGGCTTAATGAAAGTTTTGGGCCTTGCCCTTTCAAACGGTATCGTTGCACTTTCCGGCGGTCTCATGGCTCAGTATCAGGGTTTTGCAGATATAAATATGGGAAGAGGTGCCATAGTTATCGGTCTTGCCGCCGTTATAATAGGTGAGGTTTTAGGACGTAGGATTATGGGAAAGCGCCTAAACTTTTTAGGTATATTTGCTTTTACTGTATTGGGCGGAATTATATACTACCTTGTAGTTACAGCCGTTCTGTGGCTGAGATTAAATTCCAATGACTTAAAGCTATTTACAGCCGTAATAGTTGCTCTGTTTCTTGCCATACCCAACCTGCGTGAACAGTCTAAGAGTTCATTTAGGAAACTGAAAAAGAGAGGTGCAGAACAAAATGCTTAGGCTTGAAAACATAAGCAAAACCTTTAATAAAGGTACTGTAAATGAGAAAAAAGCCCTCAGCGGCCTTAATCTTCATTTATCCTCAGGCGATTTTGTAACCGTTATAGGCGGTAACGGTGCAGGCAAGTCCACCATGCTAAACGCTATTGCAGGTGTTTGGCCTGTGGATAAGGGCAGAATTTTTCTTGACGGGAATGACATTACGGCACTTCCGGAACACAAAAGAGCAGAATTTATATCCCGTGTATTTCAGGACCCTATGATGGGTACTGCGCCTGACATGCAGGTTGAAGAAAATTTGGCACTGGCGCTTAGAAGAGGTCAGCGCCGCGGGCTGCGATGGGGAGTTACCGCAGGAGAAAAGGCGCAGTACAGAGAATTGTTAAAACCTCTGGGTCTTGGATTAGAGGACAGAATGAGCACAAAGGTAGGGCTTCTCTCCGGCGGTCAGCGGCAGGCACTTACACTTTTGATGGCATCTTTAAAAAAGCCGAAGCTTCTGCTTCTTGATGAGCATACCGCCGCCCTCGACCCTGCCACATCCCAAACGGTGCTTGAACTTACCGATAGAATAGTAGGAGATGACGGACTGACCGCCATGATGATAACCCACAATATGAGCAATGCCATCCGCCACGGAAACAGGCTCATAATGATGAATGACGGAAAAATTATTTTCGATATTAAGGGCGAAGAAAAAAAGCGTCTTACAAAGCACGATCTTGTAAACATGTTTGCCGAACTGTCAGGAGTCCAAATGGAAAGCGACCGTATATTACTGACAAAATGAGTATAAAAGTCCCGCAGATAGCTTTAAACCTGTTTAGCATCTGCGGGACTTTTGTTTTACTTATTCCTTAATTTCTTTTGCTTTTGCAGCTTTTCCTGCTTTGGCTCAGTCTCAGTCTGTAAGGTTTCCGGAAGCTCAGGAACTTTGCCGTCGTTTGGAGCAGCTGCGGATTTTTTCTTTTTGTTTTTTAAAACTGTAAGCAATACTATAATAAGTGACACGAGAAGAACCGAGCCTATTGCCACAACAGGGCCGGGAACGCCGCTTTTTTCGCTGCTTATTGCACAGAACACCAGTGTATCACCCGTTCCGGTAAAAGTGATGTAGCTTCCGTTGCGTCCGGTATTTACATTATTCCAGTTTTCTCCGTCATATACCTTTATCTTAACATCGCTCTCGGTGTCGGGGCTGGCGAAGCGAACAGTGTAGTTCTGTTCATATGCCTTGCTCTCGTCCTCTATACGCATTACCCACATCTCAAGTGCCTCATGTTCGGTAACCTGAGGGCCTTTTCCGCTGTAGGGATTGAGTTTGACTTTAGCGCCGTCGGAGAAATCGCCTTCCAAAAGTGCTAACGAAAGAGGAGTGCCTTCTCTCAGCTCTTTGCTGGCGATTGCAGCCTGTCTGGGTGAATAAACGGCGTCTATGCTGTCGCTGAAATAGAGTTTGCTGTAATTGTATTCAGGCCAGTGTCCGCTAAAGCCGTTTTTTTCGGGAACCGGGGGAATAAGACTCTCGTCAAGGCTTCCGCCGTATTCAAATTCTACCTCGCCCACAAGCTTTCCATCAGCCATGTATGACATTTTAAGAGTCTTAAATCTTTCGGGAAGCCCTTTGGTCTTTAAAAATTCCTCGTAACTCTTTCTTACTGCCATACCCTCATAGCTTATGCCGTCAATTGCGCCCACACTTTCATGGACATAGACGTTATTTTTAACGCTGTCCTCTACGGTCACATCGGCGTATCCCGCAATTGCACCGCAGCAGGCTGTTGTTGTGTCCGCTATTCCTACAAGGCTGCCGCATCCGCTTATTTCGCTTCCGAAACCTGCTATGCCGCCCACATTTGCGTTGCCGTCCAGATCGCACATGGCAAAGCAGTCTCTGACAGAACTCTGAGATCTGCCTACTATGCCGCCTACGCATCCGCCCTCGTCGCTCTTTATGCTGCCGTAGCCCTGGCAGTCTTTAATAGTGCCAAGCTCTGACAGGCCGCAAATGCCGCCTATATTGTCTTTCTTTCCAACAACGCTGCCTTCATTTATGTTGTAACTGCTGGTGCATTTAGTCTGATATGTAGCTGTGAGAAAATCGCTCATTCCCACAGTTTCCGAAAGAGTACCCTCCAGGTCAAAATCATACTCAATGCCCATTCCGCCGGCAATGCCGCCCACATTTTTATCAGCTTCTATACTGCCGTAGTTTACGCAGTTGTCAACTCTTCCCTGATGATCACTGCTTGAAAGTTCATCTGAAATATCCTCAATACGGGTCTTATCTTTGCCGGAAAGTGAGCTTGCCATAAGTACTATGACGTTTGCCAGCTGCTCACTGACTTTGACAAGTCCATCCGCCATTTCTCCCGTTGAGTAGCTCATTCCCTCCAGCAGATAGCCCATTTCGTCTGCCATATTCTGTAAATCTTCAGTGTACTGGTCATTCTTGTCAAGCTGATTTAGTATATCATCAAGGTTTGGAAGGTCTGGACTGCCTTGACCCTGGCCTTCACCTTGTCCCTGCTCTTGGCCCTGACCTTGAAGGGAATTGTCGGTATTGCTGTCTATGATGTTGTCAAGTATGTTGTCGGAACTGTCCTTTATGCTGTCCAGAGAATCATACATTTGGTCAGACATATCGCTCATATTTCCCATAGCATCAGATACAAGGTAGTGTAGGAGATATATTTCATCGGTAAGATTGACCCCATGCTTTAACTGCATGTACGGCTCCATCTGCCCAACTATGCCGCCCACGTCCTTACGGCCGAACACCTCTGCATAGTTTTCGCATTTTTCCGCATAGCCTGACTGACGTCCCACTACACCGCCCACGTTATAACCGTAGTGCTGGTAGCCAATAGTGCCTCTGTTGGTGCAGGCGCTTACAACACCGGTGGAATAGCCCGCTATACCCCCTGTATCCGTCACAACATTCTGGTCATTGGCCTTTGTGAGCTCAAGATTTGATATATCCAAAATATTGATCTGGTCAAGCTCCAATCCTTTTTCCGATATGCTTGTGTTAACCTCAGCTTTATTTTCACAGTTGCTTATAATGCCTTCGTTTTTACCTGCTATGCCGCCGGTTGCACGCTTGCCGTCAATATTTCCGGCTGCTGAGCAATCGGTGACTTTACCCAGATTTTCGCCGCATATGCCTCCTATGTGCTCAAGGCCCTTTACCACACCGGAAAATGAGCAATTTTCTACCTCACCGTAGTTGACGCCCACAATTCCGCCAACACTATTCTGGCTGCCCTCCGGGCTTACTTCTCCCTCTACATTCAGGTTTTTAACAATACCTTCAGCCTGAATATACCTGAAAAGTCCCTGATGGGAGCCGTTGGTGGCGGTTTTCATATTTTTTATTGTGTGTCCCCCGCCGTCAAAAACCCCGCTGAATGTAGGAATAGGGTAAAATTCTACGCCTGAAAGGTCTATATCATTATCAAGCACCACCGTCAAACCCTCAGACCATTTGTCAAGAGAGCAGTTAACGGATAACTCCATAAGATCCTCGGCTGTACTTATGTGCTTTTCATTTTTTTCTGCCAGCGCCGTAGGCGTAGCAATGCCGGACAACAGCACCAAAGCCAAAGCCAGCGATATTATTTTTTTACTTTTCATTGGCTGACTCCTTCCGTTATTTCAGGTTTTTCCTCTTTTTGTTCCCATATTTCTTCTTTTACTTCCGGTATCTCTTCCACATCGCCAACATCAACAATAGCGTTTAGCGAGCCTCTGAACACACCGTGGACTTCCGCATCTATGACCCCGTCAAGCTTTCCCCGCACTCTGCCGTTTATGCGGATTGTACCTGTCTTATGGGTAACATTGTTTCCCTTCTTTATGGTGAAGGAAGTTTTCTGGATTATAATGTCGCCCATAAGCAATATCTGAGGCAACACGCACATAACAAGGAATATTGACATAGTAGTTCCCGTGCCCAGATACATTCCTATTGCGGATATAGTTTCATTGGATGTAAGGAAGCCTATAACGAAACCTGCTGATACGAGCATGGTTCCTGAGGTTATTATTGTAGGGAAAGCAAGGTTCAAAGTCTCTATCATGGCCTGCTTTAAAGGCATTTTTTCCTTGAGTTCCATATAACGGTTGGATATAACTATTGCATAGTCAATATTTGCGCCCATCTGAATTGCGCTTACTATCAGGTATGTAAGGAAGAACAGATTATTATGTGAAATATAAGGTATGGAGAAGTTACACCATATACTGCCCTGAATTATAATGATAAGCAGCAGCGGCAGTCCCACGGACTTAAAGGTAAATATCAAAACCGCTATAACGAACAATATTGTAAGCACGCTTATAAGCTTATTATCGTTTTCAAAGCTTCTCTGCAGGTCGCTGCAGCTGGTAGTATCTCCAACCACATAGTAATTATCATAGTATCTTGCCACTATTCCGTGAATTATATTCAGGTATTCAAAGCTTTTATCTCCCTCGATAGGCATGTCGAGTTCCAGAACTATACGGCTCCAGTCATCGCTCTTGAGCTGCTTTTTGCCGTCGGCAAGCTGTTGTGCCAAATCGTCCAGCTCCTGCTCCATATCCTTGGGCAGATTTAAGGATACATCTCCCCGACGCTCGTTGAGATAATCGAACATATCTATAAGCGGCACTGTGTAGTTTTCAAGGTTTGTAACCACCTGCCCGTAATCAGCTATGTTCATGGCATAGCCGGTATACAGTACCTGAGCCACTTCGTAATCCAGATTTGCAAGCTCTGCAAACTGTCTTGGGTTTAAAGAGCTTGTTATATACCAGCCGTTCTTTGCTTCAATATTGGCAAGACCGGTTACTTTTTCCACAAGGCTCAGCTGGCTCACGTCGCTTATAAGTTTAGCTTCCTTTTCATAATCACCGGACGGAACTATAATAGCCATCTGGTTGTTTCTTCCGAAAATGCTGTTTATTCTTGCCGCATCAATCTGAGCTTCATTTTTGTGAATTGACTCGGTAGAATCCTGAGAATACACATAATTGGCTTTGCTTGAAAATGAGAAAGCAAACACCGCAACGGCTATAAATATAACAGGCATTACAAAGCGGGTAGCATAGACTGCTTTGCCCAGAAAATTGATTTTGGGAACGAAGTTTTTGTGATGGGTTTTATCAATAAGGGGAGAAAAGACCACAAGCAGACCGGGCATAAGGAAGAACACAGATAAAAGGCTCAAAACAATAGCTTTTATAAGTACAACGCCCATGTCGTAGCCCAGCTTGAACTGCATGAAGCTAAGAGCCAAAAGGCCGGAAATTGTTGTTAAACTACTGGCGGAGATTTCCGGAATAGCCTTGCTCAGTGCGATAACAGCCGCCTCTCGAGCGTCTTTATCCTCTCGCTCCTCCTGAAAGCGGTGGCACAGGATAATTGCATAGTCGATAGCCAGCGCCAACTGCAAAACTATTGCTATTGAATCGGTAACGAAAGAAATTTCGCCCATGAGATAGTTTGTACCCATGTTTAAGATTGCAGCCGCTCCGAAAGTTATCAAAAGCACCGGTATCTCAGCGTAGGTCTTGGATGTGAGCAAAAGGACCGACACAACGATAACAACCGCAATAATATCAACAATCAGCATCTCTCTGTTTATGATTGCTTTAAGGGGATTTCCCACATCGCTGTGGGTTCTAAGATCGTACTCCTTCAGCTCTTCTTTTATTTCACTGTAAGCTTTTATGCTGACTTCATCATTGTTAGTTCCGTCAAAAGTCACAGAGAACAGGGCTGCGGCTGAATTAAAGTGGTGATCCGTATCGTCAAACTCCACGGATTTTACACCCTCAATATTCTCTATGGTTTTTAGAATATCCTCCGCCTGGGCATAGCTTATGTTTTCCACCATAATGTCAGCTGTGCCGTAAGTTGTGAATTCCTTCTCCATAAGGTCAAGCCCCTGCCTGGTCTCAGTATTTGATGGCAGGTAATGAGTAATATCATCACAAACCTGAACCCAATTTCTGGATAAGGCGCAGAACAGAGCGGCGGTTATAAAGATAAAGAATATTATATTTCTTTTATCTACAATTACCGCCGCCACTTTTTCCATAAAACTGCTTCGCTTATTTTCTTCCATACAATCAACCTTCATTCACAAATTCAGTTCCATAGCCAAATATTAACACATAATTATAAAAAAATCATTAACCGCCGAAATATAAATGTCACAAATTTTCGCATACTATACACAACAATTATATTCCTTTCTCACAATCTCTGCAATTGTCACAACTCCCGCTTTGTATAGTTTTCAGTAACAAAAATACCTTTTATGACAGCGGGCAAAAAATATTTACATAAAATCAAAAAAAGCTCTTGACAAATCCTGAAATAAAGTTATAATAGCAAATGCGTTTAGCGGGATTGTGTAAAGGTAGCACAGCGGACTCTGACTCCGTATGTGAGGGTTCGAATCCTTCTCCCGCTGCCAGAAAGCTTCGGTTTTAACCGGAGCTTTTTTATTTTATTATTGCTTATTATAATTAATTCCTCAATGCCGGATTGTTAAGCTCCGGCATTTGAACATTTAAAAAAGCTCTCTTTACAGAGTAAATGCCCGACCGTTCCGGTCGGGCATTTACTCTACCCACATTATATTTTCAATATCTATTGCATTTTGCTCTATTACAAGTTTTCTTTCAATACCGTCTGCTTTTATAAATCGTCCTGTAATTTTTCTGTACTCCCCCCGGTCAAAATAAATAAGAGTAATCTTATCCCCTCTTTTAAGCCCCCTCAGTTTAAAATCCAGCTCAGCCTTCATATCCTCAGCAAGAATAATTTTTTCAGCCTTACGCCTTTCACTCTCTTTTACGGCCTCCTCGTAGCCCTTGAGCGCAGAAAAAGGCATAAACTGCTTTGCCCTGTCCGCCCTGCTCATTTTCTGTCTCACGCTCTGTGACCTCCTATCTGCCGGTTTCTCTCCAGCATAGTAGCTCCCTCCATTAAATCCATACATTTAAAGATGCCGTTTTTCCCGTGTTTTTTTCTTATGTTCAGCATGGCACTTTGAAGCTTTATCTGCTTTTCCTGCTCCTCCGGACGGGAAAACATGTCGTATTGCTGAACATCTTCTGTACTCAAATTACAGTAGCAGATATTTACCTTATGTATGGGTACATCTTTATCCCTTATCCGCTCATACAGCTCCGCTGCACTGTCGGAAAGCTTTTTAACGGAAGCTGTATAGCATCCTATCCTTATACTGCCCCGTGACTGCTCCCGTCCCGATGAATGTGAATAATCCAGGGACATTGTTATAAGATTTGTGGCGTAACCCTGCTCAAACATCTCAAGTCCCAGACCCTCTGCCATCTCCCGCACAATCAGCAGTCCCTCTTCGTATGCGTAGCCCCGAGTCAGAACCTGCCCTGACGACAGGCTGGTGCTTCTGGGTTTATATGCTTTTATATCTTCCATTCGTACGCTCTCTCTGCCCCATGCGTGGTCAATTAAAAGTTCCGCATCCACGCCAAAATGCTTATATAAAATATCCTCATTGACCATAGCTATGTCCCGCATATTTTCAATTCCTATACCTGACAGCCTTCTGACTGTGCCGGGGCCTATACGCCAAAAATCCGTAAGGGGCGTATGCCGCCATAGCTGCTCACGGTAGCTCTCCTCGTTAAGAATTCCTATATTTCCCGGCGTGTGCTTTGCAATTATATCCATAGCAATTTTGGCAAGATACAGGTTTGTGCCTATGCCGCAGGCAGCGGTTATACCCACAGTGTCCATAACGTCATCAAGTATCATTTCCGCAAATTCTTTTGGAGTCTGATGCCGATAAGACAGATAGTCCGTCACGTCCATAAAAACCTCGTCTATTGAATACACATGAATATCCTTTGAGGCCACATACTTTAAATAGACCGAGTATACCTTTACCGAATACTGTATATAAAGAGCCATTCTGGGTGTTGCCATTATGTAGTCTATTCCCGGAGGTATCTCAAATACCCGACAGCGGTTTTTAACCCCCAGTGCCTTCATGGCGGGACTTATGGCAAGACATATGGTTTTATCCGTTCTATCAGGGTCTGCAACCGCAAGTCTTGCTTTCAGCGGGTCAAGTCCTCTCTCCACGCACTCCACGGAGGCGTAGAAAGACTTCAGGTCTATGCACATATAAATTCTGTCCCCCATTTTCTATTCTCCTTTTTATACGGTTCGGTTTTATGAGCTTATTATATTCTCTCATTTGGATAAAATCAAGCGATTTTTCTCTTTTTCCTATAATTGCACTTTGTATTTCTTTATTTATTTTCCTGCCGCCAACTCATTATGCTTAAAAAAGCAATAATTCGTTGACCTGATATTAAATCCGTAGTATCATCAGTAAAAGACTGCTTTAAATAAATACGTTAACACAAGATGGAGGAAACTATGAAAGCATATTTGGACGCGCTTATTAACTACGCTCTGGAAAAAGAGCTTATAGAGCCCGGCGATGAGACATTTGTCTTTAACCGTCTGCTGGAAGTTATGGGCCTTGACTCCGTAGAAGAAGGCAGCCACAAGATAAAGAGAAGTCTTGCAAATATTCTTGATGTTCTCACAGACGATGCAGTGAAACGCGGCCTTGTAGATGACAACATAGTTGCCCGCCAGCTTTTCGACACAAAGCTCATGGGGGTACTTACCCCCTTTCCTCACGAGGTAAAGAGGAAGTTCACACAGCACTATTTTGAAAGCCCCCGCAGTGCTACCGACTGGTTCTATAAATTCAGTCAGGATACCAACTATATACGCCGTGACGGAATGGAAAAAGACCTGCGCTGGAAATATCAGGGTAAATACGGGGAGATGGATATAAGCATCAACCTCTCCAAGCCCGAAAAAGACCCCAAAGCTATTGCAGCCGCCGCCCTTGCTCCTCAATCCGGATACCCTAAATGTCTGCTTTGTGCCGAAAACGAGGGCTACGCCGGCAGAATGAACCACCCTGCAAGACAAAATCACCGCATTGTGCCTATAAGTCTGGGCAACGAGCAGTGGTACATGCAGTATTCTCCTTATGTCTATTATAATGAACACTGCATAGTATTTAATTCTCAGCATAGACCTATGAAGATAGACAGAACCACATTTGACAGGCTCTTTGAGTTTGTGGGCTGTTTTCCCCACTATTTCTTGGGTTCCAACGCAGACCTGCCCATAGTAGGCGGTTCTATTTTAAGTCACGACCATTTTCAGGGCGGAAACTACGAGTTTGCAATGGCCAAGGCTCCCATTGAAACAGAGCTTACTTTCAAAGGCTATGAGGACATTAAAGCCGGCATTGTGAAGTGGCCCATGTCCGTTATTCGCATAACAGGAGATGACTGTGACCTTCTGGCGGAGCTTGCAAATAAAATACTAACCGCATGGCGCGGCTATTCCGACCCAGATGCAGGCATATTTGCAGAAACCGACGGTGTGCCTCATAACACCATAACTCCGATCGCAAGGCGCAGAGGCTACGGCTTTCAGATGGATCTGGTACTCAGGAATAATCTCACCACTGAGGAATACCCTCTCGGTGTTTTTCACCCTCACCGGAAGCTCCATCATATAAAGAAGGAGAACATTGGTCTTATTGAGGTCATGGGTCTTGCCGTTCTGCCTGCAAGACTGAAAAATGAGCTTACCCGCCTTCAGGATGCTATACTTGCTCACGAAGACATACGCTCCATTCCCGAAATTGCCCCTCATGCCGACTGGGCTGAGGAGATTATGGCAAGAAACGAAATCAATGATGACAACATTTGGGACGTTATTCAAAAAGAAGTTGGTTTTGTATTCGAGCAGGTACTGGAGGACGCCGGCGTATATAAACGCACAGACAATGGCAAGGCGGCATTCCTCCGCTTTGTCGATTATGTGAACGCCGAATAATTTAAGATTTTTATACCCGCCTGAAACATAGGGCGGGTATTTTAATTTAATTTTCAATCTATTATAGTTCTGTACACCCCGCTCTTTCTGCGCAAATTTAAATTGACCCCGCATCCGCATGTAATCTGCACTCCCTCGGGTTTGGGGAAATTTTCTAAACAAAAAGCGTACAAGCTAACGGCAAAATGGCTAAAAATTAAATTTAAGTTAACACTCTATTAACAATTTTCCTTTAAAATAGTATCAACTTTATTTAGGTGGTGAATGAATGGCAAATTTCACCGAAAAGGCAATACGGCAGGCTTTTCTTGGGCTTCTGAATGAGAGACCCCTGAATAAAATAACCGTAAAGGATATTACCGACCGCTGCGGCATTAACCGTAACTCATTTTATTACCACTATCAGGACATTCCAACTCTTATACAGGAGATTCTGAAGGGAGAAATAAACAGGATAATAAATGAGTACCCGGAACTTAAAAGTTTTGAGGACTGCGCCATGGTTGCGGCAGGCTTTTCCCTTGAAAACAGACGGGCTATCATGCACATATATAATTCCGTAAACCGGGATATGTTTGAGCAGTATCTCTGGCAGGTATGCGAGCACACGGTAAAGGTTTATTTCAGTACTGCTTTCCCCGATGCAAAGCTCAGCGAAAAGGATCGGCATATTTTACTTCGCTATTACCAATGTGAGCTTTTCGGCTTAATTCTGGGCTGGCTCCAAACCGGTATGAAAGATGACATAAAGCCCTTTATTTCCAGGCTTTGTGAAATCAGAATGGGATATTCTGAGGCAATGGTGCGCTTTTGCGAAAAAGAAGCCGAAAACAGTTCGCAAACTAAATAATTCGATATTGAAAGGACTGCGAAAGCAGTCCCTTTTTTATGCAGTTTTACTCCTATGCTCAAATTTAGAGCGTAGGACTTAAGCCTGCCTATTCACCATTTGTAATTTAGCCGGTATAGTGTATTACAGCAAGATTACAGGAGGAATATATATGCGCTCAATTTTGCCCATGAAACTTGCAAAAACAGGCTCCATTTTATTGTCCCTGTTTATATGCATTTTAGGGCTGTTTCTCATTTTTAACCCGGATTTTTCTCCCGGTATTTTGGGAAACTACGCCGGAGCCGCCATGATAGTTTTCGGTATCGTTAAAATCATAGGTTATTTCTCAAAGGACTTATATCGGCTTGCTTTTCAGTACGATTTAGCCTTTGGGCTTTTGATGATAACGGTCGGAATAATGGTAATTTTAGAGCCGGGAAATGTAATAGACTCTATATGCGTTGCCATAGGTGTGTCAGCCATTATGGACGGCTTTCTTAAAATACAAATATCCATAGATTCCCGTATATTTGGTATAAAAAAGTGGTGGCTTATACTTATTTCTGCCGTTATCACGGTAGCTGTGGGAATAATGCTCCTATTCAGGACGTCTGAAAGCACAAGGGTTCTTATGCTCTTTCTGGGCTTTTCTATGCTTGCTCAGGGCATTTTAAATCTGCTCACCACAATTTTAACGGTCAAAATAATAAAGTATCAGTATCCTGATATAATTGATGTTGATTTTGAGTAGGAGGGATTTTTTAATATGAGTTTTGCCAGAGCAATAGTAAAATTTCGTGTACCCATATTAATCGTTGTGTTACTTTCCATGCCGCTGTGTGTTATGGGCATGGCAGGCACAAGGATAAATTATGACATGCTTGACTATCTTCCCGACGATATGGACACGGTGAAGGGTCAGTATGAGCTTATGGACGATTTCGGGAAAGGCGCCTTTTCCTTCATTATTGTTGAGAATATGCCGCCTTCGGATGTGGCTAAGCTTAAAGCTGAGCTTTCCCGGATAGAACATGTGGACAGTGTATTGTGGTACGACAGCATTGCCGACCTATCAGTTCCTATGGAGCTTTTGCCGGATGAATTATACAATGCCTTTAACAGCGAAAATTCCACAATGCTTGCCCTGTTTTTTGACTCCTCCACATCTGAGGATGTAACCATGGATGCCATAAGAGAAATCAGACAGGTTGCAGGAAAACAGTGCTACATCTCAGGTATGTCTGCCCTTGTAACCGACCTTAAAGACCTGTGTGAGAGAGAAGAGCCCACATATGTGGCCCTTGCAGTTGTCTGTGCCTGCGCCGCAATGGTTCTTTTCCTTGACGGTTGGCTTGTACCTTTCGTATTTCTCATAAGTATAGGGCTTTCCATCATGCTCAACATGGGCACAAACTACTTTTTCGGTGAAATCTCCTACATAACAAAGGCTATGGCCGCCGTGCTTCAGCTTGCCGTAACCATGGACTACTCAATATTCCTGTGGCATAGTTATAACGAGCAGCTGGAAACCATTGAGGATAAAAAAGAGGCTATGGCAAGAGCAATTCACGCCACCTTCAGTTCCGTCATAGGCTCATCTGTCACCACCATAGCAGGCTTTGTTGCCCTCTGCTTTATGAGCTTTACTATGGGGCGGGATTTAGGTCTGGTTATGGCTAAGGGTGTACTGCTTGGCGTTATCGGCAGTGTGACTCAGCTTCCCGCTCTTATCCTTATTCTGGATAAGCCGCTGCAGAAGACAAAACACCGTTCAATAATTCCCGGACTTGGGAAATTCTCCGCATGGGTAACCAAAAAGTTTCCCCTCTTCCTTGTGCTTTTTGTAATAATCGCAATTCCAGCCTTCTGGGGATACAGGCAAACCAACAACGAAGTATATTATGACATGGCAAAATGTCTTCCCGAAGACATGGACTTTGTAATTGCAAATAAAAAGCTGAAAGATAATTTTGACGTTGCCTCAACCCATATGGTTCTTGTTGACTCCTCTCTTCCTTCAAGCTCTATGCGGGCTATGACGGAGGAAATGGAAACCGTGGACGGAGTTAAATATGTGCTTGGTCTTGAGAGTGTTTTAGGTCCTGATATACCCGAAGAGATTTTGCCCTCTGAGCTTTTGTCCACATTAAAGAGTGACAATCGGGAACTGTTCTTAATAAATTCCAGTTTCCATCCCGCAAGCGATGAGGTAAACGAACAAATTGACAGTCTGATTGCAATTTTAAAGAAATATGATCCCCATGGTATGCTGATAGGCGAAGCCTCATGCACAAAGGACCTTATAGAGACCACGGACAGAGACTTTAAAGTAGTAACTGCCGTCTCCATCCTTGCAATATTTGTAATCATAGCGCTTGTGGAAAAAAGCCTTGTACTCCCCTTTATCCTCATTGCCGTTATTGAGTCTGCAATATTCTTAAATTTGAGTATACCCCATTTTGCAGGTCAGTCTCTGCCGTTCATAGCTCCTATTTGTATAAGCACCATACAGCTGGGTGCAACAGTTGACTACGCAATTTTGATGACTACCCGCTATAAAAAAGAGCGCAGTATGGGGAAAGACAAGACCGAAGCTGTAACTGTGGCTTTAAAGACATCTATTCCCTCTATCATAGTCAGCGGCATGGGTCTTTTCGCCGCCACATTCGGTGTTGCCATGTATTCGAATATAGATATAATACGCTCCATGTGCCTGCTCATGGCAATGGGTGCAATAGCCAGCGTTTTAGCAGTTATATTTGTGTTGCCTGCATTCTTAATGCTGTGCGATGCTATTATTAAGCCCCGTAAAAAGGGTAAAAAACTTATAGCGGAGGAATCAAAATGAGAAGAAACACTTTAATAAAGCTTATTTCCATTATACTCACAACCGCCATAGCCTTCAGCTTTACGGCAGCCGGAATGCCGGAAAAGGCTGAAGAAAAGGGCAGCAAAGTAAATGATGACGGCAATGTATATGTTATGACAGACGCATCGGGCAGGGCAGAGAAGCTTATATTAACAAATTCTGTTATTGAAGCTCTCCCCAAAGCTAAATCAAAAGGATTGCCGGCATATGACAATGACGGCAACAAGCTGGACTGCGGTAGGCTTGATGACAGGCTTCCTATGGATGTTAAAATTACCTACACTCTGGACGGAAAAGAAATATCTCCTAAAAAGCTTGCCGGAAAAAGCGGCCGGGTTGTAATCCGTTACGACTATGAAAACCTTGCCTCCTATAAAGCCAACATTCAGGGCACAGAGAAGGAAATGTTTGTCCCCTTTGCCGTTTTGACAGGACTTATACTTGATAATGAAAAATTCAGTAATATATCCGTCAGTTCCGGCAGAGTTATAACGGACGGTAAAAACAGCATTGCCGCCGGTTTTGCCCTGCCCGGTCTTCAGAAGAGCCTGAACATTAGCAAGGATCTTTTGGAACTGCCCCAATATGTTGAAATAAGCGCAGACGTTCAGGACTTTGAGCTTTCAATGTCTCTTACACTGGTTACAAACAATATTTTGGAGGGCAGTAAACCGGACTTTAATAACACCGCCGATATTCGCAGTGCCGTATCTAAGCTCACCTCTGCGGTAGCTCAGCTTAAAGACGGTTCCTCCGCTCTTTATGACGGTCTTACCACTCTCTTCGGCAGCGTAGGTGCTCTTTCCGAAGGCGTAAATCAGCTGGCCGACGGCCTTACCGCCCTTGATGCAAACAGCGACGCTTTAAGAGGCGGCGCACAGCAGGTATTCAACACTCTCCTTGCTACCGCAAACACTCAGATAGAAGCCGCAGGTCTGGGTAACCCCGGCCTTACCATTGATAACTACAACGATGTTTTAAGTTCCCTTTCCGCCACCTTCGGTTCCGGTAATGTAACTCCTGACATTCTCGCCCAGATCCGTGCCGGAATAGAAGCCGCAACTCCCGAAATTGAAGCCGGTGTCACTCAGGTTGTAAGCCAGAACGTAAGACAGCAGGTTGAGGCCGAAGTTCCCGTACAGGTACAGGCAGGCGTTGAAGCCAAAATTCGCGGCAGCGAGGAAGCTATGGGCCAGATTACTCAGGGTGTTACCGCCGTTGTAAAGCAGGCTGTAACAGAGAAGGTAACTGCCGGTTTCCACGAGCAGATTTTAACTCAGGTTCTCGGCACCATGAACCTCACCATGGATGACTACAATGCAATGGACGAAGAACAGCGCCAGCAGATTAACGCCGTAGTAGGCGAGCAGATGCAGTCACCGGACGTTCAGTCTCAGATTGCCGCCGCTGTTGAAGCTCAGATGCAGACTGCGGAAGTACAGGGTAAGATTAACGAAGCTGTTGACGCTACTGTAAAGCAGAAGGCCATGGAGCAGATGGAAACCGAGGAAGTTAAAGCTCTGGTTGCCTCCACCATTGAAGCCGAGTACGAAAAGGCAATGGCCGGAGAAGAAGTTCAGCAGATAATCGCCCAGAACGTAGCAGACCAGAAGAAGAAAATTGAGGGTGAAAAGGTGGCCGAAATTGCCGCTCAGGCAAACGACGCCATTTCAAACCTCCTTACCGGTCTTAACAGCTACGCCGGCTTCTACAACGGTCTGTGGCAGTACACCGGCGGTGTTTCCGCAGCAAGAAGCGGTGCCGAAGCTCTGAGAAGCAATATGCCCGCTCTCACCGAAGGTGTGGGCAAGCTGAAAGACGGTTCAGAAGCTCTTGCAGACGGTATTAACCGCTTTGACAGAGACGGTATCAGCCCCGTTCTCAACAGTCTCGACGGCGAGATAGGCTCTCTCCGTGACAGACTCAGCGCAAGCATGGATGCCGCTCTCGATTATGCACCCCTTTCCATTGACGGAATGTCTGTAAACTTCATTTACCGCAGCGGTTCCATTAGCAAATAAAACCTACGCAAAGAGAAACCGTCGGGATTTTCCCGACGGTTT
>JAHHRS010000039.1 GCA_020025675.1 Oscillospiraceae bacterium
CAAGACGGTGACGGGTACTACAACGATGAGCAGTACGCCCAAGACGGTGACGGGTATTACGGCGATGAGCAGTATACTCAAGACAGCGACGGGTACTGCGACGATGAGATGTACGTCAATGAATACGATGGTGAACCTGATTATTCAGAAGCTGCACCTGATGCCGAAGAATTTGACCCCCGCTTTAATCTGGGTGGAAAACCAAAGCGAACCATAGTCTATGGGGGAAAAGAGCTGGATTTAAGTCCTGACGAGAATTATATTCCCCCTGTTCAGCCTGATTATATACCTGTTCAGGAAACGCACATGGAGTACGAAGCGGAGCCTTCTGCTGATGAAGAGGAAAATGAAGAAGAAGAAAAGCCTCGGAAAAAATTATTCGGAAAAAAGCGTTGGAAAAAAGACCGTGAGCAGCATGACCGGCAGGATGATGAAGAATCAGACTCTGATTTTAACCGAGAGGGACGGATTTACGAGGGCTTCGGCGATGACTATCAGAACATTACCGACAGCTTCGGGTCTTACGCTCCCCAGAGCAATTACAGTGCTCCCGACGAGCACACATCATACGATGACGACTTCCCCAGCTTCAAGGAGTATCTCCTTGGAATTATTACCGGGGTTATATATAAGCTCAGAAATCCCGGTGCCGCAGTAGCTGACGGAGGTACAGTAGAGGCAAGCGACGAGGATTTTGGTCCTGAAGTTACACCGATGTCAGCTTCAAAGTACTACGGTTCCTTTATTCATTCTTTAAAAATGCGTTTCCGTGTTTCGCTTGTTCTTATGCTGTTTCTTGTATACATATCACTGGGTCTTCCCCTTCCCGGAATGCTGAAAACCCTCCGGGTTCAGGCAGCAATGTGCATGGCGCTCCAGTTCGGAATTATGTTTTTAAGTCTGGATGTTGTGACCGGGGCTATTTTGAAAGTATTCAGGGGACAATTCGGAGCGGATTCTATGGCTGTATTACTGTGCCTGTTCACAAGTATAGATGCCGTAGCCGTAAGTTCACAGGCTTTTGGAACTCCACACACTCCCCTGTGCGTTCTCTCTTCCCTTTCCCTTCTCGGAGTTTTGTGTTCATCACTTCTAAGTGCCAAAGGGCTGAGAAAGTCTCTCAGAGTCCCCGCAATAGGAAAAACATCATATTCGGTAAGCGGTGAGAGCGGAGTAAAGGGAGACGGACTTACTCTGCTGAAATCGGGAATGCCGATAAAGGGCTTTGTGCGGCGCAGCGAAGAAGAGGCCCCCGACGAAAACCTCTTCCGGAAGATTTGTCCCTTCCTTGTTATTCTGGGCTTGCTTTTTACTCTAATCATATGTACAGCCAAAAAGAGCTGGTCAGATTTTATATTTATTTTTACCGCTCTTCTTGCTCCCGCTGTACCTGTAAGCGCACTTTTGTGCTTTGCTCTCCCCTACTTTGTGGGTTCTGCCCGAATATTTTCAAGCGGTGCAGCTATTGCCGGCTGGTCAGGTCTATGTGAGGTAGGCTCCAGCAAAAATCTCATTGTGACTGACAGGGATCTTTTCCCCAAGGGCAGCGTTAAGATTGAAGATATACGTATTTTTTCTAATGCCTCAGCCGAAAAAATTATATCCTATGCCGGAACAATGATAGGTGCCTCCGGAGCAGGGATTGCCTCCTGTTTTGGGGAACTTATGGAAAAAAACCACTGTGCAACAAAACATGTGGAAAACTTTGAGTATCTGCCCGGCGGCGGCATGAAAGGTATAATAGACGGTGAAACTGTTCTCTGCGGCGGCACAGAGCTTATGCGTCTTATGAATGTTCAGCTTCCATTTAGGCTAATTGATAAATGTTCTGTTCTTCTGGCTGTAGACGGTATTCTGTACGGTATTTTTAATATGAAGTACACCGCAGACGATAAAGTTCGCCGGGCGCTCATAGGTCTTATGCGTTCAAATCGTCATCCCATTTTTGCTGTGCGTGACTTTAACATAAGTCCCGAAATGCTTCATGAAAGCTTTGATCTTGCAACTGACGGTTATGATTTTCCTCCGTTTGTAGAGCGCTTCAAGATTTCCGAGGCTAAACCGGGAGTGCGCAGCCGGGTGGCTGCTGTTGTGTGCAGAGAAGGTCTTGGCCCCCTTATTCACATGGCTGATACCGGCAGAAGCATGTATGTAGCTACTAAATTAAATATGCTTATAACCGTGCTTTCCGCCGTTATAGGTGTTATGACTGTCTTTATCAGGTTTTTAAGCCTTGGCTATGTAGGAGTGGGATTCATGCTGTTTTATATGCTTCTCTGGGCCTTACCCGTAGCCGCACTAAGTCTGTTTTTAAAATTTTAATCGTTTTTTATCGAAATATAAGCCTTCCTTTTCGGAAGGCTTATATTTTTTATCTTTATACAAAAAAACTAAAATTTTACGTAAATTTTTTTTATCTTTGTTCTTTTTACCAAGTTTGTGCTTGCAAACAAGCGTGCATGTAGTGTATAATAAGTTTAACTACTGAAAGGCTTTCAAGGCTTTCAGAACATCGTTTAAACTATCAGAGAGGAAGCAACAAATGGAAACCAAAAACATTCGTAACATCTGCCTTATGGGCCATGGCAACAGCGGTAAAACCAGCCTTGCCGAAAGTATGCTGTTCGTGTGCGGTATTACAGACCGCCTTGGCAAAGTTGGTGAGGGCAACACAGTTTGCGACTATGACGCTGAAGAAATTAAGCGTCAGATCAGTATCTCCAGTTCCCTTGCGCCTGTGAGATTTGATAACAACAAGATTAACGTTTTGGACTGCCCCGGATACTTCGACTTTGTGGGTGAAGTACACTGTGCCCTCCGTGCAGTTGAGGCCGGCGTTATAGTAGCCTCTGCCAAGGACGGCATTTCCGTCGGCGTTGAGCGCTCATGGAAATATCTTAAAAATGCTAATCTGCCCGTTATGTTCGTTATATCCAAATGTGACGAGGAAAACGGCAACTATTTTTCATGCCTTGACGCATTAAAGGATAAGTTCGGCAGTACAATTTGCCCTGTTACTATCCCCATGTCAGACGGTACCGGAGTTATAGACCTTGTACATAACATTGCATACCAGACTAAGGGCGGTAAAACCGTAAAAATTTCTGTTCCTGCCGCCGATGAAGAAAAAGTCGAGCAGCTCCGTGAAGGTCTTATGGAGACTGCCGCCGGTGCTACTGAGGAGCTTATGGAGAAGTTCTTCGATACAATGGAACTTTCCGAGGACGACTTGGTTCATGGTATAAAAGCCGGTATTAAAGACAGAAACGTTGTCCCGGTGTTTGCATCTTCAGCACTTCAGAACATAGGCACCGAGGCTCTTCTGCGCGGAATTGTTGACTATGTTCCGGATCCTGCATCCGCCGGTACAGCAAAACCTGAAGATCTTATTCTCGGTTTCGTTTTTAAGACCATTTCCGACCAGTTTGGCAAATACAGCTTTGTTAAGGTTCTTGGAGGCAGCATAAAGGCCGATATGACTCTGCGCAACGCACGTACATCCAATCGCGATAAGCTGGGCCGTCTGTACACCATGTGCGGAAAGAAGGCTATTGAAGTTAAAGACGTATGCTGCGGTGATATTGTTGCAGTAGGTAAAATGGACTGGGCAACCGGTGACACTATTACCGACCTTAAGAGTGACGCTGTACTGCCTTCAATAGTGGTTTCGGAGCCTTGCTACTCAATGGCAATAGCTCCAAAGACCAAAGGGCAGGACGATAAGATTGCTACCGGTCTTGCAAGACTTAATGAGGAAGATATTTCCTTTACTCTTGATAATAACGCTGAGACTCACCAGATGGTCATCTCAGGTGCAGGTGATATTCAGGTGGATGTGCTTTGCTCCAAGCTCCGCAGTCGCTTTAATGTGGAGACTGAGCTTCTGCCGGCAAAGGTTGCATACCGTGAGAAAATAAAGGCCAAGGTTGAAGCCCACGGTCGTCACAAGAAACAGTCCGGTGGTTCCGGTCAGTTCGGTGATGTGTGGATTCGCTTTGAGCCTCAGGAAGAGCAGGACGACATGATATTTGCCGAGGAAGTATTCGGCGGTTCTGTTCCTAAAAACTTCTTCCCAAGTGTTGAGAAGGGGCTGAGAAATGCAGTTACAAAGGGTGTTCTCGCCGGATACCCTCTGGTCGGTTTGAAAGCCACCCTGTACGACGGCTCATACCATCCGGTTGACTCCAACGATATGGCATTCCAGACTGCCGCCCGCCTTGCATATCAGGACGGTATTCCCAAGGCAAAGCCCACCATTCTTGAGCCTATCGGACTTCTGAATGTTACAATTCCCGACGCAAGCCTTGGCGATATTATGAGCGATATTAGCTCCAAACGCCGCGGCACTGTTTTGGGTATGACTGCCGAGGATGGTATGCAGACAGTTGAAGCCGAAGTTCCCATGGCGGAAATGAGTACCTACACCATAGACCTGCGCTCCATGACTCAGGGCCGTGGTTCCTTCACCCTGAAGTTTATCCGCTACGAGGAAGCTCCCGGTAATGTGCAGCAGAAGGTCATTGAAGAGTCAAAGGCCGCTGAACAGGAATAATACAGAAATTTAAAAAGGTCGGACTTAATGTCCGGCCTTTTTTACTGATATGGTCTTATAATAAGTTTCCATAAAAAAGTCTTTGTATTTTTAATTATTTGCTGTATAATAGGCATATTATGAGGAGGTGTGTATATGCAGAGTAAGTTTTCAATGCTCAAAAATATGTTATGGGCAGTAGGTATCATCTTGTGTTTGGTTACCCTGCTTATAGGTTTTATATTTGCCTCCGCCTCAAAATATTCCGGAGAGCAAGAAGACGGGACTTTATATTTGAGTGGAGTACCCGATAAAAATTCAGATTCAAAAAAGGGCGGACAATCATCCGATGCTGACGGCTCAGATTCCGCTCAGACCCAGGATTTTACACCCGGTGAAATAAAAGCACTTCCGGAAAGTAGTGATGCAGGTCAGAGCTACATTGACAGTATTACATTTTTAACTGACAGTTCCCTTCTCGGTCTTAGAGATAACGGTCTTCTGACCGGTGGTATAGCAACAAATCAGATATGGGCCAGTGAAGCCGGAAATATTCCCGCCTCTACAATAGCGGACTGTAACATTGTGCATCCCGGTGACGGAGTTTTAATGCCTGTAAATATGGCGGCGGGACTTGATAAGCCCAAAACTCTTGTAATAGCTCTCGGTATGGACGGTCTGGCTGATGCAAACAAGTCCGATTTTGTAAAAGATTACGTTTCACTGATAAATGCTATAAAAGCCGAGAGTCCGGACACAACAATTATCTGCTGCAGTCCCACATCGGTGTCTTCTTTCTACCCGTCTATTGATGGAGTCACAGTTGCCATGGCACTTGAGCTTAAAGAGTGGGTAATGGAAGTATGTGGAAATACCGGCGCATATTTTGCAGACATTACAAAAGTTGTGTGTGATGTATCAGGAACACTGAATACAGAGTACTCAGCTGCTAACGGTAAAACAATTAATTCCGCCGGCCTTAGCGAAATTCTGCTTTATCTCAGAACTCACAAGCCGTAAAATAAAAGCTCCGTGTATTAGTCGGTTTACTTATAAGGTACCGGCTTTTCACGGAGCTTTCATTATTTAGCTAAATAAGCAAAAAGGTGAGCATTACAGCGCAGTCTTCTTTATTATCTGACTATTTCTTTAATAAATGTGGGGCAAGTGTGAATTTCGGATGAGAAGCGATAGCACTTGCGCAAAAGCTCAACAGCCTCTCTGCCCTTTCTCTCATCGTTTGCATGGATTGTACCGAGAAGTTCGCCGTCATACACATGATCGCCTATCTTCTTATTGAGTACAAGACCCACAGCCAAATCTATAACACTGTCCTTTGTAGCTCTTCCACCGCCAAGGTGCATAGATACAAGACCTACCTGTTCTGCCTGAATCCCCCTTACATAGCCTGCCTCAGTGGAGTAAACAGGTATTTTGTATTTTGCCTCAGGAAGAAGAGATGTCTCAAATACCGCACTGTTGTCACCATGCTGAGCGGCAACCATCTGAGCCAGCTTATTTAGTGCGCTGCCATCGGAAATTGTTTTAAGCAGCATGTCTCTTGCTTTTTCAACACTGTCGGCAAAGCCTGCCTCTGTAAGCATAAGGCTGCCCAAAGTAAGGCAAAGCTCAAGAAGGTCTCCCTTCTGCTCGCCTTTCAGTACCGCTATGGCTTCTTTCACTTCCAGCGCATTTCCCACAGCAAAGCCCAAGGGCTGATCCATATCTGTTATAACGGCAGCGCATTTTCTGCCTGCAAGCCTGCCGATACGGGTAAGGCCTCTTGCAAGCTTTTCCGCATCATCCTGAGTTTTCATAAACGCACCGCTGCCGCATTTAACGTCAAGGACAATAACATCTGAGCCGGAAGCCAGTTTCTTGGACATTATGGAGCTGACAATAAGGGGAATAGAGGGTACAGTGCCGGTAACGTCTCTAAGAGCGTATATTTTCTTATCTGCGGGAACAAGGTCGGCAGTCTGACCCATAATAGCTATGCCAATATCGTTAACATTCTTGTAGAACTGTTCCTCACTTATCTCAGTGGTAAATCCGGGGAAACTCTCCAGTTTATCAATAGTACCACCGGTATGACCCAGACCGCGGCCTGACATTTTGGCAACCTTCAGTCCACATGCAGAAACCATGGGGCAGAGCACAAGGCTTGTCTTATCCCCTACGCCGCCGGTAGAGTGTTTATCAGCTTTAATGCCATTAATAGGGCTTAAATCCAGAGTTTCTCCTGAATTTGTCATAGACATAGTCATGTCCAGAGTTTCTCTGTCACTCATACCACGGAGCATAATTGCCATGCACATGGCTGACATCTGATAATCAGGAATGTCGCCTCTTGTGTAGCCCTTTATCATAAACGCTATTTCTTCTGTGCTCAATTCCTCGCCATCTCGTTTTTTAGCGATTATATCTGTCATCTGCATATTGAATGCCTCCGTTTTTCACTTTACCCAAGTTTTTTCATGTAGTTTTTAATTATAGCATATTTACTTTTCTTTCTCAATACCGGAAAAGCATATATTGTCTATTTTTGTATTTTTTAAGTCTCAGTCCCGGAACTTCTTTTCTTAATTCTGTTGGAAAAGCAAGAAATCTCCCCTCTTCAGTTATAAAAAACAAATCTCCGTTTTTGTATATCCAATAGTTTTTTTGGCTCTCTTTCCGGATTTCTTGTCTTTTTGCGGGCTGAACTATATCTTTAGCAGCTTTTTCGGATTCAGCGGGGTGCTGCCCAAGGGGAAGTGCAATTACTCTCTGAATATTTTGCGGAAACTTTTTCATTTCTATTTTGCTCAAGCGCTTTCTCAATACAGCCTTTTTACCTTTTGGCTCCATTATACCCAAAGAAAATGTTTTTTCGTCGCCCTGAACATATAGTCTCATAAGCTCCTCATTTGAGAAGATTTCGGCTTCCATTACTGTATATATTCCATCACTTCTGATTTTAAGGGTTCCCCGCTCTTCTCCGTCTATGAATATTTTCTCCTCCACGCCAAAACCTCCCCATAAAAAAAGATGCCCCGCTCAATAATATGAGCAGAGCTTAATATTCATAACATTACAGCGGCATTTATTCCGCTCCAAGACCAAAGCTGACGGCAAGGGCGTTATTTACCTCATTCATCGTCCCTTCATCCAGCTTTCCCATTTTCTCGCGGAGTCTGGATTTATCAATAGTCCGTATCTGTTCAAGCAATATGACGCTGTCACGGTTCAGACCTACGCTTCTGCCTGAGAGTTCTATATGGGTAGGAAGTCTTGCCTTCCCGGTCTGGCTTGTTATGGCGGCGGCGATAACGGTAGGACTGTGTCTGTTTCCGGTATCATTCTGAACTATCAAAACCGGACGCATACCTCCCTGCTCGCTCCCTACCACCGGGCTTAAATCCGCGTAATAAATATCTCCTCGTTTGACCATTTCTTTCACACTCCGGATATTGTCGCCCAATACATCATATGTAGGGTGTAGTAATATTGTCCCATAAAAAAGCATTTTTTATACACACAGAGTATGGGTGTTAATTGAGTGGAAAAGGTTTAACATCAGATTATAATAACAGCCCGGCTGATTTCAGCCGGGCTCAGCTTGGCAAAAAAGCCTCGCAGAGTTTGCCGCCGCAGCGGCAAAGAAAATTAAATTCATTTTTTCCAAGGGCGTGTACCTTGGAAAAAATACTTCTCGGTCTGAGAGTGTGGAATTTGTTCGCCAAAGCAGACAAATTATGCGCTGCTCAGACCATAGCTCTTTGTCGAAAACCTCCGAAGGAGTTTTTCGACAGCCTCAGCCCAGCTGATTTCAGCCGGGCTGAGTGTATATTGTATTTTTAATTTAAAAAATCCAGAACAATTATCTATGAATTACGGCATTAACTCAGAGGCGGCATTTATATTAAATATCCGCCCTCAAGAACTATTGCCTGACCTGTCATGTATTCGGCCTCAGCAATGTACAATGCGGCTTTTGCTACATCCTCAGGGCTTCCGAAGCGCTCTAACGGCATTTCCTTTTTAAGCTCTTCAAGCTCTTCCTCACTCAGTTCATTTTTCATCATATCTGTTTCAATAACACCGGGAGCTATGGAATTCACCCTAATATGGCTGGGCGCAAGCTCAGCAGAAAGGGAACGGGTAAGACCCACAACAGCATGCTTTGATGCGGTATATGCCGACTCACATGACCCGCCATGAAGCCCCCAAATAGAGCTTATATTTATAATAATGCCCTCATGTGCATGGAGCATATAAGGAAGAGCGGCATTTATACAGTTTACGCAGCCAAATACATTTACATCGAAGATACGTTTCCACATCTCCGGCTCTGTATCCTGAAACTGTTTATGACATGATATTCCCGCATTGTTTACAAGTAAAGAAATATCACCCAGTTCTGCCTGAGCCTTTCTAAACATTTCTTCAACCTGCTGCTTATCCGCCACATCGGCTTTAATCGCAACAGCTCTTCCGCCACTGGCTCTTAGCTGAGCGCAAAGCTCCTCCGCCAAATCTCGCCGCTCGATATAGTTTATGCAAACTCCCCAGCCATTTTCAGAAAATGCTCTTGCAATAGCTTTGCCAATGCCACGGGACGATCCGGTTATAACAGCATTCTTTTCCATTTCACTTTTCCCTGTTCAAGCTATTGGATATAAGCTCACAGCTGTAATCCGCAAGCTCTGCGGTGCTCATTTCCTTAACCTTATTTGCAGGAACTACTTCAAGTATGTTTAAATACACATTGTTTCCGCCGAAAATGCGCCAAGGTTTTAGCTTGTCTGTACCTGAAACAGAGCTGATAACCAGAGGACAGTCCGCCTTCTGGGCTATTTTAAAGCTTCCCGCATGGAAAGGCAGAAGTTCTTCCCCTTTATTTCTGGTTCCCTCCGGATAGATAGCCATGGAGCATACACCGCGTTTAATATAATCTGCCGCCTGAAGAATTGTTTTTAAAGCATTTCTGTTATTTTCTCTGTCTATGGCAAGAAAACCTGCACCGTAGGCAATGCGTCCTATTACAGGAAATTCCATGTTTGAGGGCTTGGACACGAAAGAAATATTATACTTTCTCAGCTTATCCATAATAATCAGCGGATCAAAAGCTGAACGATGGTTGCAGATAAGCAGGAAATTTTCACTCTTAGGCAATTTGTCCTCATTTATAACCTGAGCATGAATTGAACAATAGTCACATGCAAGCCCTATTATCTGAGCACATGCGGCACGGCAAAGCCTGTTTTGCTTTTCCAAAGGCTTTGAGCGGTCCACACTAAGGCTTGCAATATAGAAAAACAGAATAAACAAAATATTAGTGCCTATAAATACCCCAAAAAAGACAAGAAGAAGCTGCCATATCACCGTGTTCACAAATACTCCGTACAAGCCTGCGGCGACGGCAGCAATAATTGCAAATATAAAAATCAGCAAAGTCCAATACCACCTTGAAATAAATTTTACTTATTATATCTCATTTCTTTCCATTTGTAAAATATTATCGAAATAAAATCTAATCCAGACAAAACCGAGATTTGGAAGTGTGAAAAAACAAAATGCAAATTTATTCATTTTAATATATTTATTTTTATGATATTCCAGAAAGCAAATTTTACTATATTTTCCCTTAAACAGTTTAGCCGATCATTATATAGATATTGTTTATAGTTTTATGTTTTTTATTACGTAATCCAAATATTTCGACTAATTTCTTTCGCTTTTGTCCTTTTTTATATTATTACCGCATATTTATCTTATTATTGGGTATCAATATGTAGTTGATATTTTTTATTTTTAAAGTATACTGAAATATGATAATTATGTATGATTATTTTGTAATATTAATTTTGGAGGTACTATAAGGTGGGCAGAAGAGAGTTTGATTTAAAATCACTTCTTGATATACCATTGTGGGAAAAAATTCAGGATGAGCTTGCTAAACTTACCGGCACAGCAATAGTAACTATTGATTTTAAGGGTAATCCTATTACTAAACATAGCGGCAGAACAGAATTTTGCAGTATTATAAGAGAAAATCCTATATCCAGAAAACGCTGCTTCCGTTGCGATGCACTTGCAGGTCTTGAGGCGGTTCGTCTTGGACGTCCATACATATATCTTTGTCACTGCGGTATTGTGGACGTTGCCGTCCCTGTACTTGTGGGTGAGCGCTATCTGGGCGCCGTCATGTTCGGACAGGTGAGAATTCCGTCTAATGAAACTGACGTTAAGGTTGAAAGACTGGTAAATGAGATTAGCTCATTTCAGGCTGAGAGCGACGCTGCAAGAGAAGATTTACTTGAAAAATATGATAGGCTGCCTGAGGTGGAGTACAAGCGTATTGTCCAGATTGCCGAAACAATAAGTTCTATTATAAACTACATAATAGACAGGGCAGTAAACAGTGAAAATCAGGCTCTTACTTATGAGTTCTTGCTTCACAGCGGCGGGGATCAGCCTAACTCCGTTTTACACGATATTCAGGAGCTGCGCGATCCCGCCTCTGCCGATGCTTCTTCATTTGAGCCTGATCTGCCGAAGAGCAGTCCCGTGTATCCGGCAGTAGCTTATGTAAATAATCATCCCCACGAGATGGTAACAATGAACAATATGGCGCAGCTCTGCCATTTAAGTCCAAGCTACTTCTCCCGTCTTTTCCGTCGTGAGCTGGGTGAAAACTTCATTAACTATGTAAATCGCCAGAAGGTTCAGTGGGCAAAAGAGCGGCTTCGGGAGACTAATGACAGTGTTAACCAGATTGCTCTGGATTTGGGTTACATGGATTCCAGCTACTTTATAAATGTGTTCAAAAAATTTGAGGGCATAACTCCCCTTGTGTATCGACAGCACAAATATAAATAATTAGATTTTAAGACAGCCGTATGGCTGTCTTTGAGGCTGTCGAAAAACTCCTTCGGAGGTTTTCGACAAAGAGCTACGGTCTGAGCAGCGCATAATTTGTCCGCCTATGGCGAACAAATTCCACACTCTCAGACCGAGAAGTATTTTTTCCAAGGTACACGCCCTTGGAAAAAATGAATTTAATTTTCTTTGCCGCTGCGGCGGCAAACTCTGCGAGGCTTTTTTGACAAGCTATAAGGCAGCCGTATGGCTGTCTTTTCTTTTTTGCTGTGATGTTTTGCTAAATTTATTCATGTCTTATTCCGTTATATCGCACTCTCCACTATTTTTCTGCAATATGGATAGGGTGAGGCCGCACATTTACAAACTTACACAGCTTATTATTTTGTTTCTAAATTTTGCTTTTTTGCTCTTTACTTTTGCACGCTTTGCTTCTGTTTTATGTGCATATTTGCTATTTTCTTTAATTTTCACTTCGATTAATTTACGTCCGTTTGGTTTTTTTGTACAAATATTCTCCGTTCTATTTGTGTAAGTTATTTTTTTATCTTTTGTCAATCTTTTTATTCTTACTTTTATCTCATTAGGCAGACATATTTGTGCTATTTAGCCGCAATCTTTTATCTGGACAAATCTAATCTTATAATCTACGATAAATTCATAATATAGGATTTTACCTATCTTCCGCAAAAAATTCGCATAAAGCAAAAGAAAGGATAAGAAAAATGAAAGCACAAAAAAATGCTAAATTCTGGCTTGCCATTGCACTGATTATATGTCTTGTAAGCTCTATCGGTGCATGTCTGGTTCAGTCCAACGGCGGCAGCGTCACTTACCACGATGTAACAATGGTAACAGACAGCGGCCACGAATTGGACGCACTGCTTCTGGTCCCCGAAAATGCAAGCCCCGAAACCCCTGCTCCTGCGATTGTTGTCAGCCACGGCTGGTTCAATAACCGTGAAATGCAGGACCTTAACTATGTTGAGTACGCAAGACGTGGTTACGTTGTTATGGCAATCAGCATGTACGGTCACGGTGATTCCGAAATCATCAAAAACGGTACATGGTGGGATGACGAGAACAACGCAAACGGCATGTACGATGCTG
Organism: Oscillospiraceae bacterium; assembly: GCA_020025675.1. GTDB lineage: Bacteria > Bacillota > Clostridia > Oscillospirales > Oscillospiraceae > Limivicinus. The sequence continues at coordinate 12,506 of JAHHRS010000039.1, forward strand.
TTAAATATGTAAGCAGACTTCCCTTTGTGGACAACACCCGCATCGGTATCACCGGTCACTCCAACGGAGGACTTGCATCACGTGAGGCAATGCTTCAGGATGATGCCGGACTTATTTCCGCCGCTCTTATAGTTGCAAATGACTCTATATACTACGATGAGGAAAAGAACTTTGCAAATCCCTTCGGCAGCCGTGACATAGGTATTGTTGCCTGCCAGTACGACGAATTCTTCCATCGTACATGGAATGAGGACGGCACTCACACCTCTCCCCGTGACTTCATGGAGCAGCCCACCGCTCAGTCCTTCCTGAACTTCGGTGCTGATCCTGAAGGTCTGGAGCACAGAGAGGCTGAAACCATGTACACTCAGGAGATAGAAGGTGAGGAAGCAATCCGTGTTATCTACAACCCCAACTACACTCACCCCTGGGCCCATTTCTCCAAGAGAGCTGTTGCTGACGGTGTTGAATTTTTTGATGCCGCTCTCGGTGCTCCCTTAAAGATTGAGGGAAATGACCAGATCTGGCAGTGGAAAGCATTTTTCAACGCTCTTGGTGTTGTAGGCTTCTTCATGTTCATAATTTACTTTGCTATTGCACTTCTTGACTGCCGTTTCTTCTCAGAGCTGAAAGCTGTGGGCGAAGTTGAGCCTCTGCCTGCTCCCTCCGGCAAAGGAAAACTCTGGTACTGGGGCGGATTTATAATCTGCACGCTCTTTGCAATTATAAGCTATCCCACAATATATAAATGGTTAGAAAAGACTCAGCCGGCATTCTTTAATCAGAGTGGTTCATGGTACATTGGTATGTGGACTCTCCTTTGCGGTCTTTTCACTATCCTTGTACTTATTATCAGCTATTTCTGCTTCAGCAAAAAGAACGGCCTTGATCTTGCCGAGCGCGGCGTAAAGATAAGCGGACGCAAACTCTGGAAGACTGTTCTTCTGGCTGTCAGTGTTTCCGCCGGTTCCTACGCTCTGGTATTCATTGCTGATTACTTCTTCCTTGCAGACTTCCGTCTCTGGTGCTGGATTACCATTCGTGCCTTTGCTCCCTTCCACTTTGCAACGATTGCAAAGTACCTTGTTTTCTGGCTTGTTTATTACATTGCACTGTCTGTTGCCACAAACGGCTTCAACTTTGTAAAGATAGGCAAAAAAGGATGGGGAAGCACAGCCCTTCAGATGTTCTTCGTATTTGTCGGTCCTATCATTATGATTGCCGTACAGTACCTCACTTTCCTGTCTAAAGGTTACCTGTGGACCGAGCTAACTAATTGCGGTGGCAGCATTATCGGTATCTGGCTCTACCCGATTGCCTTTATTCTCCCTCTTGCAGCATTCGTATGCAGCAAAATTTACCGTAAGACCAAGAACCCATACATAGGCGGTATAATAATGGGCATTATCGCTTGTGTTATTACTGTAACCAACACTCTTACTCTTGGCTGAGTAATACGCTGATACTTATATACACTTTCATAAGAAGCCGCCGTTTTGTTGCGGCGGTTTCTTAATTTGTTTAATTTTTCAGTCATTTTCTCCTGACTGTTTATAACTGCATAGAATATAATTGCATTTGCAGTTTTATTGTTGTAAAATTAAAAATGTTATTAATTTTTTTAATTTTATTATGGGAAAGCGAGGATTTTTCTAAATGATTCTTGACACTTCAAAATACACCGGACCATGCGCCTGCGGACGTGACCATGAGCTGAGAACAAAGCTTGTTGTATGTGAATACGGCGCTCTCAAAGACTTCGATAAATATATGAGTGACTGCGGTCTCTCCGGCTTCCGTACTGTTATTTATGATACCAACACCTATAACCTTCCCACCATGACACATATCAAGGCTGATCAGGAAATTGTTCTTGAGGCTCAGGGTCTGCACAGTGAGAAAGGTCTCATTGAGGACATGATGACAAAGCTTGTCCGCAAACCCGACTATATTGTTGTGGTTGGCTCCGGCACTCTTATGGACTTCGGTCGTTACAGTGCCTTCAAGCTGGGTATTCCCTTTGTGGCGATTCCTACTCTTGTCTCCTCTGACGGGTTTACCGCCAATATATGTTCCATTATCATTGACGGGCAGAAGAAATCCATACCCATGCAGTCTGCAGATGCTGTTATCTGCGACCTGAATATCGTTTCCGGTGCTCCTTCCTTCCTGACCGTTTCAGGTGTACAGGATATTCTGGCAAAGTACATTTCTCTTGCCGACTGGAAAATAGCTCATCTTGTAAGCGGTGAGTACTTCTGCCAGAGAGTTTATGATATGGCTCAGGATGCCTTGGATACTATGATAAAGTGCGCCAACGACCTGCGTGACGGCAAGCCTGCAGACTTTGAGGCTATGGCTTACGCTCAGATGCTCTCCGGTCTGACTATGCAGATTCTCTCTCACAGCCGCGCCGCATCCGGTGCAGAGCACCTTATTGCTCACCTGGTAGAGATGAAGCCCCGGGGATTTGAAAATGCTCACGGTATGCACGGCGAATGTGTTGGTGTAGGTACTATTATCTGTGCAGAAGAATACCACAGGCTGGCTGAGCGTGAGACTATTGATGTAAAGCCTTTCAAGCCCCTTGACCCGGATTGGGTCAACTACATCTTCGGCGATCTGGCCGATGGCATTTTCAAAGAAAATGAGAACGATGTTCTCAATACCTTCCCTGCGGAAAACATTAAAGAGCATTGGCAGGAAATCCGTGAAATCATTTCTCACATTCCCTCTGCTGAGGAACTCACAGAACTTTATAAAGCTATCGGCGCTAAGCACAGCTTATCCGATCTTGGCATTGATGAGAGTTTGAAGCATGATGCACTGGCCATTTCCGCCGCTATCAGGAACCGACTCACACTCTGCCGTATGGAGCGGCTTATAGCCGAATAAGTAAAATACTCTAAATAAGGAGTTTATAAAATGAAATACATTATGGCACTGGATCAGGGCACTACAAGCTCCCGATGCATTTTATTTGATAAAAAAGGAAATATCTGTGTAAGCGTTCAAAAGGAATTTAAGCAGATATTTCCTCACCCGGGTTGGGTAGAGCACGATGCCATGGAAATTTGGGACACTACTTTGGAGGTTTCCCGGGCTGCCATGGAAAAGCTTCAGGTGGAGGCCTCAGATATTGCCGCCATCGGTATAACAAACCAGCGTGAAACCACCGTGGTGTGGGATAAAGACACCGGAGAACCTATTGCGAATGCCATAGTTTGGCAATGCCGCCGTACATCCGGAATAATTGATGATTTGGTGCAGCGAGGCTACGGACCCGTTATTCAGGAAAAAACCGGTCTTGTCCCTGACGCATATTTCTCCGGGTCAAAAATAAAGTGGCTTCTGGACAATGTGCCCGGAGCAAGAAAACGTGCATGCGCCGGGAAACTGCTTTTTGGTACTATTGATACATGGCTTATCTGGAAGCTTACCGATGGTGCCGTTCACGTCACTGACTACACTAATGCCTCCCGTACCATGCTCTTTAACATCAAGGACCTTTGCTGGGACAAGGAACTCCTGCAGCTGCTGGATGTTCCAGAGTGTATGCTCCCGGAGGTCAAACCCTCAAGCTATATTTACGGTAATACTGTTTTTGAACTCTACGGAGGTCAGATTCCAATTGCAGGGGCAGCCGGCGACCAGCAATGTGCTCTTTTCGGTCAGTGCGGATTTGAGCCGGGTCAGTTAAAGAACACTTATGGCACAGGTTGTTTTCTCCTTATGAATACAGGTCGGGAAATAGTGCGCAGCAATAACGGCCTTGTAACCACTATTGCTGCCGGTTACGATGACCATGTGGAATATGCTCTTGAAGGCAGTATTTTCGCTGCAGGTGCCGCAATACAGTGGCTCCGTGACGAACTGAGCGTAATCTCTTCCGCTAAGGAAAGCCAGCAGTATGCTGAGCGTGTGCCTGATACAGCCGGTGGCTACGTTGTCCCCGCATTCACCGGTCTCGGAGCTCCATACTGGAGTCAGAATGCCCGCGGTGCAATTGTTGGTATTACACGCGGTTTCTCCCGTGCCCACCTTATCAGAGCAACTCTTGAATCTCTTGCCTACCAAACCTACGATATAATAAGAGCTATGGAGCGAGACTCGGGCATTAGAATTTCAGAGCTGAAGGTAGACGGCGGCGCATGCGCCAATGACTTCCTTATGCAGTTTCAATCAGACATTGTAGGTTCTGACGTATACAGACCCCAGTGCATTGAGACAACAGCTCTCGGAGCTGCATACCTTGCAGGTCTTGCAGTCGGGTATTGGAAGAATCTGGATGATATAAAAAGAAACTGGTCCGTCAGTAAGATTTTTACCTCATCCATGGAGGAGTCAAAGAGAGTAGGTCTTATTCACGGCTGGCATAAAGCCGTCAAATGTGCTCTTATGTGGGCAAACGAGGACTGATTACATAGTGCCAAAACCCGGCTTATTGCTTTCCTACTTGCCGGGTTTTTGGCTTATACAGATAAATTATAAAATTCGGAGGCAGTATGAATTACGATAAGCTTTTAAACTGTGAACTCTTTCTTTTTGATATGGACGGTACTCTTTATCTTGGAGACGATGTATATAACGGTGCAATTGATTTAATGGAGAATCTCCCGGCTTTAGGTAAAAAGTACATTTATCTCACAAATAATTCCTCCCGCGCCGGTGAAGACTATATAGGAAGACTTCGCCGTCTGGGCTTCCCATGTGAGTCAGAAAATGTCTTTACTTCCGGCATGGCCACAGGTATGTATTTAAATCAGAATTATCCCGGTGCAAGAGTTTACCTAGTAGGTACACGAGCATTCAGACGTGAACTTCTCAGCTACGGCATTAATTTGGTAGAAGATGAGGCTGATGTAGTGGTAGTAGGCTTTGACACTGAACTGTATTATGAAAAGCTCAATAAAGCGTGCCACTTCCTCCGCCGCGGTGCAAAGTTCATTGCCGCAAATCCCGACTGGGTATGCCCTATGCCCCATGACGAAGTGCTTCCGGACTGCGGAAGTATCTGTGCCCTGCTGACGGCCTCTTCCGGTGTTGAGCCAACTTATATAGGAAAGCCCAACAGAAACATGATAGATGTTATTTCCAAGATGACAGGTATTGCCAATGAAAAGATATGTGCTGTTGGAGACAGACTCTACACAGACATAGCTGTTGCTCAGAACGCCGGCTCCGTATCTGTTTTGGTTCTCTCAGGCGAGACTACCCAGAAAATGGTAGAGGATGCTGAGCGTAAGCCTGACTACGTTCTTCCCTCTGTCAAAGAGCTGCACGATGTTTTAAAAGGAAATTAAATTCTAAATGAAATTATTACAATATGCGCCGCCCATAGCGGCGGCGCTTTTGCTTATTCTGTTTTTTTCAGCACTTCCAAATCTTAAATACTGCGTTCTTCCCGATAATAAAGAAACGCTTTCTAAAAAAGACAGCAAGAGTTCTCGGCGCACAGAGGTAATTTTTTTAGTTGTTCTCTGCGCCGTGTATGCTTTTGCTGCCTTTTTCGGTTTGGGAGATACTTCCGCCCCCCAAAGCTTTACGCCTATGGAAGGCAATTCGGTTATTTTAGAGCTTAGCTCAGAAAATGTACCTTCAAAAATAATGCTGTATACAGGAGTAGGTACAGGCAGCTATGAGTTTTCATGTTCTTTAGATGGGGAGAATTATTATCCGATACTAAGCTTTGAGCAGGAGCATTCCGATGTACTGAAATGGCACAAATTAGATATAGATTGCAGCTTTAAGCCCCGATATATTAAAATTGATTGTGTTTCAGGTAACCCTTGGCTTGGTGAAATAGTTTTTCTTGACGAAAACTCCGGTGCTCTTTCAATAAGTTCCGAAACTTTGGCGCTTTGTGATGAACAGGAGCTTTATCCTGAATGTGAGAGCTACATGAATTCCAGCTACTTTGATGAAATTTACCATGCCCGCACAGCATGGGAACATTTAAACGGCGTGTGGCCATATGAAATAAGTCATCCGCCTCTTGGTAAAATCATTATTTCTCTAGGTATCTCTCTTTTCGGCATGACTCCATTTGGTTGGCGTTTTTCCGGAACCATATGCGGAGTTTTAATGCTGCCTATTATGTATTACCTCTTAAAGCGTATCTTTCGCAGTAAGACTGTCTCGGCCCTTGGCACAATAGTGTTTGCTTCCGATTTCATGCACTTTGTTCAGACACGAATAGCCACCATAGACAGCTTCGCAGTTTTCTTTATTCTCCTTATGTATCTTTTTATGTACGGGTTTTATGAAAACGGTAACAGGCGGGATCTGGCTCTTTCAGGCATTTTCTTCGGTCTTGGAGCTTCGAGTAAATGGACATGCATATATGCCGGCGCAGGATTGGCTGTGATATGGCTTATGTACTGGAGCAGAACTTTTATTCAAAATAAAGATAAGCTTCCATGGAAAGCATTTATTAAAAACTGTCTTTTCTGTCTGCTTTTCTTTGTTGCCATTCCATGCACTATATATTATTTTTCTTACATTCCTTACGGTACTGCAAAAGGTGTAGGACCATTTAGCAAACAGTACACGGATATTGTTCTTGATAATCAGGAATTCATGTTCTCCTATCATGTAAATGTACAGTCAGAACATCCATACGCTTCTCGCTGGTATCAGTGGATACTGAACATCAGGCCGATTTTGTATTACCTGAATTATTTTGAAGACGGCACCCGTTCATCTATTGCCGCCTTTTTAAATCCGGCTTTGTGCTGGGGTGGTCTGCTGAGTCTCTTTGTGCTCATATATACGGCTCTTTTCAGAAAAGACAGGAAAGCCGGCTTTATCCTTGTTGGCTATCTGGCTCAGCTTGCTCCCTGGTTTTTCATTAAGCGTCTTACCTTTGAGTACCACTATTTTGCATCTTCCGTATTTCTGGTTTTGGCTATCGCTTATGTGTTCGATATTCTTCGCCGCAACAGGAAAGACTGGCTCAGATGGACACTTCCCTTTGCAGCTGTATCGCTGGCACTCTTTGTGCTGTTTTATCCTGTTTTGAGCGGCTACCCGGTGGATAATGTAAGCGCTTCAAAACTGCTGCGCTGGCTTCCAACATGGCCACTGTAAGGTTAATATTAAATTTTCCCGGGAAATAATAAAAAAAGTCAAATTGCGCTTGACATTCTCCCCGACTTCTGTTATTATAATTTCTGCCCGATAGAGGGCGTGTTTAACAAGATCATCTGGGGGTATAGCTCAGCTGGGAGAGCGCTTGAATGGCATTCAAGAGGTCAG